>JAGQJT010000002.1 GCA_020430505.1 Nanobdellota archaeon | reverse complement strand
ATCATATTGGTATACTCTCAAATTTCCAAGAAATTTTCCGCTAAGTTCATCTTTTACCTCCGCTTCAACTATTTTTGTTAATTCAAATTCTAATTTCTTTTTCATTCTCCTTTCTCCTTATTTTGTTTAAACCATTCAACCATAGCATCTGTTAATCCAGATATAAAGGTTTTCTTTTCTATTTGTTTTATTGCTTCTTTAGCAAATAATTCTTTCTCAACTGAATCTCCTTTTATTAGGATCATTCCGTTTTGCCCGACGGTGATATTACAACCTGTTTCATCTTTTATCATTTTTATCATGCTTCCTTCTTTTCCAATGATTCTTGGGACTTTATTAGAGTTTACTTTGAAAACAATTCCTTCTTCAATTTTTCCCAATCCTCTACTTTTCAAAGTTAAGTCAATTCCTCTCTTATTGATTGAGCTTATTTTTGCTATAACCATATCCCCCATATCTAAAACCTCTTCCAAGTTATCTTTGTTAACAAATCTTGGAACTTCCATCAAAGTTAAAAAAGCATTATCTGGGGAGCCAATATCTATTACCCAACCATTAAAAGTTATAAGTTCAACTTTTCCTATAACTACATTTCCTCTTCTGGGTTCGTATCTTCCAGAAAGTGGAATAACTTTTACTAAATGATTGCTCTCTTCAGCAAGACCATATCTTAAGGAATAAATCTTATTATCTCTCTTTTCAGTTCCATCTCCAGGTAAATAATCATCACCTTCAAAAATTACTTCTCCAGGCACAACAGGTTTTCTTTTGTTTTCACTCATTTTGATATTTTCTCATAGACCTCCCTAGATATATCATACTTAGAACTTCTTACTCTTAATCGAACATAATCTTTTGTATCCTTTTCAAAAATTCTTAAATTAGCCTTTTTTAACCCTTCTTTTCCGCCAAATAAGTTCTCTATTCCTTTATTCATTATAATTCTCCATAAATATATCTTTTAAATGTTTTCATTCTTTGATTTCCTCAGAAATTGCGCTCCCATGAGTAACTCCATTTAATTTTTCAAAGAAATCTATTACAATTCCGGAAGGAATACTTAAGATTACCTCTAAATCTCCGTTGTTCAACCATTCTTCTTTCTCTTTGTATTGGGCAACGACTCCGTAAGCTTTTCCAGTTTGAATTGCAGGAATTGTGATCTTGAACTTTTTAGTTTGAATTTTTATCGGAATGATAGAATTAAGAGCTTCTATGATTTCTTTAATCTGGTTTTCAACAGGAACATTCTTTATATTTACATGCGCTTGTTCAAGAGCACTTTTGATTCTTTCTGGAGTGTGTGGTCTTCCAGATTGAGGGTCAGAAGCATTTGTAGCTAAAAAATCAATAACTTGTTTCATCTTCTTTTCTTTTTCTTCGTCTCTGTGAGCCTGGTCTGTTAAAACTTCACCTTGTTTAACAATTATTTTAGCAATTTCGTTAGCATCAGTTGTTCCAAAAGCAACCTCTAAATCATCTTCAGCAGCCTTGAAACCCTTTTTCAAATCAGAAAAAACTCTGTCAATTTCCAGACCTGGTGAAGCAGATTCACCTTTTTTGAATTTTAAGGCCTCATCTAAATCAACAAGAATTTCAAAATCCATCCCATTCTTTTTTATTCTAGCAGTAGTTTGAGTCATTTTACAATCTTATTAATTTGCTCCTTTCATTTGTTATTTCTTCAAAATACATCATTTGGGCTTTTTCAATTAATCCTTGATTTACTAAATTATTAATTCTATCTTGATATTTTTTATCCTTTGTAAATCCGATTAAATTCCCTTTTTTATCTAGAATTTCTCCCCTTGACTTTACTAAAATTCCATTACCAACAAGGTCATAATTTTCTCCAATGTTTTTTTGTATTTGATAATTATTCATTTCAATTCTTCAATTTTTGAACCATCAATCTTTTGAATTTTCTCTTCTTTCTTTTCAATGTAGCTTAATTCAAATTTGTCGATGTCAAATTTGTCTCCTTTCACTTCCTTAAATATTTCCAAAGCCAATTTAACTCCTTGTTTTATTGTCAAATCTTTTTTGTATTTATCTCTTAGTTTGTCTTTAAGTTTTGAATCGCTCTCTCCAATCGCGTTTGCAAAATATTCAAAATAATTTCCTGTGACATCACTTGTGTAAAGTTGGGGTCTCCCATTGCTAATTCCTGCAATCATCAAAGAAACACCAAAAGGCCTTGCTCCGCCGTATTGACTAAATTGTTGTTTCGCATTCGCAACTTCTTTTACTACCAATTCAGTCTCTATTGGAGAATCATAAGTAATTCTATGTTGTTGTGCGAGAACTTGTGCTCTATCAATTAGGACTCTTGCATCAGAAGTGATTCCAGCAACACTTGCAATCACATGAGAATCAATTTCGTGAATTTTATTTGCAGAACTTGGAACAACTAATCTATCTTCATTTCTTTTATCTGCAAGAATAAAAACTCCATCTGTGCAAACCATTCCAATGCTAGCGCTGCCCAATCTAACTGTTTTCTCGGCATATTCAACTTGAAGTAAATGCCCTTCAGGGGTGAACATTGTAGCTGTTCTATCATACCCCATTTGTTGATGTTGTATGTCTGTCGGTATATCCATTTTAATGTGAGAACTTGATAATATTTCTCTAATTTATAATCTCACTGTACGAAATTTATACAAACAAGGAATTTATAAGTTTTTCGGAGTGCTTTATTTAATCTTTCAACAATTTTTTATAAACGCAATCATTTCCGTTTCTGAGTTTACAAGAATAATCTTTTTCTTCTGGGCAAGCAAGAAGTTTGTACCCAAAAGGATTTTCAAATATTTGAACCTTTAAATGATAATTTATTGGCCCTTCATTTTTTTCAGTTGATTCATCAGTTCTATCTTCATTCAAGATTGGGCATTCCATTTCCGATATATTCTCTAGTTTAGGCATTTTTTTCTAACTTTAGAATTCTTTTTAAATATTATTATAATTTTTGGAGTGATTATCTCTTTTCCAAAAGAAGGTGCATTTTTGCCCTAGGTTCTTTTAATAATGCGTAAGTAATATAAAAAAATTGGTCATCAAATACTTTTGAGCCAGATTCCACAATTCCAGCATTTTCGTACCTTTTTTCCTTAAGAAGTTTGTTAGATTTAGAATACAGCAAGATTTTATCTATTGGAAATCCTCTTCCAGGATTCGCCAAAATTATCGATCTTTCTAATTGACTTTTGAGTTCTTTTTCATTCTTGACATCCAAAGGTCCATTAGAAACAAATAAACCGGGGTTTCCTATAGTTTTATATCCTTTTTTCTCTATTTCTTCTATTGGGAGATTGTGTTCAAACCAATTGTCTTCCATAAATGCTTAATAGAAATTTGGTTTATAAGAATTATTGTGATTTCAAACCTTTCAAAGTACCAGAAACTCTTTCAACTTTTATTTCAGAAGGCCAAACAGCAAAGCTAGCTTTAACATAATCAAGAGATTTTCGGTTTACAGAAATAATCGCGCTATCCTTACTTTTTTTTATGAAATTTAGAGAAGCTTTTGACATTCCAAGAACTCCTATGAAATCTTTAACGGATTTTTGAATTTCCTTCTCAAGATCGTTTCCTCTAACAAGAAGGTATCTTTTCTTTTCTCTCATTGAAGGTTTGAGCGCTTTCATAACCTTTCTAATAGAAGAACCTTTTTATAGTTATTTTTTCTTTCTTGTTAAGTAAAATGGAAATGTGTTCTGTTGGAGGCTATGAAGAAGTAGGTAAAAATATGACTGCAGTAAAAGTCGGAGAAGATGTATTTATATTTGACTGTGGGTTTTATTTGCCAGGAATTATAGAGTTGCAAGAGCATGGCGAACAGAATTATACTCTTAGTAGTTTAAGAAGAGTTGGAGGGGTTCCGGATGATAGAGTTTTAGATAAGTTGGGTTGGACAAAGAAGGTTAAAGCTATTTTCATAAGTCACGCACATTTGGACCATGTCGGGGGTTTATCTTTCCTAATTCATCGATACCCCAATGTTCCAGTATATGCAACACCTTTTACAGTAGCAGTCTTTAAATCTTTGATTTCAGATGTTGGAATAAATGTAACAAATCCCATTAAAACAGTTCAATCAAATTCAGTTTCAAAAATAAAAGGCACAAATTGTGAGATTGAATTTATCCATACGACCCATTCTACCTTAGACTGCTCATTAATCTCTTTGAGCACGCCTGAAGGAAAATTCTTTTACTCTTTAGATTCTAAGTTTGATGATGCCCCTACCTTTGGCGAAAAAACAAATGAAAAGAGATTGAAAGAATTAGGAAGTGAAAATGTAATTGCGGCAGTGATGGATACTTTATATGCTTCTAAGGAAACTTCAAATGGTACAGAAACGGATGCTAAAAAAATGCTTGAAGAGGCTTTTTCAAAAGTAAAAGATAAAAATTCCGCTTTTTTTGTAACAACTTTCTCTTCACATATTGAGAGATTAAATAATATTGTCAATCTGGCAAAAAAGACAAAAAGAGAGATAGTTTTTCTTGGAAGAAGTTTAATAAAGTATGTAGATTGTGCTACAAAAATAGGGAAATGTCCTTTTAGAAAAGATATAAAAATGATGAAATATCGTAGGCAAATAAATTCTTTCTTGAGCAAAGTAAACAAAGATAGGGGCAGATACCTAGTAGTATGTACAGGTCACCAGGGAGAAGAAGGTTCTATATTGGAGAGAATTTCTAGAGAGCAAACTCCTTTTCAATTCCGTTCTGGAGACAGTTTGATATTCTCTTCAAGTGTGATTCCTACTGAAGTAAATATAGCATCAAGAGCAAAGTTAGATAAAAAATTAGAAAGTCTTGGTGTTGTTTTGTATAAAAATGTTCATGTTCATGGTCATGGAAGCCAAGAAAACAAAAAAAGATTACTAAATTACATAAAACCAAAACATGTTATTCCTGCACATGGCAATAGGGATCAGGAGAAACCATTAATTGAAGTAGCAAGAGAGTTCGGTTTTGAGCTTGGAAAGACCTCTCATCTTGTTTTAAATGGAGAAGTTTTGAAACTCAATTAAAATTTCTAAAAGTATAATATTTTTAAATGGAGCTTTCTTTAATTAAATATGGCACAAGGTGATGACACTTACTATCCTTCTAATGACGATATCTTGGGAGGACTAAAGGCTGCGGTTGAAAGAGGAGAAACTCTTAAGGATGCAATGATGAGCTTTTATAATTCTGGTTATGCTAAGCAAGAGATTGAAGAAGCTGCTAGAAATTATTTGATAGAAAAATCTGAAGGAGAGATGGTTCACAATGTTGCACAAAGTATCAAAAATTCTCAAACTGTCTCGAGTAGTACATCAAACAAACTTGATTCTCCAATGAAGTCAGAATCAGGAGTTTCAGAGACTAATTCTCTTGTAACAAGGCCTGGTTTAAAAAAAATTGATCCGGATTCAATGAGGAGGCCAAAACCTTTAATGCCTCTAAAGAAATCAACTCCTGCACAAAAAGTTTCAAATTATGGAGCCGACAAAAAACCAAAAAAGAAAATAGACCCCATTACAATAATATTAATCCTTTTGCTAGTGTTTCTTGTTCTTATACTTGGAGCAGTTTTCATGTTTAAAGAACAATTGATTAACTTTTTTAACGGAATTTTTGGATAAAATGTCTTTGATTTATGAGCCTGAAGAGGATTCTTATTTGCTCTCTGAGACTTTAAAAAAGCAAATAAAAAATAAAAAATTAAAAGTTTTAGAAATTGGAATTGGTTCTGGTATTCAATTGGAAACTCTTAATGAATTGGGAGTTACAGCTATTTTTGGCGTTGATATAAACAAAGATGCTGTTAAACTTTGCTTAAAGAAAGGATTTAATTGTGCTGTCTCAAATTTGTTTTCTAAGGTAGAAGGAAAATTTGATCTAATTATTTTTAATCCTCCTTATTTGCCTGAAGATAAAAGAGAAGATGAAGAATCTAAATTGGCGACGACTTCTGGAGAAAAAGGTTCAGAGTTAATCAATAAATTTTTGAATCAAGCGGAGAAATATCTTTCTAAAAAAGGAAAGATATTTCTTTTAACTTCTTCCTTAACAAAAGGGATTAACTGGAAATATTGGAAAAAGAAAAAAATTGCAGAAAAAAAATTATTCTTTGAAAAATTATTCGTTTGGAAATTAAACAAGTAAAGCTAAAATAATTCCTAGAATTAGGATGATTGAAAAAACCCACATTATTTTTTTGGCTAATCTTCTCTCTCCCATTACTCTTACGATTCCCGCTTTAACAAGGGTGTTAGTTGCAACCCCAAGAGTTATTGCAATAACTGCAACTTTTGAAGTAATTAATCCAGAGGATGCCAAAGAGGAAACCGTTATTGTTATTGCATCAACATCTGCTAAACCGGAGAAAATACTTATTAGGTAAATCCCCACATCTCCTAAAAGAATAAACAATGTTTTAGATAAAACTAAAATCAAAAGGAAAAATAATCCAAATTTTATTGCAGTATTCAATTCGAAAGGATTTCTTATTGATAACTCTTTCTTATTTTCTCTGTCTCCTTTTTGAAATAAAAGAAATATAGAAGTTCCAAATCCAACAACTGCCATTATTCCCAATGGGAATGCCAAACTTCCGATTATGGATCTATTAACGACGAGCACTTCTAGTAGTACTCTTAAGAACATTACAGAGGATGCAAGAAGTATTGCAAGGGCAAATCCATTTATGTTTTTCTTTCCTTTGCTTTTTTTAGACATTGAAACAGTTACTGCTGTACTAGAAACTAATCCTCCTATCAAACCAGTTAATCCAAGTCCTTTCTTTTCTCCTATTATTCTAACAAGCAAATATCCAATATAACTAAGTCCAGTTATAAAAACTACAATTAACCATATCTTGAAAGGATTGAAAACATCTAATTGGGCCAAGAAAAAAGCAAACTTTGATCCAGGGATAAACAATTCATTTATCAAAGGAATTTGTAGTAAGGTATAATTTTTATTTGGAAGTAAAGGTAAAATTATTACACTAATTATTGCCATTTTAACTGTTGCAAAAACTTCATGCATTTCTATTCTCTTGGCAAAGTTATGAATTCCTTCTTTGAATGCTAGCAAAGATGCTACAATCACTGTAGCAATTATTGCAATTAGTCTAAGGGAATAATCTGGGGTGGACCCTACAAAGCAAGCTAAGGCGAAAGTAATTAATGCGGCAATTTCAGAAGTTGTGGAAAACCGTTTGGCTTTCATTCCGAGAACAACATATGCTGAAGTAATTAGAACAATTAAACTTATGAAGCCAATCACCAAAACTGTTTGAGAGCCAGTAATAAAAATTGAAAAATAGGTTATTAAAAAACCAAAGAGAGCAATAAGGATAAAATTTCTCACCCCTCCAAAATCTTTTGTTTTGAATTTCTGATGGATTATTTCTCGTTCAAGACCTATTATTGCACCAATTGCAAGAGCAATGAAGAAATTTACTATCACCCAACTTTCCATAAAAATATATGTTTTTAGAATTTATAAATTTAAACTAACCTCCAATGTAGCCCCCTTTCTGAAGATTCCATAATCTTTTGTATTCCCCATTTTTTCTAATTAATTCAGAATGTTTTCCTTGTTCAACGATTTTTCCTTCTTTCATCACGATTATTCTATCAGAATTCATTATAGTTGATAGTCTATGGGCAATAACCAAGGAAGTTCTTCCTTCAAGAAGTCTAAATAGGTCTTTTTGAATTTCATGTTCTGTAGCAGAATCTAATGCGGAAGTTGCTTCGTCTAAAACCAAAATTTTTCTATTTGCCAAAATTGCTCTAGCAATTGAAACTCTTTGTTTTTCTCCCCCAGAGAGTTTAACTCCTCTTTCTCCCACGATAGTATTTTCTTTTTTTGGGAATTTTTCAACAAGTTTATCTAACTGGGCAAACTTCATAGCTGCCATTACTTCTTCTCTTTTTGCACTTGGTCTTGAAAATTTAATATTATTATAAATTGTGTCATCGAATAAAATTGGTTCTTGTGGAACTAATCCAGTAGCTCCTCTGAGCGATTCTTGTTTAAATTCTTTAATGTTTTTTCCATCTATTTTAATGCTACCAGAATCTACCTCATAAAGTCTGTTCAGCAATTTTACGACGGTTGTCTTTCCAGAACCAGAATGACCTATCAGAGCAACATTTTCGTTCGGTTTTATTTTTAGATTGAAATTATTGAATATCTTTTCTTTGTCTTTAAATCCAAAATATACCTTTTCAAATTCTATTTCTCCTTTTTCTATTTTAATTTCTTTTGCATTTGATTTGTCTTTAATTTCGTTTTTTACTTCCCCATATCTAAAGAGATCTTCTAAGTCTCCCATTGATCTATAAAATGTCCTAATTCCATGCATTAATCTAAATAAATTCCCGGAAATCATTCCGTAAAGTGAATAAATAAAAACCACCGTTCCTATTGTAATTTTTCCATTTAAAAAATCCATTAAAGGAAAATATAATATTGCAACTGTCCCAATTCCCATAATCAATTGTTGCCCTGAATTCATCTTGGAGAATGTATCCCAAAACTTTTTGCCTTTTATTTTTGATCTAAAAATAAATCTTTTAAACCTTGAAAGAATTCTTTTTTCTGCTCCAAAGTATTTTACAGATTCCACATTTGTCAAAACATCTGCAATGAATCCACTTTCAGCATCTCTAGATGAGTTCCATTCTAATTGGATTCTTTTTTGTTTGTTTTGTAGATATAAACTATATGAAACAAAAACAAGCATGGTAGCAGCCAAAATCAAAGCAGGTTTTAGAGAGAATATGGCTATTGAGGCGAATATAAAGATAAATTGTACTATGACTGGACCTGCTTGAAATACAAACACATCTGTAAGACTTTCTATTGCTCCAGCTCCCCTATTCAATCTAGATATTAATTTTCCAGATTTATGTTCGGAGTGAAACTGATGAGATAATCTAATGATGTGGGAAAAATATTTTTTCTTTAAATCATAAATTAATTTTGGTTCTACAACTGCAATCATATGCATATTTAACCAAGACATTGCACTACGAATCAAAACAATTCCTAGGAAAATTCCAGCAATCAAAATTGTTATGTTCAAAAATGCATTCTGTGTAAGGGTTCCAACAATAAATTTTTCTGCATCATCAATCAACCATTTGTAAAGATATTTATCCGAAATAAACAGTATTTCAGTTATGATAACTGTGAAAATCATTAAAGAATAAAGCCATTTGTGCTTTGAAACAATCTTAAAGTATTCTTTAAAGTTTTTTTTAAAATGGATCTTTTTATCTTTTATTTTCATTATTCGCATAGGATAAGTTATCTTATAAAATTTTCCTAACAACAAATTTATATATGTGGTTTGATAATTATCTAAATGGAAGAAAAGAGAATTTTCTCTGAATTTTTGTATTCAAAGGTTGAAGAATTAGAAAGATTTCTTGAAGAGTCTAAGAAGAAAATTGAAGAATAATTATCGTTTAATGTCTCTCCAAGACTTTTTCTTTTTCATTAGTTTTTGTAATTGCCAATGCTGTTCCTCGAAAGTCTTTCTTTTTTCCTTGTAAAATATTCCTAAAGGAATTTTTGTTTTTTTATCTATTCCGTCGTAATCCCATTCTGAAGCTTTTTTCATAGCCTTGTCAATATCTGAAGAATCATGATTTTTGCTGTCCAACATGTATGTTTTTTCTTTATATCCTTTATCTGGATGAAAAACAACACAAGGTTGAATTACCTCTATGAATTTGAATCCTTTATGCTTTTTTGCTTCTTTAAGAATCCATTCTATTTGTTTCACGTCTGCAAAAACTCTTGCCACAAAACCGGCTCTTGCTGACAACATTAATTTTATGGGGTTTAGCGTTGGAAGAACAACTCCTTCGGGGGTTGTTTTTTCTTTATACCCTTTTTCCGTAACTGAAGTCGGTTGACCGACAGTCAATGCAAAAACTTGATTGTTATGAACAATAAAAGTCACATCCAAATTATATCTTGCAGCATGAATCAAATGACTTATTCCCTCAGAGTATGCATCTCCATCTCCTGCAAAACCATAAACGGTTAAATTAGGGTTTCCAATTTTGATTCCCATACATGTTGGTAAAACTCTTCCATGTATTGTGTTTATTCCATTTAAATTTACATAATCATATATCTTTGCATGACAGCCAACTCCTGCAACCATAGCAATTGACTCTCTTTGTTTTTCAGTTTTTATTTCTTTTCCTAAAAAATTTCTAAAACCTGCAAGTATCTGAAAGTTGAAACATCCTGGGCACCATGTATTTATTGAACCTGTATCTATGTTTGGTTTACTCATTTTTTCTTCCCTCTTTTTCTTTCATTGAAAAACTTAATCACTCCAATTTGTAAGATGATGAATCCTGCTATAATTATTCCCCAAGGATGGAATCCTATTAAATGTATGAATCCTACCACAATTACAACCATTCCCATTATTAAAAATAAATCAGTAAAGACGTCCCTTTTTGTCCAGTTCATTTTAATTTTAACACCTCTGCGTTTTTCTTTCCATATTTTTTATATACCCATTTTTGTATATCTTCTAAAGCTTCTTCTCCAAATTCATTATCTGGAACAATCTCCAAATCAATTGCCCATTTTTCTTTTATTTGATTTTTTGTTTTTATTAACATAAGCAAATCCACATCTGCAGGCCTTTTTTTATTACTAGAAAAACTACCTACTAAATAAACTGAAGAAACTGGAATAACTCTACTTATTTTTTTTATTATCTTTAGATAATTTTTCCACATAACTTTTCTATAGTTTGTTGTTAAAAATTTAGAAGGGATTTTGGCTTTCACTTTAAATTCCCCCTAATATCTTTTTCTAATTCGTCAGATAAAAAAGGTCTTCCATCATATCTCAAAATCTTTTTTTCTATTTTAATTCCTGTTTTCTCTCGAATTAAATTGCCGAGCAAACCTGTAGCATTATTTTCAATTAAGATTATATTTTTTCCTTTCAATAATTTTTCAATATCAGGAAAAGGTTCAATATACTTTATTTGTAAAAATGCGCAATTCAAATCTTCAATAGAATCTAATATTGCTCCTTTTGTAGAGCCCCAAGAAACAACAAGGTTTTTTGAATTTTTCTTTCCATAAATTTCATACATAGGGAACTTCTTAGAATCTTTTATTATCTCTTTCCCTACTTTAATTCTTTTTTCAACATTCCTGTTTATCAATTCTGGTTTTTCTGTTGAACTTCCATTAGGTCCTTGTTCATAACTAGAATATCTTTTCCATTTTGTATTCTTTCCAACAGATACTATCTTTGGTTTTTGAGGAAGTATGTAATAACTTTCTGCAAGATGTTTGTCTGAAAGAACGATTGCAGGAACTTTGTGTTTTTGCGAAAAATAGAAACATTGGTTTGTCAACTCTTGTGCCTCTCTAGGGTCCCCTGGGGCAAGAACCACACGATTGAATTCTCCATGTCCAGCATGTCTTGCAATATCTAAATCCCCTTGAGAATTGTAAGTAGGGACTCCTGTACTTGGGCCTGCTCTTTGTGCCAAATAGATTACCATTGGAACTTCCGCAATTCCCATCAAACTCAAACTTTCGGTCATTAAATCAAATCCTCCTCCAGAGGTTCCAATCATCGTTTTTGCGCCAGTTATTGCAGATCCAATTCCCGCATTTGCAACTCCAATTTCATTTTCTATTTCAACAACTAGAATATTTTTTTCTTCTTGCATCCCTGCAAGTTCCCCCAAAATGGGCGTTGAAGGTGTCATAGGATACCCATAATAAATATCCAATCCGGACTTCACCGCTCCTAAAGCGATTCCTTGTGTTCCGCTCAAGAATTTGCCTTTATTTCCTTTAATTTTTTTTAATTCTATCTCACATTTTTTTTCTTCAAAGCCTTTCTTTGCTTCAACAACATTCTCTTTGTATTTCCTCTTCAATTCTTTTAATTCCCTATCCAAATCTTCAAATTCGAACCCTAGGATTTTGAATAAGTTTCCTGAAAAATGCATGTTGGGATATTTGCCTCCAAGAATTATGCAATTTTTCTTAAGATTGTCTTTGTGAATTCTCAAAGTATTTTCATCAAGCGCAACAATTATATCTATTTTGGATTCGTTGCTGTGAATTGGTTTGTCTGAAAAGGTTAACATATTGAAGTTATGCCCCCCTCTAATCAAGCTTTGATAATCTCTAGAATAAAATACATAATAACCTTTTTTTGCAAGTGCATCTCCCAAAAGATTTGTTAGTACATTCGGGCCTTGTCCAGCCTTTCCTCCGAAAAGAATATTATATCTCATCGTCCTCTTTTATATGTGAACCAAAGCTCTTCATCTTTTATAAGCTTTAGTCTTTTGTAAAACCCCCTCGCCATTTTGGATGATTTTAAATGCCATTTTAATGAAGGATATTTTCTAAAAATTTTGAACAAAAGTTTTTCCCCAAGACCCTTATTTCTATATTTCTTATGCACAAAAAGGTCTAATGCAAGTCCTCTTGATATGCCATCTGTCAAACCTCTTATAATGCCCACAAGCTTTTTTCCATCCCAAACGGAAAATACCGCATTAGAATTTCTAAAAGAATCTTGGATTGATTTTAGTTCTTTTTCACTCTTTCCAATTCCTTCAGATAAAAGAAGTTCTTTTAGGTCTTTTTTATTAAGGAGTTTAGAAGATTTATATTTCATCGTCCTCTTTATAGATTATTTAAGAAGATTTGTAGTTATAAAGTTTTTTGCCTGCAAATCCATGCAAATATTTATTAATCAGACCAACAATCCTTATATAGTACAAGAAAATTCTTTTTTCAGATAAAAATGGTGAGATTTGCGCATATAGCAGACGTGCATCTAGGGGGCTGGAGACAACCGGAAATGCAAGATTTGAACTTCAAATCATTTCAAAAAGCCATCCAAACATGCATTGAAAAAAAGGTCGAATTTGTACTCATAGCAGGCGATTTGTTTGACACGGCTTATCCCCCTATTGAAATTTTAAAAGAAACTTTTGCTGAATTTAGAAAATTGCATGATGCGAGAATTCCTTGTTTTATAATTGCAGGTTCTCACGACTATTCAGTTTCAGGTAAAACCTTTTTGGATGTTCTCGAAAAAGCAGGTTTTTGTAAAAATGTTTTTGATGCAGAAGAAAAGAATGAATCAATTTATTTAACTCCCACCTTGCATCAAGGAATTGCAATTTATGGATATCCTGGGAGAAAATCTGGTTTGGAAATTCCAGATATAAGGAGATGCAAATTGAACGATGCACCAGGGATGTTTAAAATATACATGTTACATACAACAATTGATAAAGCAAAAGGAGTTTTGCCCATAGATTCTTTAGAAACAGATAACCTTCCTCATGCCGACTATTATGCTCTAGGACACTTGCATATAGATTTTAAATATGAAAACTTTGTTTATCCAGGACCCGTTTTTCCAAATAATTTTTCAGAATTAGAAACTCTAAAGCAAGGAAGTTTTTACATTGTGGATACAGAAGCAACACAACCCATGGAGAAAATAGATATTAAGTTAAAAAAAATTGAAACAATAAACGTGATTGTAAAAAATGCACTTGTTGCAACGGAAAGAATAATTCAAGAATTAGATAAGAGAGATTTGAATGATAAGGTGGTTCTTTTGAGATTAGAAGGTTTACTAGAAGACCAAAAAGTTTCAGATATAAAATTTCAAAAAATAGAAGAGTTCATAAAATCAAAAGGAGCCTATTTCTTTTTGAAAAATACTCATGATCTTAAGGTGAAAGAAGCAGACATGGATATAGAGATAAAGGAAACTGATGATGTTGAAGAAGAATCAATAAAACAATATTCCGAAGACAATCCTTCAAAATTCAATGATAATGTTGAATCTTTAATAAATGCCCTCGCGGTTGAAAAACAAGAAGGTGAAACAACAGAAGTTTTCAACACTCGTTTAATAGAAGAGTCTCAAAAAATTTTAGGTTTTTAAAATGATAATAAAAAAAATAACTCTTGATAATATCAGAAGTTACAAACATGAAGAAGTAGAATTCAAAAAAGGTTCGACTTTATTATCTGGAGATATTGGTTCTGGAAAAACTTCTGTTTTACTTGCAATAGAATTTGCTCTTTTTGGTTTGCAACCTGGGCAAAGGGGAACCTTTCTTTTGAGAAATGGTGCAGAATCTGGAGGAGTTTCAATGGAATTTGAAGTGGGCGAAAAAAAAATTATTGTAGAAAGAACGCTTAAGCGTGGGAAAAGTGTTTCTCAAGATTATGCAGCTATAACCATAGACGGACAAAAGCAAGAACTTGCAGTTACAGAATTAAAAAATAGAGTTTTAGATTTACTATCTTACCCAAAAGAATTTTCAAAAAAACAAAATATTCTTTACAAATTTACAGTTTATACCCCTCAAGAAGAAATGAAGCAAATAATTTTAGAAGATTCCTCTACGAGAATGAACACTTTAAGACACGTTTTTGGAATCGACAAATACAAAAGAGTCTTGGAGAATGTTTCAGTCATAACTCAAAAACTTAGAGAAGAAAAAAGAGTAAAAGAAGCACTTGTGTCAACAGTAGAAGAAGATCAAGTTGCAATTTCAAACAAGGAAAAAGAACTCGTTTTGATGAAATCTCAGATTGAAGTTGTTAAAGTTGAACTCTTAGAAAAATCTCTTTTTAGAGAAAAGGTTGAAACTGAAAAAAAAGAAGTTGCAGAAAAAATAGAAGAGAAAAATAAACTAAAACAAGAGTATGAAAAAACCAAATTGGTCATAATAAACAAAAAAGATTCTCTAGAATCAAATAAAAGACTTATGGAAACACTGAATTCACAAATTAGCGAATTCTCTGGAATGAAATTTGAAGAATCTAAATTAAAAATTTTAGAAGAGGAAATAACAAAATTAAAGAAATCTAAGGATGAACTTAACCATAAACATATTGAAATTGCTGGGAGAGTTTCAAGTTTAAACTCAAAGAATGAAGATAACCAAAAATTGCAAAACAATATGTCCAACTTAGAGGTTTGCCCAACATGTTTGCAAGATGTTGATGCAATTTATCGTTCCAACGTTTTGAATAAATTACACAACGAAGTTTCAAAAAACAAAAATGAACTTGAAGAATTAGAAGTTTCAAAAAAAGAAATTCTCACAAAAATCATCATGGTGGATGAAGAACTGAGGGCAAAAGAAAGGGAGTTATCGGATATGAATCTTCTAAAAGTAAAACTAGAGAGTGTTAATGAAAAAATAAAGAGAATTCAAGAATTAAAAGATGCTAACCTTGTTTTAGACAAAGATATCGTTCTTTTAAATTCCCAAGCAGAAGATTTGAATAAGATTGTCTTTGATTTTGCAAAGTATGATAAAACCTTTGAATTGAAACAGAAAGAATTAGAAGATGCTCAAAGGCAAGAAAAAATAGTTGAAATAAAGTTGGCTGAATTGAAAAAAGAAATTGAAGTTTTTTCTAGGCAAATAGATGAATTAAAAGAGCGTTTGAAAAAGGCAGAAGAAATAAAGCTAAAATTAAATTACATCTCTGAATTGGAAAATTGGCTTTCTAAGAAGTTTGTTCCTCTTGTTTCTCTAATTGAGAGAAATGTAATGATTAGATTAAAGTCAGATTTTTCACAATTATTTAGAGAATGGTTTTTGATGTTGGTTTCAGAAACGTTCAATGTAAGCCTTAGAGAAGATTTCACACCTGTAATTGAACAGCAAGATTATGAAATTGATTATGCCTATCTTTCTGGAGGTGAGAGAACTGCAATTGCCTTGGCATATAGACTTTCTCTAAATCAAGTAATAAATTCTCTAATGAGCAAGATTAAAACCAGAGATCTGGTTATTCTTGATGAACCTACAGATGGATTTTCAGAGCAACAATTGGATAAGATGAGAAGTGTTTTAGAGCAATTAAATTTTGAGCAGCTAATTATTGTCAGTCATGAGCAAAAGATGGAAAGCTTTGTAGAGAATGTGTTAAAATTCAAAAAAGAAGATGGGATGAGTAGAAAAGTTTAAACGAAAAACTTATAAATAATCCTTTCTGAAAAATATTATAAATTTATTCTATGTAAGTAGAAAATGAATGAAAATATTGAAAAAAGTATTGTGAAGACAGGAACTACAATTCTAGGAATAGTTTGTAAAGATGGAATTGTGATGGCTGGAGATAATCGTGCAAGTCTAGGAGCAACCCTTGTAGGAGGCAAAGATTTGCAAAAGGTTTTACCAATAAATGATTATTTGCTTGTGGCTGTAGCAGGTCATGCAACAGAGGCAATAAAGGCTTCGAAATTATTGGCGGCAGAATTAAAACTAAAACAACTTAAATCAAAAGGAAGACCTACAGTTAAACAAGCTGCTTCTTTGCTTTCAAATATCCAAGTGCAAGCAAGTGGTTTCCTTGTTGGGGGATTTGATGAAGATGGGTCGACCCATCTTTATGAAATAATTGGAGGATTATCCACCGAAGTTAAAGAATTTTCTGGAAGTGTTGGTTCTGGATTGATGTATGTTTTAGGTTACTTAGAAAGAATGTGGAAACCTGAAGTCACAGTTAAAGAAGGAATTGAGCTAGCTAAAGAATCAATCAAATCTTCAATGGAAAGAGATTTTGGAACTGGGAATGGAATGAATGTTTTTACAATTACAAAGGATGGAATCAAAGAAGTTGTAAGAGACAAAACAGAGTTAGTATACAAAAAGAGAGAATAATTTTAATTATGTTCAATATATCTAAAAATGACAGACATTTTAAAAAACATCACTGATAGACTAGTTGGAAAAATAAAGGAAGCCAATTTTGAAGGAGCCAACATAGTTCTTTACACGCAAAATGAAGATTTTTTCAAAAACGGTGAAGGAAAAATAAAAGAAATCGTCAACGACATAAAGAAAAGAATTGAATTGAGAGCTGATTCTAAACTTCTTATGGATAAAGAATTAACAGAAAAGAGAATAAAGGAACTTGTTCCAGGAGAAGCAGAAATAACAAATGTTTTATTTGATGCTCAAAGAAGCATTGTTGTTGTTGAAGCAAAAAAACCTGGAATGGTTATAGGAAAGCAAGGTTCAATTCTTGATGATATAAGAAAGGCAACGTTTTGGACCCCACAAGTTCAAAGATCTTCTGCAATAAAATCTCAAATCACAGAAAATATCAGAAGTGTTCTTTATGCTAACAATTCTTATAGAAGAAAGTTTTTGAATGAAATTGGAGAAAAAATTTACCAAGAATGGAACCCTGAAAAAATGGACATGTGGGTTAGGTTAACCTTTTTGGGAGGCGCAAGACAGGTTGGAAGAAGTTGTTTTCTTTTGCAAACTCCAAACACAAAAATTCTTTTAGATTGTGGAATTGATGTTGCTTCAGAGGGGGCAGACAAGTTTCCGGTTTTTAATATTCCTGAGTTCAATATGTCAAGTCTCGATGCCGTTATAATTAGTCACGCACATTTAGATCATGTTGGGTTGTTGCCATACCTTTACAAGATGGGTTACAAAGGCCCAGTCTACATGACTGCTCCAACAAGAGATATTGCGGCGTTGCTTAATTTGGATTTTATAGGAGTTGCATATAAACAAGCTGTTGCACCAATTTTTTCATCTTCTGATGTTAAAGAAATGGTAAAACATTCTATATGCTTAAATTATAATGAGGTTACAGATGTTGCTCCAGATGTGAGGTTAACTTTCTATAATTCGGGGCATGTTCTTGGAAGTTCTATGGTTCACTTGAACATTGGAAATGGCTTGCACAATTTACTTTATATGGCAGATTACAAGTATGCCAAGACAAGACTTTTAGATCCTGCTGTTGCAAATTTTCCAAGAGTTGAGACAGCAATAACAGAATCTACTTATGGAGCAAAAACCGACATTTTGCCCCCAAGAAAAGAAACCGAAGAGCAGTTTATTGGCCTTGTTAAAAAGGCTTTAAATAGAGGGGGGAAAGTTTTACTTCCTGAATTAGGTTTAGGACACGCTCAAGAAACTATGATGAGGATGGAAGAATCAATGCGTTCAGGCGAGTTACCAAAGGTCCCAATTTACATAGATGGAATGGTTTGGGACATTAACGCAATTCATACTGCATATCCAGATTTCCTATCAAGCAAAATAAGAAATCAAGTTTTTCAAGATAAGAATCCATTCACTTCAGAAGTTTTTTCAAGAGTTGGTTCTGCTCAAGAGAGAAAAGATGTAATTGAAGGAGGGTCCTGCATAATTATTGCAACCTCAGGTATGCTTGTTGGAGGTGCTTCCGTTGAATATTTCAAAGAGTTTGCAGGCAATGAGAAAAATTTAATGATCTTAAGTTGTTATCAAGGTCCTGGTTCCATGGGGCGACAACTTCAAGAAGGAGCAAGAAAAGTTGTTGTAGAAGAAGACGGACTTAAAAGAGAAATTGAAGTTAAAATGGAAGTTACGCTTTTCAATGGATTGTCTCCACATGCGGGAAGAAATGAAATCATGTCTATCTTTAACAATATGCGACCAAAACCAAAAAGAATTATAGTCAATCATGGAGAGGTTTCAAAATCTCTTGATTTGGCTTCTTCACTTTACAAACTTAACAGGGTTGAGACAAATGTCCCTCGTGGTTTGGAGACTTTAAGGTTGAGATAAACTTTTATAAACTATTTTTGATTTGATATTTAAAGAGAGGAAGTTCTATGAAACACAATGTAAAAATAACAATAATAATTCTTGCGATGTTCTTAGTCACTCAATTTATTGGGTTGTATGTGATAAATTATTATTCTATAGAAAAAGTAGTTGATGGAAATGTTGTAAATGTAACAAATCCAAATCCATTGCCCTATGGAATGGAAACTCCAGAAGTACAAGAAAAAGACTATGCTCCAAATTTCATTTCCATAATTATTGCTTTTGTTATTGCAATTTCTTTATTATTCTTATTGACTCGTATAAGGGCCAAATTTTTCTTGAGAATATGGTTTTTGTTTGTGGTTTTAGTTGCATTAGGAATTTCATTCATTGCAATTTTTGAACCAATTTTGCCTCCCTTCCAAGGTATTTCAATAATGGCTTTAATAGCAGTTCTTCCATTAGCCTTGAGTAAAATTTATTCAAGAAACATTTTAACACATAATTTTACAGAACTTTTTATTTATCCGGGTATAGCTGCAATTTTTGTTCCTTTGTTAAACTGGATTTATCTGATCGTTCTTTTAGTTTTAATATCTCTTTATGATATGTGGGCTGTTTGGAAATCTGGATTGATGCAAAAGATGGCAAAATATCAGATGGATACTTTGAAAGTTTTTGGAGGATTTTTTGTACCTTATTTATCTAAATCTCAAAAAACCAAATTAAAAAAGATGAGAAAAACAAATTCCAATTCAAAAGGAATTAAAGTAAATGTTGCGATACTTGGAGGAGGGGATATTGTTTTCTCTATGATTGCTGCTGGAGTTATGCTAAAAACTCTTGGTATTGGTGCTGCAATAATTACGCTCTTCGGAGCCCTTTTAGGCTTGGGAACATTATTGTTATTCTCAGAAAAAAAGAAGTTCTATCCTGCAATGCCTTTCATATCGGCAGGAATTTTCTTAGCTATTGGAATTAGCTTTTTGATTTGGTAGTTATCTCCCTATGAGTATTCTGTAGATTGTTTTCAATTTTTCAAAAAAGTTTGGTTTAACATAATTTTTTTTGGACAATTCTTCTTCCAGAGTTCTTTGTGCAATTATGTTTTTATTCCTCGCTAATTGTGTAATATGGTCCCAATCTGCAACTTCAATTTTTGTTATCAAAGTTTTTTTAACTTTTGTAGGAAAATTTTCTTCTATTATGGGAGTTTCCACCATTGTATCTTTGGCAATTGGCATTACTCTTGAAATATATGTTGGTTGCAGATAAACAAATTGATTGTCTTCACTTTTAACAAATCCGACTGTATAATCATTTCCTTGACTGAGAGCAACGGGTTTTCCAAAGTCAGTGTACTCTTTAAAGAGGCTTTCTCCCTTTGGCAAACTAAAAGGTCTATTTTTTTCCATACATTTTCTATAAAAACCTTTTTTATAAATCTTTCTCTTATTGTACCACTCTAAAGAAACAACATAATAGAAACATTTATAAATACCTACTTTATAGTAACAATACATGGTAAAAACAGTTGGAAGCATAAAAACGGAAAGAGATTCAATTTCAAAAGTAAATCAATATTTGAATGGATTAGAATCTACTAGAAAGTACTTGAGTAGTATGAATCCTAGGGGAAATCTTTCTAACGATTCTAAGATGTTTTTGTTCAATGTTTATCAAAGGACAGTTGAAGAAATAGAAGAGTTATTTCCAGAAGGAATTCAAAAAAGATCAATTGATGGAAAGTGGCTTGGAGATGATAAAGTAAATGAAGTATCCACTGTTATAGTAAAAGGATTGGATCTTGCAGATGTGAGAACAGATTATACGGATTTTTTAGAAAAAGGGGTAATCTCAGAAGTAATACAAAAAGAAAAATTGGAAATCTTGCTAAAAGGAGGCCTTAATTAAAATGTTAGTAAAACAAGAATTAGTAAACAAAATAAAGGAATATTTTGAGTTAAATATTTATGAAACTAAAGTTTGGTTGGCCCTTCTGGGAAAAGGTACGGCCTCTGCGGGGGAAATCGCATCAATTTCAGGAGTTCCAAGATCAAGAACTTATGATGTTTTAGAATCCCTAGAGAAGAAAGGTTTTGCTATCGTTAAATTAGGAAAACCAGTAAAATATCTTGGTGTAAAGCCAAAAGTAATTCTTGAAAAACTAAAGAACAATGTAAGAAAAGAAGCTGAAGACAAGATAGGTAGTCTCTCTAAAATAAGAGAAACAAATGAATTCTCTGAATTGGAAGAGTTATATAATGTTGGGATCAACCCAGTAAAAAGAGAAGATGTTTCTGCAGCTCTTAAAGGAAGATCAAATATTACAAATTATTTAAGAGAAATCTTGGAAAATGCAACTAAAGAAGTCATAATTTGCACAAATGCCGAAGAAGTTAAAGCAAAGATGGGAATATTTATTCAAACTCTTGAAATATTGAAGAATTCAAATGTTAAGATAAAAATAGCTCTTTCAGGAGACAAAACTCTGGTTGATCAGGTTTCATCCAAGCTTAAGACAAAAGTAACTCCCGTAAATCTTGATGCAAAATTTTTCATAATTGATAGAAAGGAAATTCTTTTCTATTTATCTAAAACAGGTTCAAAAGAGGACAATGCGATCTGGTTGAATTCACCTTTCTTCTCAGAGGCTTTTGCTTCTTTGTTCGAGAAGGCGTTGTAAAATGGAAGAGAAAAAATATACTCAAAAGGAACTTGACCAAGGAAAAATAGATGCTATAAAAGCTTATATCTCTTGGGAGAGTGCAAAAATGTCGTATGAAACTCAAGATAAATTGGGAATTTTTGCAATAAAGAAAAGCAAATCTTCTGAAGAATATAAAATTGAATTTAATTTGGCTGTAGATAAATGTAATAAAATTCTTCCAAAATCATTGATTGATAAGCTTGAGATAAAAAAAATAGATTAAAACTCAACACCCAAAACATCCATCTCTCTCAACTTAACTTTATTCTTTGAGATCCAACCTTTCAGAAAATTATCCAAACTAAAATTAACTTTCACTCTAGAATAAATTCTGCCTTTTTTGGCGAAAGTATTTTTGTGTTTCTTTCTGAACTTTGCAATGTTCTTTTTGTCTTTGGTTAAAGGTCCTCCAATTACAATCTCTTTTCTTTTTTTCACAACAAAAAAACAATTGGCCTGTTTTTTGCCTCCATAGGAAAAACCTTTTCTTTTAATCTCAAAATATTTTGAAATTTCTTTGCTTAAATGATTGTAAAATTTCTTTAATTTTGAGCCCGCAATATCGCCTTCTTGTTTATTTGTTTTAAGATTTATCTCTATGAATTCATTTTTATTTTTTAAAGCATCTTCTTTTAGTTTACCCAAATTTAATTTGTCGGGAAAAAAATCTTTTATCGACGGTGATTTTAAGAATTTCTTTGCTGCATTTTTAAATTTATTAAAACTTTCTTCCGAAAGTGCGGCTAGAGCATTACGCGCTTTATGCGTTGGATCAATAAGAACTATTGGCGAATCAAGTTTAGAACCATTTAAATCCATCAAGACTTCTTTTTTATTTTTGTATAATCTCTCTTGGTCAATTACAATTTTTTCATCTTTAGAGTTTGCAATTGCTCTCAAAAGTTTGACAAAACTTCCATAATGGATAATTAATAATTCAATTGAGTATCCAGAAAATCCCTTTATGTAAGATTCCGCGCCATAAACTCTTTGTGCTTGGCAAAACGCTTTAGCAAGCTTTATTTCATTAAGTAATTTTTTGTCTTTGGTTTTCTTCTTTACATAATTCACGTGTGAATAAGAAAGGTCAGTTATATTCTCTGCGTCTTTTGGCCTAGTTATTCTATAAACCGGAATCAACTCTATAAAAAAGCTTTCTCCAAAAAAAACTCTATAATAATCTCTAGATCCATGAATTAACTTAACATTCTTTTTATTTTTTAATAATCTCTTAAGAAGAGAAGATAGTTTTTCATTTGGATATTCCTTAGAAAATCTTACAAATAAATCCACATCATGTAATTTCTTTCTTATTGCAGTTCCTTTCGCAAAACTTCCCCCCGTGAATATGTCTGCTTTTATCTTGTTTTTCTTAATATCTTTCTTAAATTTTTCAATAAAATTCTTAACTTCTTTCTCAACAATTTTTACTTCATTTTTTTCAGGAGTAATCTTATCAAGAACCCTATTCAGAACTTCATTCAGCTTTTTCATCTTCCTTTTCCTCTTTGAGATGTTTAGTGTATCTTCCAAGAGTTGTTGCCAAATCAATTATGTATTTTCCTTCTTCTAGTTTGTAAATAAGGGGTCTTTTTTCATTAAATAGGTTAACGACATCAATTTCGAATTTTCCGGGCCCAGTGACTCTTATAGACTCAAAATCAAGTATTACAGGCATGTTCTCTTCCTCAATTCCTGCTATATCTCTTATGTCTTTTTCTATTTTTTTCTTTTCATTCTCTGGAACATCTTGCATAGGATTTTCCTTTAGTTTTTCAAGCTGTTCTTCTCTAATATAGAAAAAGAAATGGCTCTTACAATTGGAGCAACCTTCTAAAATTTCCCTACTTCCTTGCGGAATTATCTTAGAACATCTAACGCATTGGTGTGGCATATTTAGGATTAGTTTAAGAACTATTTAAAATTAATTGAAATTAAGATTCAGTATATATGCAAAATCCTTCACAGTATTGAGTACTAATCTCGCATCCAGTGCAAAATACGGGTCCCCCTTCACATCCAGGCCCTCCTAGTTCTTGGCAAGTGATTCCTCCTGCAGATCCATCACATTGTTCATTTCCATTTACTATTCCATCTCCACAATAGTCTCCCTGGATTGTTTCAATTGTACAGGAATTAGAACAATAATCACAACTACTTCCGTACTGAGGAGAACATAAATTTCCATTAGAATCTCCATCATCACATTCTTCTCCTGATTCGATAATTCCATTTCCACAATCTGCTTCAGTTCCCAAATTAGCTTGATTATTAGGATTAACCTTGAATTCCAAAGCTGGTTCTCCAAGTATCTGTTCCCCCTCAATATTTTCGACGAAAGGTGCGATTGAAACTTTTTTCAAATTATCTACGTCAATATTCTCTAATGTAATAATGTAAGTCATTTGTTCTAGCTCTCCAAGAGGGCTTACATCTGTAGTCTCTGAATTTTCTCCGTCACTGAAGATTAATTTCATTCCAGATATCTCTCCTTCTCCTTGATTTCTTTTCACTGTCACAGCAGTAGTATTTGTATCTGAATCAATTTGAACTTTTTTTATCTCTAATTGTATTGAAAATTTATCAAAAGAAATTTTTTCTTTCTGGGTATTAAGTAAATTGCTTACAACTCCCCATATAATACCTACAGAAACTAATACTAAAAGAATTATTATTAATGTTGAAACAACTGTGGACAACCCTCTTTTTTTCATATTAAAACTACGTTTTTTGGATTTATAAGTCTTATCTACTGAGTAGGAGTTCTATTTTTTTAGGATTTCTTTTGATTTCCTTAACTATGCTAGCAGGACCAATTATTGTGATTGCACCGAGATCTCCTCCACTTAAACTTCTTACAATCCCTTGCTTCATTTTTCCAAACATCCCTTTGTTTCCATTTTCAGAAATTACTGCAAGTTCAATTCCTTTGAAGCCTTTAACATGTCCAATCATGGCCATAGTATCGCCTATTAATCTTGTTTCTTCATCTGTCTTTAATTTACCTTGAAGAATTAGAATATTATTCCCTAGAACTATGTTCAATATTTTTCTTATTCTTTCATCTCCATTTAACCCTTTTATCTCCGAATAAGGCAAGAACTGGAGTGAGAATCCTTTTATTTTTTTCATACCTCTTTTTACCTTCATTTTTATAATTTTTTGGAAAGCTTAAATAAAGATTCATAAAAATCTTCCAAATTTTTCCCATATTTTGCACTTATTCCAACAACTTCGTACTCTGGGAAAGCAGCCTCTATTTTCTTTAAATTTGAAGTTCGTAAATCTTTTTTATTTGCGACAATCAATACAGGTATTTTTCTTGCGACTAAGTTTCCTATTATGGTTATATTTACTTGATTGTATGGATTTTCTGTAGAATCTAATACTACCACTACAACATCCATGTCGTCTAACCATTTTATACTCTCAACAATACCTTGTGTTGCTTCCTTTGCTCTTTTTTTCGCATCCTTTTTATTTACTTTGTATTTTAAGAATTCTTCATAATCAATTTTTGTTGCAATTCCGGGAGTGTCAACAATTTTGAAAGTCATCTTTTTTCCTTTATAACTTATTTCTACCTTTTCTTTAAATTGAACATTTCTTGTTTCATGAGGAACTTTGCTTACACTCCCAATCTCTTCTCCAGTGAAATCCTTACAGATCCTATTTGCAAGACTAGTCTTTCCAGCGTTAGGAGGTCCATAGAATCCTAGCTTGACTTCTTTTTTATTCTTGAATATATTAGAGAAAATCTTTCTAAAAAAATTTTTGAATCCTTTAATTGCCATCTTATTCAATTAGTTTGTTTTTATCATTTATTAACTTTTTCGTCTTTTTTGCCCGAAAAAGAAAACATTCCAGTATTTTTTCCATAGTATTTCTTCATAGCATATGTGATTTGCTCTCCAGACCATTTTGCTTTTCTTAAATTATCTCGTATTTTTGAATTTGGAGTTCCTTTTCTTTTTTCATTATGTATGTAGTGTCCTAAGTTGTATAAATTATTTTTGTCAGGGAATAATTTGCTTTCATATTTGTTTTTATACCATCTGTATAAAACAAAATAAACTACTCCTGCAATAACTAAAACTAATGCCAATAAAATCCATTTTAAAGGGCTCTTTTTTTCTGAGCTAACTGGAGGTTCATAATTATCATCAATAACTCCCAACTTGGACAATTCTGGGAAGATAATAACTGGAAGCTCACTCTGTGATAAAATCTCACTTGTAGAAAATTTGAAATTGTTTGAGGTTATTGGAAGGTATGTGTACTGTCCAATCGTAGAAGCGTTTTCTTCAAAGAATAAATCCTCTAATTCTGGGCTAACAAAATATAAGTCATTTTCAAAATTATCAAAGGTAACTTCAAAAACCCCAATGTTCTTCTGTTGAATTTCGTCTTTGTAAAGAATAATTTGATTTGTTTTTATTTTTATCCCAGCCTCAACACTTCCCCAATAAACAAGCGCATCTAGATAAGCTTCTTCTAAATCAGGGTTATAACTTTCCCCAGTTATCTCCGAAATTGTGTTTAAATCAATTAAATCCCTCTCCATCACATAAATCAATGCAGGAACTTCTACATTACTTATTGAATCTGGAATTTCAAATGAATAAAGTTCTTCTGCTATGTTTATGAATTCCTCGTCGCTGGTTGCGTTCATTGCATCGCCTTCTAATTCATCTAGTCTGTTCTTTATGTAATCTAATTTAAGTGTGCTCTTTATTGCGGAAACAGAGAAACTGTCTGTCGGAAATTTTTCTTCAATCTTTGTTTCAAGTTGTCCTATTTCTTTTCTTAAATCTATAATTGTTGAATTGATAATTTTCTCAGGAGATTCAACCACTATTTCAAAGCTTTTGAATAAACTTTCATTATCCTCAGTTTGTGCAGTTATTTTCATGGTGTAATTGTTTATTTGAGAATATTTGTGATTAACGAAAGAATTATTTGTTGTTTCATAATTTCCATCTCCAAAATCCCAGTAATAACTTTCAACATTTTGTTCAGGGCTAAATTCAACTTTGAATTCTGTTGGAACTTCTGCAACTACATTTTGGGGATTCAAGCTCATTGAAATGTCTTTTATTATTAGCCCTTTGTTGAATATCTCGGTTCCCTCAAGAGATAAAACATAATTCTTTTCTCCAAGTTGGTTTAAACTAAACTTTCCATCTAAGTAAAGTTTTTGAAAATTTGCATTTATTCCGGAGGAAATTTCCTCTACTTCATAGAAGTCATTTTCTTCTAATCCTGGAAGACCTGTTTTGCTATAATATATAACTAAATTATTTAAATTAACCGTTTGGGCTAAAGAAGAGATTATTTTTATTGGAACCACACATCCATCAGAACAATCCAAACTCCCATAGTTTTCTGTTATGTACTCTTGAACAATTGAAGCAAAATTTTTTCCATTCTGCAAATTATTTGAAACACTTATTGTTCCAGGACTATTGAATTTTTTATTTTGTACAAATATATCATAAGCACTTGTTTCTTCTCCTGGAGGATATCCAAAAAATCCACAAGCTCCTTCATTTGGAGCATACCCTTGAGTTTTATATTCTCCAGTTCCTTCACTGGTTTTAACGCAAACATAGTTTTCAGTGGGTTCTTGAATACTATAATTTGCATCACAAGAAACATGAACTCCTACTGAACCCATTGTTGCTTTGGAAAGATTACATTCACTTATTTTATTTCCTCCTAAAGAGTAAAGGCTCATCATTACTTGACTAGTTCCTGCAGTTTTTTCTCTTATCCAAGCTCCAATTTTGAAACCATTGCTTTCGGTAAAATTAATCTTTTGACATAATGGAGTAGTTCCTATTAAAATTTCTTCTGGATCATATATTGCTGCTATTGCAGTTCCTCCGGGAGGAAGTCCTCCTCCGCTTTCAGATCCTTCGTAACATCCTTGATTTATTGCTTCACAAAGAGTGGTTGATGATTTGTTGTTCCAAGCATCAATTTCCCCATCATTTAGAATATCTAATTTTATTTGATTATCACAAGATGCTGCAGCATTACTATTGAAGGTAAATGAAATAGAATCTATTGTTTCTATTTGGCCAGTGAACTTGAGTCCGAAAAAATCAGTAGAATTGCTCTGCATGTTATAGGAAATTCCTTCTGAAGGAGAAGATGCAGAATATGTACTAGAACAATCTTGAATTGTACATTCATAATTTAACTGAGAATTTTCATTTGTACCAAGAAGTTCTTCTAATTTTACCTCATTTCCAAAGGTGTCCGTGAATTTTGAATCTAGAGATGTGTCATTAAAACTAATATTAATCCATCCACTTAGGAATGAATCTTTTATGTAAGTAGTTAAAACATCATTTGAAGGGTCTCCCTTCTCAAAACTTGCAGATACTAATATTACACTTGTTAGAATTAAAACGATTGCTAAAACCTCTTTCCTATTCATCACTCTCAAAGGAAAAAAGTGTTTATAAATATTTTTAGAATTGAAAATAAATTTATTTTTTCTTTTTTGTTCTTGTAGTTGAGATCAAATAGTAAACCATTAGAATCACTATTAATGCAGCAATCCAATTTACCCAATTCCCGAATGGAAGTTGTATTTGTGCAGGGCATGCAATCCAATCATCTCCTGGTGAACAGTATGATGACCAGGATAATTCTCCGGGTGCTTCTGGAGGATCAAAGTGCCAAATTCCTTCTGTCTCTGGATCTTCAATGCACCAAGTATTTGCATAATTCCCTTCAATTCCTCTGCTAATCCATTCACTAGTACACTCCCCATTACTTGAGAATGTGTTATAATCTGCATTCCATCTCCAATTTGCTAACCATTCAATGTGCATTTGTCCTTGGGTTTCACATGAATTTTCTATTATATTTTGTGAGAATGAACAAGTTCCTATTAATGAAGGGTCTACTCCTGAAGGATTTATGAACACTTGAGCACCAGAACAACTAGGTTCTGCATTTTCATCCCACTCACACAAACAAGTTATATTTTCATCGTCACAGTTGGGAGAGGAAGAAACATTAACTCCACAAGGATCTTCTTGACAAAGTTGCATTTCTAAATAATCTTGGCAAGTTAAAATGTCGTTCTCACAGTCTAAAATTATTGCTTGAGAATAAGAAGTATTCAAGATTGGTTCCTCAGTATTTACACCATCAACTGTGAAATAGAATTCATAATACTCATCGCCTTCTTCTTCTTGTGCTGCGATGAAATCAGCATTTTCCATTGTCCAAAGAACAGTAAGTTTCTCATTTTCATCGACGTATCCTGTTAAAGTCTTGATTGGATCATCTGCTCCGCTTTCCCCACTTACTGAATCAGAATCATAAATAGTTATGTCTTGTGCTCCTTCAGGCAATCCAGAGTTTTCTACTATTGCTAAGATGTTTTCTCCCTCAGTAGGAAATACCCACGAATTTATTTGGATCTCGTCTACTGGTTCTGCCCAATATGCATAAGGTTGGTCTAAGTTCACAACTTTCAAATTTAAGATTACATTTGAGAAATCCTTAATCTCATCATCAACATGTACTTTAAAGTAAAATTTGTACTCTCCATTATTATCATCACTTGTTAATGCAATATCTTGAAGGCTTACAGTCCAAGGGAAAGTTATCTCTCCATTTTGAACAGTTCCAGTTAATGGTCCGCTTGGAGTATTTGAAGTTCTTATTTCATCATCCGCTGAAAGCAAATCTTCTTCCCAAACATCTACATAAACTGCTGAACTACTTGGGATATTGCTTTCTGCGTGCACTTTAACAGTATTCCCAGAATTTGCAACTCCTCCAAGATTTCCTTCATAAAATGTAATCTGGCCCAATATCGGTTGGTTATTGTAATCCCACCAATATCCAAGTAAATCTTCAATAGCGAAGAGATTTATATTCAAAATTTTAGTTGTAAATGTTCCAAGAATATTTCCTTGGAAAGAGGTTTCAACAGAGAAATATGCATTGAATGAATCTCCACCAGAGAATCCTGCTCCAAGAGCAGCATTTAAATCATCTTCATTAAGAGTCCAAGTAGTTTTTGCTTGATGGTTTGAATTGATAGTTGGTCCTTGAATTGTTCTGATTAATTGGGAATTTTCGTTGTTATATATTTTGAAAGTAACTCCTGTTCCCTGAGATAAGCTATTATTTTCATAAATCAATCCTACGCTATTTTTTGAACTAACGGGAATTTCTCCTCCGATAAGATTAGCAATATTTAAGCTTATTGAACTTATTAAGCTTGTAAACGCATAGTTCATCCAAGCAGCATTTCCTGTAGGAGATGGCGGGGTGTTTAAATCATCAAGAATTGTTAAAGAAAGTATTCTATTCGAAAATACTTTTGATTCCCCATTTGCGAAAACTTTAAAGTAAAGGTTTTTTGTCCCACCATTTTCAAGTTCTAAATCGTTTAATTGTGTCTTGAAAACAGTCCAATCAACAATTACTTGTCCATTTGAATTTGCAATTCCATAAAGAGTAGTTATATAAGTTGGCCAAGTTCCTGCTGCATTTTGTTTTACCACTTGAATCTGAACGTCATCCCCTTCATTTAGGTCTGTTCCAGAAATAAAAATCTTTACAGTATTAGAATTATCCACTGTGTAACCCAATTCTGGGTCGGGAATATCACTTAAATTAAAAGTCTCTGAGGTTATTGAAAGAGTGTTTTCAAAATTTCTCCAAACTCCATTTGAATTTTCTAATCCTCCTCCAGAGCCAGGTGAAGTACTACACTGATAAGTATAAACATATGATCCAGCATTATAATTTGCAACGTAAATTAAAGTAGGTTCTCCAGTTATTGATTGCCCCCACACTCCTCTAGAACTCGTTCCAGAAAGAGATTCTAATTGTGTTCCTCCAGTAAGGAAACTTGTTCCATCAAAAACGTATGCTTTTGTTCCTTGATCTCCATATGCCAAAAATACATTGTCTCCATTAGACCAAATATCTTGAATGCTATAAACTGATTCTGGTAAGAACCCAACATTATCAAAAGTTGTACCATCAAAAGCATATACTCTTAGCCCATCAAACTCTATAAAGGAATATATTTTTCCAGTTAAAGGGTCTACCCATATCTTTTCTGCAGATTCAATTCCACTTTGAGAAATTGCTTTGTTTGCTATTTCTTGAAAACTCACTCCATCGAAATTAAGAGCAGTTATCCCATCTTCACCTTGTGCAACATAAATATAATTGCCTTTCCCCCACATATCTCTTGTATTTTCAAGACTTTTACTATTCACTAATGTAAATTCTTCTCCTTCGAAAGTGTAAGCATAAATTCCATTTGGACCTAAGACATATATAAATTCTCCATCTCCCCATATTGCCTTTGGTGTAAAAGATAAACTTTTGGAAAAAGGGGATTGTGAAGAAAGAGATGTTCCAAATTCAAAAGCCATTAATTCTTGATTTGTTGAAGAAGTTGTGACAAATAGATAATTTCCTTGTTTGAATATTCCAGAACCCGCCCCAATAAATCCAAAGACTCCATTTGCTACTGCAGTTGAACCATCCCAGGAGAACGCTCTTAAATCAGAAGAGGAAGAAAATTGATTCAAAGTGTAAATGTTACTCCCGTACTGAAAGATTTTAACATCACTAGACCCTTGATTAAAATGCTCTATCTCGGTAAATGTACATTCTGCTAAAACTCCAGAAACAACTAAAATTGTGAAAACTAAAGCTAATAAAAAAACAAACCCTCTTTTACTATTCATTAAATAGGTTAGCAATTCTTTTTTATAAATATTTCTTTTATTAAATTACACTATTTATGAGATTGTTTTAACTTTTTAATAATCCAAAAGCTTTATAAATTACTACTGACTAGTTACATTATTAAAAATGGTTAATAAATTATTCAAGACTTTGAAGAACTCATTGTTGGGGATGGTTGCTCTTGGAAGTGTAGTATATCCCTCTTTTGTTAGTGGAACAAGGTACCTTCAAAATACTAAATCTTTTACAGAGATGACCTACAACTTAGACAATAAAAATAGTTTTGAAAAGCTACCAGAAGGAACTTACGAAACAAAAAAAGAAGATTTTTCTAAGGACTTTGAAAAAGATGGAAAATATTTTCATATTAATGAAAAAGGAGATACAATTGTATCTTCAAAAACTAAGAATACTCTAGAAGACAACCTTAAAAGTATACAAGATTACTCTCAAGATCCAAGATATGGTTTGAATATGTATGTTCCTGCTTATGATTCAACTTACTCCTACACAACTGATTTCTATGGTTCTGGAGATATAAATGGGGATGGCGTGATAAATCAAGAAGATGTGAATTCATCTATAACCTCGATAGATCCATTTAATGATGGAAATTATAGAGGGGACACTGATTTAGACGGTGATGTTGATGCAGCAGATAAACAAATTATTCAAGAATATGTTGATGGATTTAGAAATCAAATAAATGTATTTGAACTAGCTCCTTTGGCAGAAAAAATAACTTATTATGATTTTTATCGTCAAAATACTCCTACAAAAGATGTAAATGCGATTTCATCTGGTTGGGATTGCTATAATTATGGAACTCAAGATTTTATTTATTGCAATGGGATTTACGATATAGAAAACTCTCCTTATGCAGAAAACAATGGAACTAATTTGCAATATGATCTATCCCATAACGGAATTTTTAGAATTCCTTTAAGAAGAGTTGCAACAGTTACCACTGCTGGAGTTCCTCACGAAATTGTAATGGCTTATTTAGGTTCCCCCGAAAATCAAAATTCTCTTGAATTTACTAACCGTATTTATTCAGAACCTCAGACGGGGAATGTAGTAGTTCCGGGAGACTATTCTATGGACGAAGATGAATTTGCTAATGAAAGTTGGCATGGTTATTGTTTTAGTAATGCCTTGCAAAAATGGGATTATTATGCGCGTTCGATGGTTAAATATGATCTCTCTAGTGGTAGCCCCTCAATTTCTTTCCAAAATCCAGATTTAGTATTATCTTGGAATCCTTTCGAGCAAATAAAAAACCCTGAAGATCAAGATTTAGAATTTTCACAAGGAATGGTTATTGATCCAGGATATCCGGATAGTTTGTATTATGCTGGAACAAAAATAAATCATTTAACTAATTCAAATCAAACTTCAAATGGGAGTTGCTCAGATGTCACATTTGAAGAAGAGCATTTATGGAATTACGAAGCAGGAGCTTATAATTCATCTAACACTCCTTCAGCTACACACATTCAATACATAAACGTTCATGATTTCACAGCTCCAGAATTTACTTATTTTCCTTCGGATACTCTAATAACAAAAAATGATTCTATGAGTCCAGATAATCTTGGTTATCCCGAAGCAACAGATAATTCAGGACTTCCAATAGAAATTACTTATGAAGATGAATTGTTGTCTGGTGATGATCCTTTCAAAAATTGGGCTAGACATTGGACTGCAACAGATGTATGCGGAAATCAGAGAGACTCAACTCAATATATTAATGTTGATTTAATGGATAAAATAGGAAATAAAACTTTGGAAGATCTTGTTTCAAAGCCATATCCTATGCCCACAAAAGGGAAATTCAATGTTAATTATGAGCTTCATAATAATAAGAGAATGACTGCAGAAATTTATGATATGAATGGAAGATTAGTAGATCAATTTGGAGAAGAGCAATTTATTGGAAAGAATATAATGGAGTTCGATATATCAAATTTTGCTGATGGAATGTACTTCTTAGAAATATCCGCAGATAATCAACCTATCTCTACTCAAAAGATTATCAAGCAATAATTTTAAAACCTCTTTTGATTTAATCTCTTCATGGATACAGAGTTAATCCAGTTTAAAGGGGTGTCAAAAAAGTTTGGGAAGAATGTTGTTCTAGATAATATTGATTTAACAATTCCAGAAGGAAAAATAACCGGAATTATAGGCGCCTCTGGTGAAGGAAAATCTACAATTCTAAAAATGATTGTTTCATTTTACAAACCAAACAGAGGAAATATTTTTTATTTAAGAAGAAATATAAAAAAAGGCAGGTTTGCTCTATCAAAAATTTTTGGTCTTTCTGTTGAAGATGGTTCATTTTATGAAAAATTAAGTGTTAAAGAAAATCTTTTTCATTTCGGAAGATTATTTCATGTGAAGAGAAAAATTTTAAGAAAAAGGGTTGAAGAAATAATTGGATTAATGGATCTGACAAAAGCAGAAAACACTCTTGCAGGAGATTTATCTATAGGAATGAAAAAAAGATTGGATATTGGGTGCTCTTTAATTCACAATCCTGCAGTTTTAATTCTAGACGAACCTACCGCAGATCTTGATCCTTTATTAAGGGAGCAAATTACAAATTTAATTAAGAAAATAAATTCTCATGGAACAACAGTCATATTAACAACTCAATTACTCTCTGAAGCTGAAGATTTGTGTGACAGAATTGCTATATTGTACAACGAAAAAATTGTGGAAGAAGGGTCTCCCAAAAAAATAAAACAAAAGTACAAATCTTCCAGTTTGGATGATGTTTTTAAGAAAATCTTCTCAAAAAAAGGAAGGAAAACCTATCAAGAATCCTCAGAAAAGAAGTCAAAGGTTGAAAAATCAAAAAAGAAATCCTCTATGAAAAAAAGTTTGGTTGTGGATTCTTCAAAATTATACGGAATTTTAGACAAGTTAGATAAGGAGGGCAAAGATGGGGATTAGAGCTTTATCTGCAATAATAAAAAAGAATTTTAAAATCCTTTGGAGATCTAAGTTTTCAACAATTGCAATAATTTTGGCGCCCTTTTTGATAATCCTTCTAGCAGGATATGCTTTTAATTCGTCTGGAGTTTCCGGAATAATTATAGGAACTCATTCTGGTTCTTATTCAGATTTGACTGAAGAAGTATTAGCAGGATTTTCAAACCAAAATTTTGCCATAAATAAGTACACTTCAAAAGAAGAATGTTTAGATTCAGTAAAGTTAAGTAAAACTCAGATTTGTATCTTGTTTCCGACAGATCTTTCTGAAACGGGTAGTTTGGAAGAGATCACCTTTTATGTAGATAATTCAAGAATTAATCTTGCATATAAATTAATAAATGAAATAGAAGGAAAAATTTCTGAAAAAGGTTCTTCTCTTGGAGTCGGTTTAGCGGAAAGCATTGTTTTAGTTTTATCAGAAGCAAAGGAATCTCTTCCAGAGCAAAATTCTTTGATTGAAAGTTCAAAATCTAAATCAGACGAAATAAAATCTTTATCTGGTTCAGGAATCTCTTTGAGTGATATTGATTCAGCAATAAGTTCTCTGGAAGATGCCAAAGATCTTGCTAATAGTTCTGAATTAAAAGCAAAAATTTCTGATTCTATATCAGATTTGCAAATTATTAGAAATTCAACTTATGAACTTTCTGGAAACATAGATAAAATTGATTCTTACAGTGAAGAGATAAGTTCCTCTTTATTGGAAGTTTCTAATAATTTAGATTCCCTAATAATCTCATTAGATTCAGCAAAAGTTTTGGATGCAGAAAAAATTGTTTCTCCTTTGAAAACAAGAATTGAGTCCGTAAATTATAGCACTAATAACAGAAGTTATCTGATCCCAACTATTTTAGCTTTGCTTGCTTTATTTGGAGGAGTTTTGTTATCTTCTACTTTTGTTTTAAAAGAAAGAAAAACTAGAGCATACTTCAGAAATTTTGTAACTCCCACAAAAGATTTCACATTCTTCTTGGGAAACTATTTTACTTGTTTGATTATTCTAATACTTCAATTTGCAATCGTTTTTGCAGGATTGGAATTAATCTTAAAAATTTCTTTACTTAATGTTTTTGCAGAAACCGTTGTTATCTTGTTATTGGCTTTAACAACTTTTGTTTTGATAGGAACTTTTATTGGCTATCTTTTTAGATCAGAAGAGACAACAATCTTTTCAGGAGTAATCATATCAGCACTATTAATGTTCTTCTCAAATACAATCCTCCCTGTCGAAACAATCTCTTCTAGCTTTCAAAAATTTGCAATTTTCAATCCTTTAGTTCTTGTTGATGGGGCGCTAAAAAAAGTTATGTTATTTAATTTGAGTTATGTTTCATTTCTGACTGAAATCTATTTTCTTTTAGGATTTATTGTTCTATTTGGATTATTGAGTCTTATAGGAATAAAAATGACTAAGAGGATGCTTTAAGTTTTCTTTTTCTATAAACTAAAAAATAAACTATCGCAAGAATTAAAACCGATGGGAGAAAGTTGATCTTTCCAAATAAAGGAAATTTTATAAGTGTTTCACAAAGAATTACTCCGCTTACGGGCACACATTCTGCAGGAGTGTTTTCCACTAATCCTGTCCAAGTTCTTCCCCATATATAGGTTAAAAAACCTCTATCCTCACATTCATTAATAACTTCTAAAGAACTGTACAAACACTCTCCCTCAAAATCTGCACAATTTTCTTCAGAAGAAATTAATTCATATTTTGGTTCACAACTTTCCGTATAAGAATCCCACTCACAAGAACAAGAAGTTGGATCTAAAGTACATTCGCCATTGGTTATCTGAGATTCACAAAACCCTGCGGGATAAGTACTCTCATATTCTTCATTTCCAAGTATGGTTCTAATTCTCTGATTTACGCTATATTTTGCAGCAGAAGTATCGATTTGCGAATTGCAAATGCTTTCGCTTTTTACCTCTTCGCAAGAATCAAATGTCTCTTCTTCCGGCATCCAAATGCAAACGTTTCTTACATGAACGCTGCTAACTCCTCCACAAGTGCAGCCAAAAGAGACTATGTTTAAGGGTTGATCATCTCCAGCGAGAAAATTAAATGTCCCATTACTTTCAAAAGTAAAGTTTTCTCCAGGAGGATCATAAAAGTAAATTTTTGAATTTTCTCCAAAAGGATATTCTAAATAGAAATTTTCACAAAGTTGAGTGTCTCCACTTCTTTCGATTGTTAAATAAATTTCACCTGTTCCCGATACAGGAATATCAAAAACATCTCTTGTAGAAACATATCCTCCATTTGGGGGGTTGAAAATGTATCCACATCCTGTTTCCCATTTATCCTCTACAAAAGCCACTTCAAAATCAGGATTATTACACCCGCATTCACTATTGCAGTAAGGATCTTCAAATCCCCCCCCATCACAAACTTCTCCCTCATCAAATTGGATTATTCCATCCCCACAATTTGTTGGAGCTGCTGCCCCGTCAATTAAATTAGTTCCAAATATTAAAGCAATTAATAGAAATAACAAAATAGCCTCTTTTTTCATATAATTAATACCTCTTTTAATTTTATAAAACTACCCAATTATTACTATTGCAGGTTTTAATTTAGCAACTCTTTTGGATATTCCTAACCCTTCAACAACTTTTATTACTTCTTCAATATCTTTGTAAACTTCTGGAGATTCTTCCAACATTGTTTTTTTACTTCCTGCTTTTATTATTATTTTTTTGTTCTTCAAATCTTTTTCCAAACTTTTTAAACTTAAATTTTCTTTGGCATTTTTCCTTCCCATTACTCTTCCTGCACCATGAGCTGTTGAGCCAAAGGTTTCTTTCTCTGCTTTTTTTGTTCCAACTAAAATATAACTCGAAGTGCCCATGCTCCCTGGAATTAAAACTGGTTGGTTTTCAAAACTTCTAGTTGCGCCTTTTCGATGCACACAAACTTTTCTTTTTTTTCCATTGATTTTGTATTCTTCAATTTTTGCTATGTTGTGGCAAACATCATATATGATTTCTACTTTTGATTTTGGAAAAATCTCTTCAAAAACCTCTCTTGTCCAATGTGTAACTATTTGTCTATTAGCAAAGGCAAAATTTGCCGCAGAGTTCATTGCAAGTAGGTAATCCTTTCCAAGTTTACTTTTTATTGGAGCATTAATTAACTCTCTATCAGGCAAATTTTCTATTCCATACTCTTCTTCCATCAATTTTATGTAGTCTGAAGCAACTTGATGGCCTAGCCCCCTAGAACCACAATGAACCATCACAACAAGTTGGTCTTTTTTCAAGTCCCATTTTTTAGCGATTTTCTTATCAAATATTTCTTCAACTATTTGGACATCTAAGAAGTGGTTTCCTGAACCAAGAGTTCCTAATTGCCCAATACCTCTTTTTTTTGCTCTTTCAGAGACTTTTGAACTATCAGATTTTTTTAATCTTCCACCTTCTTCAATATGCTTCAAATCTTCTTTTTTTGCATAACCCTTTTCAATTAAATATTCTACGCCTTTTTCTAAAACTTCATCCAATTCTCTATAGGTTAATTGAAATGGGCTTCCTCTTCCAACTCCAGAAGGAATTTTTTCATACAGTTTTTCAGAGAGTTTTTTTTCTTTTCCCTTAAGATCTTTTAAAGTTAAATTTGTTTTTAATAATCTCACCCCACAATTTATATCATATCCAACTCCCCCAGGTGAAATTACCCCCTCTTTCAAATCAAAAGCAGCAACTCCTCCTATGCAAAAACCATATCCTCTGTGTGCATCTGGCATTGCCATAGAGGCTTTTAAAATTCCTGGCAGCTCTGCCACATTTTTTATTTGATTGGTTGTCTTATCATTTTCAATGCTTTTCAAAAGTTTCTCAGAAGCATAAATGATCCCAGGTACTTTCATTTTTCCTTCTTTTTTTATTTCTTTAATATTTTTTGATTTCATTTTCTAATTTTTATTCCAATAAAAACTATCAAAAGTGAGACAAGGAATATAACTACAGAAATCAAAGGGGTCTTTAAGAAATTTTCTTTTATTACACTATTTCCAGTTATTCTAATTGCTGAAGCTATTCCTGCGAACAAAATTCCTAAAAATCCCAGAACTATTAATGAAACACTTCCTCCTCTCCCCTCTTCATCTGAAATATTCTTCTCTAGTTTACCTAACTCTTTTGAATTATCTTCTAACTCTTTCTTTTGATCTTTGGTCAAATTACCATAATTTTGTAATTTTAACATTTCTTCTTCTAAATATCTTATTCTTTCTTCTTGTTCCATTATTTTTCTTCCCTGTCCTTTTATTGTATCTCCCATGCCTCTTATTTTTTTTGCCCTTCTATAATCTTTATTTCCTTTCAAAGCTCCTGTCGCTCCCCCAATTGTTGCACCAGTGGTAGTTCCAGTAGTTACAGGATAATTATGGAATAATTTTCCAAAGGTTTGAAAAAACCCTTTTCTTGAAACTTTTTTCTCAAGACCGTTAGGGTTTTCTTTTGGTTCTTTTTTAGATTCTTTCTTTTGAGAATCTTTTCCTTTGAATAGTTTTTTCAGATCCTCTTTAGTATTATGATACCACTTTTTGGCTTTTCCTGTTTTTTCTTCATAACTCTCTAATGCTTTTTCTGTTTTATCTTTTAAAGGGGCAACCTCTTCATTGTAAAATTCTTTTCCCATTTGATAAGGTTTTCCAACTCCATATCCAATCAAACCTCCTACAGCTATCCCTCCTGCAATTTTTCCAGAATACTTTAAAAATTCTCTTCTCCCTATTTTTCTGTAGAGAGGTGTTTTTTCTCGAAAATCTCTTTCTTTTTTCATGCACTAAATCTAAATCATTTTAATTTATATTATTAACTAAATGTCCAAAACAACTTGCACAATCCATTTGTTTTTTTCTTTTTTAACAAACATTTCATTATAAGTTATGGCTTTTATATGCATCTCAAGATTATAGTTTTCTGCTAGATCTCCAACTAAGATAGCTTTTAATTTATTCTCCTCTATTTTCAATTCTTTTATTTTTGATAATAAAAATTTTTCTGAATCAAATAAAAAAATTAGTTCCTCTAAAAAGTTATATAATAAACTTTCTTGGTCTTTTCCTTTAATAGAGACTTTTTTAATTAATTTTTTTTTAATTTTTTTTGAATAGATTGTTTTTTTTAACGCATAAGCCGAATTTTCAAAAGCTTTTTCTAAACTTTTTCCAAAAGCTTGAAACTTAATATCTGCAGTATGTTCAAGAAAAATAAATTTCTTCATATTAGTTTCTCCAACAAAATATCACAACATTTTTTGGCGAATAAATATCGTGATCTGCGCTGATTAGAGTAGATTTTACGTAAATATCTTTGTTTACTTGGGGTAGTTCCTCCTCTGTGAGGGTGCAATCATCCGAAAATCCACAAATTTTTCCAGAGCAATTCAAACTAGGGGGCGCAGAATTATTTAGGTGCATTTGTAATATCTCTGGGAAGTTTTCTTCGCCGCTCTTCACTATTTCTGATTGAGATAAAACTTTCGATCTTAGTGTTTCATTAACCTGAATTTCTTTTAGGATTGAACTTTCTATTTCGTGCACTTGTTTTTCTAAACTGTTGTCATTTGAATTGTTGCTTATTACTATTGAGGAGATTACAACTATCAATAAAAGTATTGCTATAAAAGCTTCCAGTATTTTTATCCATCCTTTTTTGTTCTTTATCATTTTACCAAATTGAAATTGTGAAGTCTCCAGTTTCTTTCTCAGCATTTTCATTCAAATAAACTACTTGAAATTTTTTTATAAAAATGTCTGTTCTTTTATCATCAGGGCTTTGCCCAATCGTCGTTCCATTTGAATATGAGAATTGCACTCCAAATTCATTATCTGGGGCAACATTCAGTCTGGATTTCAAAGAAACATAGTCGTTTTGGTATTCCTGAATCATTTCTATAATTTTCTCTTCAACAACTTGTTTTTTCGTAAGGACAGTTTCAACATTTACTTCCTCGCAAGAATCTAATTCATCTGAAGCTTGCATGTAATTTAATTTTCTTGAAGAGTAGATTATTTTGTAAAACCCTGGTTCAATGTTCTTTTCAAAGTAAACTCTTCCTGAAAGGGACTCTCTGTATGATGCCACAAATTGCCCTTCAGAATTTTTTACACTAAAGTTCATAGGTTCTATTCCATAATTTTCTTCTGTAAAGACTCCACAACTTGCAGAACTAAGTTCTTCTATAAAGATGCTAGAGGTCTCAAGAGAAACTTCATTTAAGACATTTATTTTCATTGACTCTAAAGAATTTAACTTTATATCTTCCGTTTTCGTCGGAATTTTCAAGGAATATGCAGCAAAAACTAAAAATCCGATGAATATAACAAATGATAAAATTATTCCAACATGGGTCCCTTTTTTGTTTTTCATATTAATTTATCCTAATAAAACATTTGCTGCTGCAGATATAAGGAAAGACAAAAACATTAATGAAAAAGAATGTTTAACTCCTGCCTTAAGACTTCCTTCTGAAAGCTTTCCTATTGTTAATCCTGTGAAGAAGCCCTGCACCAATATTAAATATAAAAATGAGTTGGAGATTTCGTCTTGTGTAACTTCCCCTCCAGTTACTCCTCCAGTTAAACCTATCCCAAATCCACTAACTCCCCCTGCTGAACTGCCTCCCAAATCTGTTCCACTATCTGCAATTCCACTAACCATTGGGATTATTTGAAATTGCATAACTAAAATGATTAATATGAATATTAAGAAAATTATATAACCTTGAACAACTAAAGTTGAAATTGAAGCTTTTCTTTCTTTTTTTAATTTGTCTGTCATGCTAACCGCTTCAGCAACAGCTTCAAGGATCTCTCCAATTTCCCCTCCTGCTCTTTCTGCTTGTCCTATCAAGGTCAAAGCTCTTGAGATTGATTTGTTCCTGACGTCTTTTGCGAATATCTCTAAGGCATTTATTAAAGGAATTCCTAAATTTATTTGATTTGCAAGTTTTCCAATATGTGCTGAAAGAACCCCATAATCTTTATCTTTTGTATTAGTTATACTCTTACTTATTGGTGTTCCAGTTTTTACACTCTCTACAAGATTTCTTGCAAATTCAAGGAACATTTCCTCTTTTTCGCTTGCAATTCTTATGTCTTTTATCATTCCAAGGACAAATGGAGATGCAGCTATCAAAGCTCCAAATCCTGCGGCAAGTGGAAAGAGTCTAGGCCCAAGGGTGAAATACGCCACTGCAATTATTGCTATTCCCAATCCCACAAATATTAATTGATTCTTTTTTAATTCCATTATTCACTCCTTTTCATGTGTAAGAACGTCAAGAAAATAATATTCACTACACAGACTCCTAAAATCATCATTAAAGTTATAGCAGAAACACTCAATCCTAATCCAAGACCACTTATCTTCATCATCATTAATAAAAGCATTAAAATCATCGGTGCGGCAACAACCACACTAATATAAATATCCATGAAAGTTTCTGCAGCTTTAGTTGCTTTTTCACGATTTATTCTATATTCAAACATTAAATTCTCAGATCTTTTTTCAAAGAATTTTGGCAAGTCTCCTCCTGAATTAATTGTTGTGGCCAAACCATTTAGTAATTCAGAAAGCTTTTTACTTGGAGTGTTTCTTGCGCTATTTTTTAATGCGCTAACTAAATCTGAGCCATAAACATTAATTTCATTAAGAAGTTTTTTGAATTCTTTCTCTAAATAAGGATATTCCTTTGTGGAAACAATAATCTCAAATATTTTGATTGGATTGATCATCGATCCGGAAATTGCAGACATGTGGATTGTAGCGAAAGGAAGTTCAGTGTTTATTCTTGCTTCTGCTGATTTTTTCTCCATCGAAGGATATAAATACATCATTATGAACGTTCCCAATGGGGCAAGAATCAATATCCAAAATACTTTCAAGAATCTAATGCTTATTGAATCAACCGACCTCTTTATGAACGGAACTGTAGCCTCTATTCCAAAAAATAAGAAAAACAAGAAAATAAATCCTCCAACTATTGCGGCAAGAATTGTTGTAAACAGGATCATTGAGATGTATCCTGTAGGGGCGTAATCTAGATTAGCTTTTATTAAATTTTTTTCAAGCTCCTTGAAAGATTCTTTTCCTAAGAGCTTTTTAGAAAGTTTTGAAAATATTCTACTAGAAACTTCCGAATATTTTGTCTTTTTTGATCTTCTAACTTCTTTATCTTTCTTCTTGGTTCTAAGTCTTCTTAAGGTTTCTTTTTCAAGCCTCTTTGCTTTTAAATCCCCAAGCCTGTAAGTTTTACCTCCTTTGGTTTTGAGAGTATTTCCTTCTTGAAAATAATAGTTTTCTGATTCTTTTATTGAAGTTGGTTTTTTCAACAACTCTTTTTCTATGTCTTCTTTTTTCTTTCCAATTTCCAAAAGCAATTTTTCAATAGCTTTCTTAGAATCAATTATTTCTTCTTTCAAACTTTCTACTCTTTTTTGAATTATGCTTCTCTCATTTTTTAGATATCCTTCTTTCAACAATTCTTCAGAGTATCTTTGTAAATCCTCGACGGATTTATTTTGTTCATCTAGCAGAGTTTTAATCTTGCTTACTCTGCTTTCTCCCTCTTCAATCATTTAAAAGCCTCCACAATTTTGTTTTGAAAACTTAATATTTCATCCCTAGAGCTTTGAGTGTCATTTATCTTTTTTTCATCCAAAGCCTTTTTCAATTTCTCTAAACTTTTATAAGAAGCGCCTACTAATTTTTTCAAATAATTTATCTCCCCTTTCTGCATACTAGTGATAACAAATTTGCATTATTAAATATTTCTTTTTGCTAAGAATTTATTGTATTCCAAATCTCTTAAGTATCTCTTCAGGTCTTTTGTAATACTCATTTACTATTTCTTGAACTTCCTCAAATTCAAATTTTTTCATTTGATATAGTTTATACAATAGTTTGGTTCTTCTCTGAAATTCTGAAATTAATTCTTCTCTTGTAAGGCCATATCTTTTAGAAATTTTGTCGAATAATTTACTTTCTTTTTTGAAATAGAATTGGTCTTCCATTGAATTCCATTTGAAAGGAGTATTTGTCATTGCAATTCCGTCTTGAGTAACATTTACAATTTCTACAATTTCTCTCAACTTTCTTGTTTCCCTTTTTTGAACAATTGCGTGGGTCATAATACAAACACTATCCAAAACATTCATTAGTGAAGGAGAAAGTTCAATCGGAGGAGTTTCCAGTCTTTTAATTACAGTTTCTACCGAGTCCGCGTGTATTGTACTGATGGAGGAGTGTCCCGAAGCCATACCCTGGAATAGAACGTATGCTTCTTTACCTCTAACTTCACCAACAATCACATAATCTGGGTTCTGTCTGAACGAACTTTTAAGTAATTCATGCAAATCAATTTCCCCCATATTTCCAACTCCCGTTGCAGAACGTGAAACACTAGGCAACCAGTTCTCCCTAGGCAAATTTAATTCACGAGTATCTTCAATACTTACAACTCTTGACTCTGGAGGAATAAAGAACGCAATCGCATTAAGTAAGGTCGTTTTACCTGAAGCAGTTCCCCCAATTATTAAAACGTTCATTTTATACTCGATAAGCATCCATAGGTAAGCCAACATTTCCGGGCTTAATGTATTAAATCCAATAAGTTGTGGAGGTGTCCAAGGTTTCTTTGTGAATTTTCTTATTGTGAATGTTGGACCACGACTTGTAATGTCTTTTGTATAAGTAGCATTTACACGCGAACCATCGGGCAAACTACCATCCAGAATAGGTCGTGCATAGGAGATATATTTTCCACATCTTTGGGCAAGTTTTTCTACAAAACTTTCTAGAATACTATTCTCTCTAAATACTAAATTTGTTTTCAAGTTTCTAAAAACTCTATGAACAATATACACAGGCGAATTAATTCCATTACACTCTATATCTTCAACAAAGTAATCTCTTAACAAAGGCTCAGTCTCGTTGAACCCAATGAAATCTCTACACAAATAATAATATATTTTTTTGTAGCTTGCGTATGAAAGGTCCATTCCAAGTTCTATTGCTAACATCTTAAATCTTTTATCTATGTACTCAAATAAAGAATCTCTATTTTTTTTAACTACTTCATCAAAATCAATCATATTTTTCATTGCAGAAATTATTTGTCTCATGCTCATCTCTTCTTTTTCATCAAGCCTTGGTTCCTCTATTTCATAAACTACTTCAAACTCTTTGGAATCCCAATAAATGTGAACATATGTGAAAGGAGCAATTAAGCAGTATCTTACATTTATCTTTGATTTATCTTTGACTCTCTGTAATTTTGGAATTCTGGGAGAGAAATCTATGGCAACCTGGGGGTAATCTTGAATTCCTAATTTTCTTCTTTTTTCTTTCATTCTATTCAACCTCAAAATTTATTATTGCAGGAGTTCCCTGTTTTTTTGATATGAAAAAGTTGTAAGGGTTTGGAGATTTTGTAATTATTTTTTTATCTTCTCCACCTTGATACTCTAAATCATAAAGTGAACTATCTATTGTCATGTTTATTGTGAGATCATTATATTTTCCTTTTTCTACAGTTATTATCTTTAAGTTTCCCTCTTGGTATTCTTGTCCTGGTTCGCTGTATAAATACCTACTTTCTATTTTAAAACTTAAGTTATTGTCTTCAGGAAAAATTTCAAGAGAACCTTTTTTTATTGTAACTTCTATTTTTCTTTTGTTCCCGATTTCTCCTTCACCCACTTCTTGAATTGTTTGGTCTATTTCTTTTAACATGCTAACCGATTGTTCGATGATGACTTTATCTTGCATTTCTTCGATTTTTGGTCTGGCAAAAGAAAGGACCAATCCAATCATCACAAAAGCAATTAAAGTATATGTTACAGTTTCTACCCAAACTTGTCCTCTTTTTTTTACCACCATCTTTATAGAGATTAATTCACAATGATTTAAATAGTTAATGATTGGTTAAAAACAGTTAGCTAATGTATCCATCTTTTCTAAAACTTCACAAGCTTTTCCATCAATCACTGGAGCTATCTCTACTGTTTGGACAACACCATAATTACTTAATGGCCAATCAACAACATATGTTTTTCCACTTTCATTTCCTGGAAGGGATACTGTTTGTGCTTCGGAAAATCCATAAGGAAGAACTCCAGAAATCGTTTCTTGGAAATCCGTCAGTGAAAAAGTCTTTGATTCATATTCTGAAGAAATTGTAATAATGACAGAATCTAAACTAACTTCTCCTCTAGACAAAGAAACTAAAACTTTTTCATTTCCCTCTGTAGTACTTGAATTGTAACATGTATAATCTTCATTTAGCTCTATTTTTTCTAAGATATCTAAACAACCTTTAGAGTTGGTTAATTTGTCTTGGACGAAAAATCTAACGAATCCTAAAACTAATGCTGCAGCTGCCATTGTAACTCCAATCAAAACTAATGTGCCGACAACTGCGGAAAGAGCTTTTTTGTTCATTATACAATTATCTCATACCCGTGCCTCTCATCACAAGTGTAAGTTTTTTCTCCGCTTTTAGAATGGCCTCTTAAAACTGGAAGTAATAAAATTCTATCCGCACCGCTTGCTTGATTTAGAACTCCCGCATAACTAGAACCTGGGTTCAAGCCGTTTGAAGGCCAATCAGTTTCAAATGTAATTGTTTCATGTGAACCTGCAGAATAAACTTGTGCTTTTATTTGATAAATTGGCACGTTCCCAATATTTTGAATATAAATATTATTTCCTGTTTGTAAAAAACTTGCATCAAAAAACACATCTTCGCAAACTAGTTTAACATTTGTCCCATCAAATTTTGTAATCGCTTCTTCATTTAAACCTCTTAGCCAAAGAAATATTATCAATGCAATGACTATTACAATTACTATCAAAAGCATGGTCGCAACGACCGGGGACAGTCCTCTTTTATTTTCCCTCATTTTTTTATTATGTTTCTTTTATTTTTAAATTCTTTCTTTAAGCTGGATTGTATGGTCCGCAATTCACTATTTCAAATACTTTTCCATTTGTACAACTTGCAAGTCTCTCTCTTGTTCCCTCTTTAACGTATCTTACGGGGATTATCTCAATTCTTTCTATTTGTTGACTTAATCTGAATAAATGATTTGCTTCTTCTGAAGGAAATAAAGTATTGTTGGTTTCTAGCTCTTGTGATACTGGAATTCCAAAATTGACATAGCTTGGAACAAATATTGGTCCTCCTACCTCTTCCATAACTTGACTCGCAATTGATGTCGTCGCTACCGCATTTGGATCTTCTTCAGATGCAAAAGCATAGTATCCTGCAACATTGAATTTTCCATTATTTCTAATTGTTAAATTTAACTCTCCGTCATCAGTGCATTGTGCACTTTTTATAAAAAGTGATACTGCATCAGGGCAACTTGTAACTTCTCTTGGAACATATGTCTTCAAGTAAGAATAAACAATAACACTCATTATAATCCCAAAAGAAACTAAAAGTACATACCCTAACATCACACTCAATCCCTTTTTACTCCTCTTTTTTTCAAATTCAAGTTTTCTCATTGTTTCACCCTTTAATTATTTGTTTTTCACCTTTATATTCTTTAGTAATTAGATAATAAAAGTTTTGTCCTTCTTTCAAATCAAATTTGTAGTCGTTTCCATTGTAATTTATTGTTATAGATGTTGAAGCAGAGGTTCCCTGATTTATTGATTGAGGCGTTCCAGAAAATTGTATTCCTTCGTTGTCATCTGCAGAATAACTTAAATAACTTTCATAATATTTGTAACCTCTAATTCTCATGTCTCCTTGAGTTCCATAAATGAAGATTATATTTCTGTTTCCTATTTCTTCCACATAATTATCTATAAAGTCTTCATAAATTGTACTGGGGATTACACTAGGGTTGTATGTTAAATATTCAAAGAGGTATTCTATTTCTATATCTAATTCTTGTTTTAGTTCACTTAATTCTCTATCATGAGTTGTTTTAGAAAAGTTTGCAATTGTCACGAATCCTATAACCGCCAGAACAACAATTATCGCAGCTATAAAATAGAATTGCCCTTTCACACCTCTCATGATTTTATTAGAGAAAGATTATTTATTAAGGTTTTGAATCTGCTACTCCTGATGCTAATTTTTCATATAAATCATGTTTTCTAACTTTGCATTGCAATTCTGCTACTTTTCCGAAAATTTTCTGATAATGTTCACAACAAACATAACTTGTTAGATTGTGTCTATCGGGGCTTGGATCACCATAAAGAATTTCCTCTCCTACTTTGTGAGTTGCATCTTTTCCACAATTATCCACAGGACAAATTTCTCCTATACAAGATTCTCCTACATGGAAATTGGGATTTTCTTTTTTTATCTCATCCATTCCTTTTTTCAATTCTTGTTGTTGATCTAAAGATCTCATAAAATTTAATCTTTTTTGTCTTTTTAAGAATTATTGTGATGATAAGACAAACTTAATGGAAGGTAGAGCGGTAGGAAACCGTAGGTGTCCTTCGCGTGTAGACCGGGTGACCAGCTCGAGAATTACCAAAAAGCTACCTTCATTCTTCCTCGGTTCTGCGACCCACCAAGCATCTTAATAGGTGTTTAGGGCTGCTCCGATCAAGGCCTGACCCGTTTCGCATCTACAAGATCAAAGTGGACAAAACGTCAACGTCCGAACAAAGACTTCTTGACTCTTCAATCACACTTCACCCGTAGTCTGCCATAAAGCCCGTTTGCACATGAGCAGGGGGCTAACCTGCCGATCTAGTCTACAGAAATAGGCATATATTCGAGTATAAAAATGTTTTTATAGTTAAATTATCCAGTAATTAGATGGTTGAACAGCCTCTTTATGTAAATTCTTATGGGAAAATAAAAGAGCTACTTGAAAGCATAAAAAATGCGGCAGTTCCTCAAAAATTTACTCATGATTTTTTATACAACACATTGGGATTCAAATCCACTAGCGATCGTGCTTTGATTTCTTTCTTAAAACGGTTAGGTTTTTTATCTCAAGAAAATATTCCCACCCAAATATATAAAGATTTTAGAGTAATCTCTTTATCAAAAGAAATCTTGGGAAAACAAATTAAGGAATGCTATTCTATGCTTTTTCAAGCCAATGTAAAGGCTCATGAATTACCTCAATCAGACATTCAGGAATTAATAAAAAGGGTTACTGGTTGGGGTAATGATGATCAAAGATTGTCTTCCGCAGTAGGGACTTTCCAAAAACTCGTAGATTTAGCGGAGTTTAAATCTCCAGAATCGTATAAAGAAGAAAAGATCGAAAAGAAAAAACAAGAGGTAACTCAACAATCTTTTAATGAGAGTAAAAAAGTTCCTGTAGAATCGTTTAATCTTCATAAGAAATTCCCGTTAGGGTTTTCTTATTCAATAAACTTAAATTTGCCTGAAACCACAGATATAGAAGTATTCAATGCAATTTTTAAAAGTTTAAAGGACAATCTATTAAATGAAGAATAAAACATTTTTGAACAGGTTTAAGCTTTTTGGAATCAATAACTTAATGTTAGAGAGTAATTTTAGAAATATTGAAAAAGATGGAATGAAGTTGGAGAAAGGAGAAATTAGGGAGGTTAATCTTGGAAAGCACTCTAAGTTAAGAAAAAGTCCTGTGGATAAAAGTTTCTTCGAAGAAGATATAAGAAATAAAGCTAAAAAGATGTCAGAATTTTATGAACTATATTATTCAATTGAAAATACAATAAGAAGATTGATTTCCGAAAAATTAGATAAACTTGATAGTAACTGGTGGAAATCCGAGTATGTTCCTCAAGGGATAATCGATGAAGTTGAGAAAAGGGTTGAAGATGAAAAATCTGAATCTATGGAGGTGAGATCGGAAGACCTTTTAACATACACAAATTTTGGAGAGTTGATAAAGATCATTGAAAAGAATTGGCAAGAATTTTCAGATACTTTAAGAAGTAGGGATTCTATGAAAAAAGTTTTGGGGCAATTGAATAAGATAAGAAACGTTATCGCACATAGTTGCGAACTAAATGAAGATGATATAACCAGGTTTGAATTGGCCATAAGAGATTGGTTTTTGAGAGTTCAAACTTAAATCACCCAAAAACAAAAAACCCTACAACAATTAAAGCAAAGATTATTCCAAGAATTAATCCAATCCACATTCCTCTATTTCGTCTTTTTTCCTCGGCTTTTGTGAGTTTTCTAATCAAACCTTTTTTCTTATAATCTCTTTCAATAAAAGAACCAATAACTGCTCCTATCGCAACTCCAATAGGAAGCCCAAGAGAAATATTTCCCATCGCAACGCCTATAGCCACACCGATAGCAATTCCTAAACTCATCCAGTATAACAAAAAGTAACCTTCAGGGTATTTCTTAGTTTTTCTTTCCATTTTATTAATTAGCAATTAGATTCATAAACCATCCTAGGATGGAAGTACAAGTTTTTGCCTTTCCTCCAGACATGGTCAATACATCATAAGTTTCACAAATTACAGGAACAAATATTATGAATGCTATTATCACTAAAATTATCCAAAACCACTTTTTTCTCAAAATATTCATTTTATTCTTTTACTTTCTCTTTCCAATTATTCCGCCAACAATTAAGCCAAGACCTAATCCAGCAAGGATAGAACCAACAAATGCGAATACATTAACTTTCAAGAAGAAGAATCCAACACCTAAACCTAACAGCAATCCTCCTCCAGGAGCCCAATCAGCTTTATCCTCTTTTTTGTTTTTGTTTGCCATTATTATTTTAATGATTTTTTGTTTAAAAATTATTTGATTTTCTCATAGCAAGATTCACAATAAACCAACCCAAATATGTAACTACAATTGCTAAACAAAGGATAATTGTAAGAGGATAAAATGAAACACTTGAAGTTTGCATCGCTTCAGGACAATTTTTGCATAGGTTAATCTCGTTTATCGTCCCTAAAGAAAAAAGTATGGAAAAAGCAATGAAACAAATCAAGCCTCCTATCACCGCTTTTAGTTCAAAGTTCATGACTAAAAAAATAAATTGAATTTTAAAAATTTAACTAGATTTTCTTTCTTCTCAATAAATTGGCATTACTTACTACAGTTATTGAAGAAAGGGCCATTGCAATCTCAGCAAAAACTGGATGTACAATTCCCGCAACAGCAAGAGGAACCATAAGAACATTATACGCGAACGCCCAAAACAAATTCTGTTTTATCTTACCAAATGTTGCTTTAGAAAGATTTATTGATTGAACAACTCCTCTCAAGGAACTTTTTGTCAAAACAATGTCTCCAGATTCTATGGCAATATCTGACCCGGAACCCATAGCAATTCCAACGTTAGCTTGTTTCAATGCAGGAGCATCATTTATTCCATCTCCTACAAAAGAAACAAAAGCCCCTTTCTCTTGAATCTCTTTGACTTTATCAGATTTATCTTCAGGCAAAACTTCTGCAATAACTTTCTTTATTCCAATCTTTTTGGCAATAGCTTTAGCTGTTTTTTCATTGTCTCCCGTTATCATAATTGTGAAGTATCCCCTTCTATGAAGAGCTTTTATAGCATTTTTAGAATCCTCTTTTAGAGAATCTGCAACAGCAATTAAACCAAGCACTTTTTTAGATTCTGCAAGAATCATTGTCGTTTTTCCTTCACTTTCCAATTTTTCAATCTGGTTAAAATAATTATTTAATGAGATTTTATTCTCTGCCATTAATTTTTTATTTCCTATAAAGTACTTTTTTTCTTTTATCGTACCTTCTATTCCTTTTCCTCTTAAAATTTTAAATTTAGAAACTTTTTCATATTTTTTCAAAGGAGCGTGATTGACTATTGCTTTTGATAGGGGATGTTCAGATAACTTTTCTAAACTTGAGGCAATCAAAATCAATTCTTTTTCAGATGTTTTTTCCAAAGGAATAATGTCGGTAACTTCTGGTTTTCCTTTTGTGATTGTTCCAGTTTTGTCAAAAATAACTACTTTAACATTTTTCATTGTTTGAATTGCTTCCCCTTTTCTTATCAATATTCCTCTCTTAGCTCCCATTCCAGATCCAACAGTCAACGCTATTGGAGTTGCTAAACCAAGTGCACAAGGGCAAGATATAACAAGAACAGAAATTGCATTTCCAATTGCAGAACTAACATTTCCAAAAATTGCCCATCCAGCGAAAGTTAATGCAGCCAAACCTAAAACAGATGGAACAAAAATATTTGTTATTTTATCTGCTAATTTTTGAATAGGAATTTTTGAACCTTGAGCTTCTTCAACTAATTCTATAATGTGGGATAAGAAGGTATCTGCACCAATTTTTGTCGCTTTAACATAAAGAATTCCATCTTGGTTTATTGTCGCACCTATAACATTTGATCCTTTTGTTTTATCCACAGGAATTGATTCTCCAGTAATCATTGATTCATCTACAGAGCTTTCACCTTTTGTAATAATTCCATCTGTAGGAATCTTTTCGCCAGGTTTCACAATCATTATATCTCCGATTTTTATTTCAGAAATAGGGATTGTAATTTCTTCTTTTCCTCTCAAAACTCTAGCTTCTTTTGCGCCAAGTTCCAAAAGTTTTCTAATCTCCTGTCCTGCTTTACCACGAGCCTTAGATTCAATATATTTTCCTGTTACAAAAATGGCCATTATCATTGCAGAAATTCCAGAATAATTTTGTATTGGGAAAAAGAAATTTAAAATTCCTGTTGTATAGGCCACAACAGTTCCAAGAGCAATTAAAGAATCCATATTAAAGTAAAAACTAAAAAACCCTCTAAACCCAGATTTCAAAGTTGAAAAACCTATTATGAATATGACTGGAAATGAGAGTACCAACAAAATTACAGAATGTATCTTTGGATCCAAAATCTTCAAATCAAATAACATTGGAAGATACATCAATACCATAACCGGAATAGTGATTATCCAGCTATACAAAAGTCTCTTCTTCCAAGTTCGTGTTTCCTTTAATTCAGGACTCTCGCTATGATTCATCTTAAATTATCTCAGTTACTTTGTATCCAGCCCTTTTTACAGCCTCTGCAAGTTTTTCATCAGAAATCTCTTTCTCGCATTCAACAATTGCCTTTTTTGTTATGACACTTATTGAAACATTTTCAATTTCGGGAATCTTTCTCAAACTTCTTTCTATATTTGAAGCGCAAGAAGCGCAATGCATACCATCAACAACTATTTTCTTTTTCATTTTTTCCTCCTGTGTTTTTTATTTGATGTTTCATCAATTTTTCTCATTAAATAAATAATTAACAAAATTAAAACGATAATGCCTAATATCCCAAACAACCAACTAAATATATAGTTTCCGCCCATCATATTGTAATGCCCAAAATATTCGTATGCCATTATTCTACAATTAATTTTCCGGTTCCCATTCCCATGCTACATGAGAAAGCGTAGGTTCCAGGTTTAGTTGGTGTGAACTCGACATAATCATTTGTTGATTGTAAGAACTTGGAAATCCCAAATTCTCTTATTGTGAAAGCTCTATAGCAACCATAAACACTATCATCTAAATAAATTCTTACTGGCTGGTTTGCTTTAACCTTCACAACTTGTGGATCATAATTATAATTCTTGAAACCAATTGTTACTTTTTGAATATCTCCAGTACCTCCAGAAGTCACTTCTCCATTTACGTTAGGACTTTTAATTAAGAAAAATCCTGCCACTAAGATTAATACTATTACTCCTATGTAAATTGCTTTGTTTCCCATTATGAAAATAAAATACTCCTTGGCCCAAAGACCATTAACCAAATTGTTATTATTGTTAAAAGGAAGCTTGTTATAGCAACCATTCCGTAATCCTCTATAATCTCTCTTGGAGTTTCTTTCATTTCCTTGTAAATCATATAATTAAGGGCGAAAAGAATAGTTGCGCAGATTACAAATATGATTATTGTTGCGGCTCTCAAAGGCTCATTAATAAGCATTACTGAAGTCATTGCTCCCATTAGTCCTCCCATGAAACCTGCCATGAGTCCTTCCATTAAACCCATTATCCCACAACATTTTCCATTCCAGACACCTAAAAATATTCCCACAGCCATACCAAATATGCTTCCGTAAAACATCCCATTTGTTGCTCCAGCCAAAAATCCGGCCAAGAAACCGGCTATCATTCCAGTTGTCATTCCTATCATCATTCCAGACATGCAAGCAAATTGTCTATACGCTCTAACTTGCCTGAAAGAAGGAAGAACAACAGCATAGCTTACAATCGCGAAGAAAATATAAAATCCATATTTTGGGAGGAAATTTTCAATATCTTTTAGAATAGAAAAATAAAGTATTACAAATGCTCCTATTGAAGAAATTAAAGAATAGAACATGGTCTTTATTATTTCTCCTTCAACTCTTTTTCCGTTCAGCTCTTTTGCAAACTCTTTGAATGTCATGAGGATTTTAAAGAAAAGTATTTTATAATCGCTTTGGAGAAACTGGTTTCACTTACAATTTCATAATCTTATCGACGGCAAATTATTTTGAAATTAAAGCAATAACATTCTTAACAATAAAAATAACCATCAAAATCAATGCTCCCCAAACAAATGTTCTTTCATTGATTTTTACTTTCTTACTTAAACCAGTTAAAATAAAAACACAAATCAAAAGAATCACTGATTGGAAGATTATCTTTCCTGGAAGTTGTTCAACTGGAACATTAAGAATGTTTATCACTTTTTCTTCCTCACAATTAAACTGTAAACTCCAGAGACAATTAGATAAAGAATTCCCAAAAAAGGCAATATCAAGAATACAGCGTCTTCAAAATTAAAAACAGCATAAATCAAATTATGAATTACTCCAGACAAAAAAATAATCAAAACCGCAATGTAAAATTTTTTCCAATTTATTCTAAAAAAATTCCTTTTCATTATTCTTCTTGAGGTTCAGAAGCCAAAAATGCCCACAAAGGTTTTTTTACTTTTACAATTTCTCCATTTTCAGCATTTACTTGGGCTTTTACATTCATTTTAGAACCAATGAATCCAAAAATTTTTGCTCTTCTTTCTCTTTGAAGTTCGTAAACAGGTAGAGTTTCATTTCTTTCTCCAACATCTTTCAATTCAATGGTACAATTCTCTGCCTCAATACAATTCTTTAATCTTAATCTTTCCAATGCTCTTTCTGCAGCGACATCTGGCATTATCTTTATTTCAGCATTTCTTCCGTTTGCAAAATATGCCCTAATTCTTGTTTGATTTTCCGTCAAATTACAACCTTCTTCACACATTGCAGAATAATTCTCATGCATGAATCTCAATCTTTTGTTTTCCATCTGTTCAAACCTGTATTGTCCTGGAGAAATAATTTTATTGGCTTGATTCTCTCTAGGAGGTTCAGGAGGCATTGGAACGCCTTCACATTCTTCTAGAGGAACTATCTCGAAACTAAATATTGCTGCTCTTGGGATTGGAGGGCATTCGCCGTTGGTAATCTCATAAGTAACTTTTTCATTATTTAAATTTGTAATTTTACAACAAGTTTCTTCAGCAGAAACAAAAGCTCCTAGGGCAAAAACTGCAAAGACCAATATAGGAATCATCATCAAAGCTTTTTTCATAAAATAATAGGCATTCAAGAACTTAAATATTTATCTTTTTTTAAATAACAGTATAATTAATGCCCCAACTAAAACAATTGTCATAGGTAAAAGGTAATTTAACCCCTTAACATTTCTTTTTTCAGAAATACTTTCTCCTATTGTAAAACTTTTCTCTTCACTTAAACTAGCAGAGATCCAAATTCCCACTCTGAGAGGTTTTTCCTTTATTTTATAAAACAAAACTCCATGAAAATTTCCTGGTTTTTCTCCAATTAAACAAATTTCTATTTTTTTCTCACTTTCAACATAGGTTTCTTTAGGGTAAATCAATTTTGTTTCAAATTCAGAAGAATTTAATGTATGCGCTTTGAGATTTCTTTCAAAGTATCCTTCTTCCGCCCATAGGTCTTCTCCAAGTAAAGTTTCATTTGTGACTCTTATAACCATTTCTTGGCAAAGAGTTTCTCCAATTTTTCCATTGAATTTTAATTCATCAGGACTTATGGACAAATTTGCCGAAGAAGCAAACGACAAAAACAAAAACAAAATTAAAAAAATTGGTATTTTCATTTTAAGCAGAAATAGCAGTATAGATTAAATCTGCTTGTTGGTTTTCATATCCTATTTGCTCTGTGACGTTTGTTAAGTCAAGCCAAATGTAAAACCACTCATGCCCAGGTTCCCCTCCAGAAGGAGCGTCTATTAGAAGTTCAAAATCAGAATAAAGATAATCATTATCGGGGTTGGTTTTAGTCTCACTCACATAAGTGTTTTCAAAAATTCCCTCATAACCAGATTCAAAATCCAAGCTAACAATTATATCTGTATTCCCAGTGTTGTTTATATCAACTCTTATAGATTTGTCCGTATTAAAATAATTCTCTCCAGTCTCAATTTCTCCAAAATCAACAGAGTCAGGAACTTCGATACTTATTGCTGCTGGTCCGTGAGCATTCAATGTTGTTGTTCCGTCCCCCGCGATAACAAAAGTTGTAGTCAATGAAAATATGATGAAAATCAAAAATCCTAACGTAATCTTTCTACTCATAAATTAAAAAATTAATTTTTATTTATAAGAATTATTGTTCTCGAAACTATTCTTTCTTTTTATTCTTCAAATCTCTTGCCAATCCTACTCCAAAATACCCTATTCCTCCAAGGGCTATTAGGATTGCAATAATGCTAACTATCCCTCTTCCAGAACTTAAATAGTCTCCAATAACTGCACCAGTTATTCCTGCCCTTCTTGGATTAATTTCAGTTTCATTCAAAAGTTCTCCAGAAGGTATTATTGTTTGACAAGCTTGTTCAACCAAAGGTCTTCCGTATGTGTTTCCACAATTGTTGTAGGGTTTACAAGTTCTAGTCTGGGTTCCATTTACACAATCGCTCCATTCAGAACATTGCCAATCAAAATTGTCATTGTATATACAGCTGCCTCCTCTTCCCCCGTTGTCTTCTGTAGTAGGCCCTGAAGGAGTTACTGATAATGAACAGGAACCACAATCTACCGAGCAGATAGAACAGTTTTCTGTGACACTACAAACTGAATCCCCGCAAAAATCATAAGCTGGAACTTGAAAAGCAAATCCCAAGTTTTTTGTCCAGAAATTAAGTAAATCTGTATTTTGAACAAAGCCATTCAAATCAAGATCCCCTTCCAAATATCCTGCTTGGCCTAATTGTGATACTGTATAATTATTATCTGAGTTTTGAATTATTTCATTTCCATCAGAATCTCCTGCAATAAGAGCATAAACTCCTGATGAAACTTCTTTAGCTCCATTTAAGTATTTATAAATCGATGTATTCAATGTCAAATCGATCATTGGATCATTTGAACTGTATTTGTTTTCTGACATTATTGCTAGGTGGTTTCTATGGTCAACAATTATATAATATTCTCCCTCACTTGGTAATGAATATCTTTCTCCAGTTGTGTCGATCACAAATCCGTTTTTCAATAATAATGCGCTCTCAAGAACAGAATAATCTGAAGTTCTTTCCGTTCTAAGTTCAATCAAAATCCAATCTACAATCTCATGACTATCTATAAAATTTTGGTCGATTGTTTCTCCAGTTCCATAAGGGGAAGTCATTGGTAAAAAACCATTCTTTGCAAGTCCATCTTTCATACTTACTCCTTCATATGGTCCTTCTAAAAAAACTTTTAATCCGGGGGCAAAACTGAATTTTCCTGCTTGGGAAGCCAATCCAAGATTATCACTCCATAGATCTTCATCTTCTTGATTAACAATTCCATCAAAGTTAAAGTCAGCTTCTAAGTAACCTTCACTATTGTTTTGAGGAACCAAGAAATTTGTGTAATCTGTATTCTGAATTATTTCATTTCCATCCGCGTCTCCAGGAATCAAAAGAGGATGTAGTCCAGATGATACGGACGCCGTAGGAGGAGTATAATATCCATATTTTTCATCAGAAACTATAGATAAGTGATTTCTATGGTCTATGAATATGTAATAGTATTCATTGTTTTTTGGAAGTGAAAAGTCCTTTCCATTAACATCAATGACTCTTCCATCTGCTAAAGCAAGGTAACTTTCTGCAAAAAGAAAACTTGAATTCTTTTCTTCTCTCAATTCAACTAGTATCCAATCTAAAACATCGTATTTATTTAGGAAATTTACATCTATTGTTTCTCCAGTTCCATAAGGGGAAGTAAGAGGAAAGTAATCTGATTGATTAACAGAAGCAGTAGGCCCAAGAGCCAAATTAGAGTAACCCTTAAAGGAAACGCTCAAATCTAGCGAACTAGCAAAAGAAACAGCTAGTATTCCCAATGTAATTAGTAAAAAAATCTTACTTCTCATTAAATTTGATAAAAATTGCAACTTTATATACTTATCTTTGCTACTCTCATCCGATGAATTAATAGCTTTCCCAATAAACTAGTTTGTTCTTATCATCTCTTATGAAAATGCTATCTCCAGATTTAGTCCAAATATAATCTTTGTTAAAATCTTTTGGAGTTAAAATATATTCTTCTCCAGATCCTAAAAAAGTTTTATCAAAAGTAAACTTTTTTCTTCCTTCATCTTTAATTGTCCAACTAGTTAAATCACAACTAAAATCACATAGGTTCTTCAAGATTAATAATTGGTTTTCTATGTTCCATTCTTCAACTGATATACAGGTTTTACATACATCTTGTGAAGGTTCACATAAATTAATTTCATTCGAAAGGCATTTTTCCCAAGAATTTACAAAATTTTCATAATATTTATCTTTTCCAGAAGGAAAGTAAAAGTTAGAAAAACCCTGTTCAACACTTTCTTGGTTTATGTTTCTCTTTTTGTATATAACATAAGCTAATTTTCTCCCATATAAATCATAGATATCTTTTCCAAATTCCAATTCAACCGTTTCATTCAGAATTGTAGTCTCTAGGAATTCTTGAGCTTTATCAGATAAATATTCTCCTTTTTCCGGTGTATTTATTCCAAGCATTCTAACTTTTTCACCATTTACAACCAAAGTATCCCCATCAACAATTCTTTCAACAAGTCCAGTTTCTTTTTCATCCAAAGATTTTTCGAGTAAGGAATTAATTATGGGGTAATTGAGGGCAATCAATGCAAGAACTAAAATTAACAATATCAAAAAACCTTTTTGTTTTTCTTTCATAAATTAATTTTGAATTAGTTAATTAAAAAGATTGTTATGATGTGAGGGACAGGATTCGAACCTGCGTAAGCATAAAGCTACAGCCGCTTAAGGGCTGCCTGTTTGACCACTCCAGCACCCCCACATTCGGAATTTCAAATAGAATTATGCTTAAAAATTTATCTAATTAGAATTTTTATTTTTTTACAATTTTTACGCCAAGTTCTTCAAGTCTTTTCACATGTGCTTGCATAATAACTTCAACGTTCTGAATCATTTTCATTAACTCAGTTCGTTCGTTAGCAAGTGTTGTTATAGCTCCTTTATGAAAACCAATTTCTTCTTCTGGTTTCATTTGCTCTGGGGCTTTTTCAACAGGTTTTGCATCAACTTTTGGAACTTCTGGAGTTTCTTCAGTTTGGGGAACTTTTAATGCGTTTTCTAAACCTTCTTTGTTTATTTTTGTTTCAACCATAATTTGTTCAGAAAAAGTTCATTAATAAAGTTTACGGGTTATTTTTTAAAGTTTTTTTAATAATCAATTCTCTTTTTTCCAATTTAAATTTTTTCTCTATGCTCTTTCTTTTGTTTTCCATTTTTTGTCTTTTTCCATATAAAGAAATGTTACTAGTTTTATTTCTAGGAATTGTTTTATTATGGTATGATTTTTGGCTGTAAAAATGGGGATTTTGATAGAGTGTTTTTGTTTTTTGATAGGAATAATTTTGTTTATTCTGCTTAATTCTTTCTTCTCCAGAAATTTCAAGAATATTTGCAAAGTCTATGTAGCTCAAGAATGAAAGCAGTTCAATAAGCCCTCTAAACATGGAATATTTAAAATTATTTTTTTTAAAAATATTTATGTTCTAAACTCTTAATTCTTTGTAGGCAGAATAGGCTGCAATTGAACCTTCTCCGACAGCAGTAGAAATTTGTTTGAAAGGGTTGTTCGTTATGTCTCCAGCAGCAAAAGCTCCTTCAACATTGGTTTTCATATTCTTGTCAACTGCTATCTCTCCTTTATCTAATTCGATTCCTAATTTTTGTGCCAGCTCGGTATTTGGAGTACTTCCAATTTCTATAAACAGACCATCCAATTTTAGTTTTTCTTTCTTATCTTCAATTTCGATTTCAACACCTTCAATTTTATCTTTTCCAATTAATTTTGAAACCTCAGCATTGAATATTATCTCTATCTTTTTTTCTTTTTCTACTTGTTCGACCCAAGTTTGGTCAGGTTTTGTGAATTTGTCTTTCCTATAGATTATATAGACTTTCTTTGCAAATCTTGCTAAAAGCAAAGCGGCAGTCAAAGCTGCATCACTTCCTCCAACAACTCCTGCAATTTTATCCTTGTAAAATCCAGAATCACAAGTTGCACAATAACTTATTCCTTTTCCAACATAATCTTTTTCCCCATGAATTCCAAGTTTCTTTCTTTCACTTCCTGTTGCAAGAATTATTTTTTTTGCTTCGTAAGTTTCTTTGTCGGTTTTAACTGTGAATTTTTTCCCCTTCTTTATGTCTTGAACAGTTTCTTGTTTAAATTCAGCTCCGTTCATTTTTACTTGTTCAATCATTTTCATCATTAATTCCATTCCAGAAATTTTATCAAATCCGGGATAATTCCAAACCTCATGTGCAGTTCCACTAGTCCCTCCAGGAATTTGACCAAGCATTAAAGTTGTTAATTTGTACCTTGCAGCATACAAAGCAGCAGCTAAAGCAGCCGCACCAGCACCTACAATAATCAAATCATATACTTTTTTTGTCATAGTAATTTTATTTTTCTTACGTTCTTTTTTAATTCTGGGATTTCTTCTTTAATCATGATCCATGTTCTTTTTAAACTTGCTTCAAAATATGAATGGGCAATAAAATCTCTATAGTTTGAAATTCTTTTCCAATTTATTTGCGGATTGATTTTTCTTACAGAGTTTGGAATTCTTTTACTAGCTTCTCCAATGATCTCTATTCTCCTCATCAAAGCATCTTGTAATAGCTCATTTTTGTAAAAATTTTTTTCAGAGATCTTTTGAGTGTATCTTTCAATTAATTTTATCGACTTTCTTATATCATCAATGAATAGTTTGTAATTTCTATTCATATTATTCTCACCTCTTCATTCAAAATTCTTTTCTTTAATTCTTTCCGAATTAATTCATATTCAACAAGATCTACTTTTTTTTTCAATACCTTCTCTAATTTTAGTTTAATATCTATAATTTCTCCAAGACCATATCTTTCATCAAGTTCAACCAAAATATCAATATCGCTTTTTCTCTTAAAATCTCCTCTAGCATAGCTACCAAAGATTCCAGCTCTTTTTACTCCATATTCTTTAAGGATAGGTGAAATTTTATTTTGTATTTTTATTACTTGCTTTTGCATATCTTGTTTAAGTGATAGTAGTTTATAAGATTTCTTGAGGACGGAAAAATACTGCTATTTTTTTGCAGTTATTAATTAAAGATATTATAACTTCTTAATAATTCAGAAGTCCCAGCAACTCTTCCCGCATTGAAATGAACACTTTCAATATTTTTTTCCAAATCTTCTCCGGATTTATCATACATCCATTGCACCCCATATTTTTTTAGATAATTTTTTGCTTTTGTAGATCCAAGATTATAATATGCATATATCCACCAATTTGTCTCTTCTTGGGATAATGAGTTTTTATTTATCCCAAATGAGCTTAAATCTGATTCAAAATCATTTTTCCTCTTTTTTAATAATGCGGCCATTCCTTTTAAGGCTTCATCAGCAGTAGTATCGCAAATTGTAAATTGGTTTCCCTTTTCATTTGTTCTTTTCTCACAAGTTTCTGGGAGATAATTAAACTCTTCGAGAATACCTAGTGTCTGCAAAGAATCAAGTTCGTCAATTAAACTATCAATCCCTACATCTTCAAAAGTATTTATCTTCATATTTGAAGAATAACTCTCATATTGTAGTTTACCAATCATGCCTTCTTGTTGAAATGAATTATAAAGTAAGTAAGGATCAACTCCAATTTCTTTTGACGCAGAGAGAACATCCTTTTGAAGTTCAAGATATTTCCCAAGATATGGAAGCGAATTCATTGGAGTAACCCCATATTTATAAGTAATTTCATCCTTTAAATTGTCATAATTTGAGGGATAATGCCCTGGTGAAGGATAAATATTCTTAACCAAATTTGATTCTTTTGAATAAGGATCAGCATAATTAAGAAAATAATCCTTTATTTCAATTTCTGAATTAGATAAAGAATCTCTATCCTTAAGGATTATATCATAAACTTCTTGTGCTGAAAATCCTTCAAATTTCCCAAACTCCACAGTTTTGTCTAGCCCTCTCCCTATGGCTAAGTCAAATTGGCCTTTTTTTGATTGTTCCGAGATTGCTTCAATAAACAAGCCATAATCAATTGTTATATTTTCTTTTTGAATTTTCTCCAAAAAAGATGGAACCGTATGTTCAATAGAATTATATATGAAATCAGAATTTTCTTCCATGATTGTGGAAATTAAATTTACCGCTCCTTCTGGAGTAAGCCCAACTTCTATTGCGCTAGGTAAAACAGATCTAAGAATCTCACTAGAATATTGCCCGCTATTTTTGATGAGGCTCGAAATTAGATTTGCTGATTCTTCATGACTTAACCCTGATTGTTTTGCGAGCTTAATCGAATCTGGCAAAAGATAATTCAAAGTGTAATGAAAATTTTCTCCTTCATTTTTCACAATTTCAGAAATCAATTTGAAAGAAGATTCTTTAGAAAACCCTTCTTCTTCAAGATAAGAAAAGCTAGCTACCAAGGTATTTTTTCTCCATTCTCTTCCAGGAAATCCAGCATACTCTTTAACCAACCTATTTGCTTGTTCATAACTTAAATCAATTTCTTCCATCAAATAAGCAATATCCTCTTTAATTATTGTTGAAGCATCTTCTCCATAAAGTCTATCCAATTCAGCATTTGAAAATCCTTCAAGCCTAGAACTTACTTCTTTATTAAAACTTTCAACAACATAATCTCCTTTCAAAAAAGAAACTTCTCCATTATCGCTAACTAAAACATCTAAATTAACATTTTCAGCATCAGAACTAATCTTCATTCCAACTCCTTCATATGAAGAAACTCCATAAAAATTATCTTCAATAAATCCTAACTTTTGTTTATCAATAATCAAATCATCTTTTGTATAAACAAAAGTTCCAAGATCTCCATTTGTGATAAAAGTTGAACCTTCTTCAGAACTGTGATGAATTAATTCAGGATAATCCCCCAAAACTCCTTTATTGATTTCTAAGTAATCTCCATCATTAACTTGGATTCCTAAAGTTTCTCCACTTTCAATGTTAAAAAATTCATCATTAAGAACCTGCATATTTATTGTTCCTTTTGCAGAAGAATGCAAATTTAAGCTATTAGAATCTTGATAAACCCAATTTCCATCATAGTTTCCCAAATCTCTATTAGCAATTAAAACTTTATCTTTAGTAACTTTAAACAATTTTCCATCATAAATAACATCTCCATTTGCAATTTCATATCCATTCAATCCAAAATTAACCTTTCCATCTCTTATGTAAAGACCATCACTCAAAGTTATGTCTTTACCCTCAACTTCTAAGCTATTAAAGTTCTTAGAATCTAAAAAACTAGGCAATCTGTCAAATTTAGCGCCATCAGAAACTTCAAGTTTTATGTTTCCATCATAAAACTTTACTCTTGATCCTCCAGGAACATAAAATTCATTATTTCCAAAAATATAGGAACTTCCATTTTTAACACTAAAATCTGCTTCAAATATTTCTTCTGAAGATTTATTTATTTTTATGAAAGTTTCTTGTTGAGATTCACTAAAAGGAACAATGTCATAAAAAATATCTAAAGAATCTGGCCAAACTCCTTCAGTTATAAAATAAATAGCAAGAACATCTCCATATTCTTGAACTTCAATTCCTTCAATTAGTAAACTAAAAACTTCATTGTCAGAAAAGGAATTGAATTCATTTAAGATATTTGAACCGTAAGAAACTTTTTCTTCCGAACTAACAAAAGGCACATTTCCAAATAATAAAAATAAAATTACTCCAAAAACAAATATTTTTTTAAAGTCCTTTTGAATAATCATTTGCAAATACCCATTCAAATTCTTTATCCTCAAGTAAGTAATTTTCATCTTTTAGTATAAAAATTACTGTTTGATTTTCTCCATCAATCATTTCTATAGTTAAATCCCTATTCAAAGCAGCTTCTGCATTACATGTAATACAAATTCCTTGTTTTTCTTTTTCTATAGAAATCATGTATTCTGCAACAGAATACATTTTTCCTAAAGGAATTCTTAATTCATAGGGAAATTCCTCCAAATAAATAACTTCTTCTCCTTTTACAACTTTTATTGGAAATCTCAATTCAAGATATGTTTTTTCATCATTTATGGTTGTTTTAGCACTTGGATATCTGGCTTCAATTTCATCATAATTTGTGAAATTGGTAAAATTGTTAACACAATAATAAACTTTTTCAGAGATAATATTTGAAATTTCTTTTTCAACTTCTTCCAAACTAGGCATTAAATTTTCATTATTCAAATAATAGTAAGTAATTCCAAATTCAGTAGAATCATTTATAGGGTAGAAATATCCTCCTCCTTGACCAACTCCCCAAAGAACATATTCTGAGTTATCTTTCAAACATTCACTAACCTTCAATTCAACATCAGAGACTCTTAGTTTTTGACTACTAAAATTTATTGAATCTTTGAATATAAAGAATAAAACTCCCAGGACAACAATTATAATTGCAATGATAATAAACAAAGTAACCTGCCCTTTTTTATTCATTAATTAATTTAGAGAAATTAGTTTATATTCTTTTTCTAAACCACAAACATTTTTTAACCGAGTTCCTTTATTCAATTCATGAATCAAAAAATTCTATTTATGGGGGTTCCAGGAGCAGGAAAAGGCACTCAAGCAAAGTTGTTGAAAAAGTATGGGATCTCTCAAATTTCTACTGGTGATGCAATAAGGAATTCTAATAATCCTAAAATTATTTCATACAGAGAAGAGGGTTACAAAAAAGGAGAACTGTTATCAGACGAAATGATCTTTGAAATAATACAAGAAGAAATTTCAAAATTAAATAATATTTCAGGATACGTTCTTGATGGGGCAGTAAGAACTTTGGAACAAGCAAAATATGTAAAAAAGAAATTTTTAGTCAACAAAGTAATTTTTTTCGATCTCTCAAAAGAAGAGGCAATTGAAAGAATTCTAAAAAGAAATGAAGGGCGTAGCGATGACAATCCAGAGTCAATTAAAAAAAGATTTGAACAATATAAAGAAAAAACTCTTCCCGTATTAAATTACTTAAAGAAAAATTTTGAATTTTACTCAATTGATGCATCTCCTTCTATAAAAGAAATTCACAGCGAGGTAAAGAAAGCCTTAAAATTGTAAAGATTTATTAATTCTTTTTTCATCCATTATTTATGAAAGAAAAGGTGATTCAAATTCTCAAAAAAGCATTTAAAAAATTAGACGTAAACATAGAAGAAGAAACAATAAGCAAATATCTAGAAACTCCAAAAAATCCTGAAATGGGAGATTTTGCATTTCCCTGTTTTTTCTTAACGCAATACATGAAAGCAATTCCCCATGAAATCTCCTTGAACCTAAGAGAGAAAATAGGAAATCCTCCAAAAGGTCTTGAAGATATTCAAGTATCGGGACCTTATGTTAATTTTTTTCTAGACAAAAAATTAATGTCTTTAGAAGTTTTAACAGAGATAAATAAGCAAAAAGATAATTTTGGAAAATTAAAATCAAATAAAAAAAATATTATGATTGAATTTCCGTCTCCAAACACAAACAAACCTTTACATTTAGGGCATTTAAGAAATATGGCCATTGGAGAAAGTGTTTCGAGAATTGCAGAATTTAACGGATATAAAGTGATAAGAGCAAACTTAAACAACGATAGAGGTATCCATATTTGCAAGTCAATGGCAGCGTATCAAAGATACGGAAATAATAAAACTCCTGAAAAAGAAAAGAAAAAATCAGATCATTTTGTTGGAGATTTCTATGTGTTATTCAGTAAAAATGTGAGAGAAGGTTCAAAGTTGGATTTAGATTCGCATCATTTGTTGCAAAAATACGAAGAGGGTGATAAAGAAACCCTAAAACTTTGGGAAAAAATGAACAATTGGGCTTTAGAAGGTTTTGAAGAAACTTACAAAAAATTTGGAATCAAACATGATAAAGTTTATTTTGAGAGTAAAATTTTTCAAAAAGGAAAAGATATTGTTAAACAAGGTCTTAAAGATGAAATTTTCAAGCAAAAAAAAGACAAATCAATTTATATAAATCTTGGAAAAAAATTGGGAGAAAAAATTCTTCTAAGATCTGACGGGACTTCTGTTTATATAACCCAAGATATTTACTTGGCAGAATTAAGATTTAATCAATTTAAACTAGATAAATCAATTTATGTTGTAGGAAATGAACAAGAATACCATTTCGAAGTTTTGATAGAAATTCTAAAAAAATTGGGTTTGAAAAATCCAGAAAGATTAAAACACCTCTCTTATGGAATGGTCAATCTTCCAGAAGGAAAGATGAAATCACGTGAAGGAACTGTTGTTGATGCAGATGACATTATTGATAAAATTCAAGATATGGCAAAGAAAGAATTGACTAAAAGGGCAAAACTTTCAAAGAAAGATTTAGAGTCTAGAAGTTTGAAGATTTGTTTGGCAGCAATAAAATATATCCTATTAAAGATTGATGCAAAGAAAAATATGCTCTTCAATCCAAAAGAATCAATAAATTTTGAAGGAGATACTGGCCCCTATATTCAATACACTTATGCTCGTGCAAGTTCTATTTTAAAGAAATCAAAAAAGAATCCCAAATTAGTTATTTATGATTTGACTCCCAAAGAATCTTTACTTTTGAAGAAACTTTCAGAGTTCCCCTCTTTAGTTCAAAAGGCTTATGAACAATTGAATCCTTCTTTAATTGCAAATTATTCTTACCAGTTGGCTCAAACTTTTAATGAGTTTTACCATGCTTGCCCTGTTATTGGTTCAAAAGAAGAAGGTTTTAGATTGAGATTAATTGAAGGTTTCAGGCAAGTTTTAAAAAATTCACTTTATTTGATTGGAATTGATGTTTTAGAGGTAATGTAATTATTTAGGTAAATTTATTCCTGTTTCTTCACAGACTTTCTCAACAAGATTTTTTAAAAAAGATTCTTTTATAATTGAGTTTTCAGTTGTTTTTAAACATGCTTTTGTTATCTCAAGTTCCTCTGCATATGCTTTTCTAAATCTTAAGGGATTTTTCTCCTCTATATAGTCATATCTAAGTACAGCTCTATTATGTCTTTCAGACCACTCTCCAAATTGATCTAGCAGCTCTTCATCAGACATGGTTTTGACCTGTTTTTCAAATCTTTTAAGCTCATATACCCTCTTTGAAAAATAGACATAGTCTTTGAAGGCCTTTTCATCCATAAGATTAATTAATAAATTATCTTTTTATTTTTTATTGTAGTCAACCATAACTCTTAAAAAACTCTCTTTGTTTGATATTGTTAAGAGGTTGAGATGTTAGAAAATTTAATTGTTAATGATTATTTAAGATTTGTAATCTTGCTAGTTGGAGGTTTCATTGTTTTAAGGGTTTTTGTTTGGATTATACAAAAAGTATTTGCTAAATTGACGGAAAAAACAAAAACAGATTTAGATGATTTAATCCTTAAGAAAACCTCAAAACCCTTGACTTTTTTAGTTTTTGTAATTGTTTTAAGAGTAGCCATAGAAGAACTAACTTTCGGAGCAAATATGGATGATATAATCAATAAGGCTTTATTTTCGCTAATCATAGTTGGAATTTTCCTTGTGGTATATGCAATTTTCTTTTTAGTGATAAATAGAGGTTGGAAAAAGATCTCTGAGAAAAATAGGTCTAAAGGTAAGAACGAAGGTTTATTCCATCTATTAATGGGAACTTTGAAAGTGGTTTTTGTTATAGCTATCTTCCTTGTAATTTTAAATTATTGGGGAGTTGAAATAGGTCCTCTTTTAGCAGGAATTGGAATTGGAGGGATAGCAATTGCTTTTGCTTTGCAATCCAGTTTAAGCAATGTTTTTGGAGGGGTTTCAATAATTCTTGATGAATCTGTAAGGGTTGGGGACTTAGTTACTCTGTCTGATGGTCCAACAGGCCAAATAATGAAGATTGGTCTAAGAAGTACAAAAATAAAAACCTTTGATAACGAAGTAATAATTGTTCCAAATGGTAAGTTAGCAGATTCAAATATTCATAACATTGCCCAACCAGAACCCAAATCTCGTGTTGTTATTCCATTTGGAGTTGCTTATGGTTCAGATATTGAAAAAGTTAAGAAAGTTGTTTTAGCCGAGATAAAAAAGGTAGAGAATTTTATTGAGGAGCCTGCACCTTCTGTGAGGTTTTTGGAAATGGCTGATTCAAGTTTAAATTTTAAGGCATACTTTTTTGTAAATAGTTTTGAGAATAGATTTGCCGCAATTGACGAAGCAAATACAAGAATTTACAATGCTCTAAACAAGGCAAAGATTGAAATTCCATTTCCTCAAATGGATGTTCATGTTAAGAAGTAAATTACAATAATCTTTTTATAGTCTCTCTTGTTTTTTAATTGATGCCTACAGAGAAACAACTTATTGAAATGTGGAAATCTTCATTCTTTTTTAGTTCTTCAGTAGATAATAATTCTTGCAATGATTTCTCACAAGAACCTTTGAAGGAAGGAGATTCTCCTGGCAAACATTTAGACGATGAATTTGTGAAAGGGAGTGGAACTTCTGTCGGAACAATAACTTACGATCCGAAAAAAAAGGATCTGAATGTTTCTTATAATGTTGATTAAAGATTAATTTCTTAAACTTGTTTTGATTTAAACTATTATGAAACCCTCACAAAAAGTATTTCTTGCCCCTATGGAAGAAGTTAATGATATTGCCTTCAGATTGTTATGTAAAAAAGCAGGTTGTGAATTAGCCTGGACAGGATTATCAAGCCCGCTAAACCCCAAAGAATTGGATTTGCAAGACAAACCAGTTCTACAAATCTTTGCAAAATCTACCAAGGGAATTAAAGCATTTATGAAGAAATACGATAAGAAAGTTTATGCATGGGATTTTAATTTGGGTTGCCCAGCAAAGTTAGCAAAAAAACATGGTTTTGGCTCCTACCTTGAAGATTTAGAAGTCATAGAAAAAATTCTAAAGATAATGCGGGGATCCACGAAAAAACCTTTGTTTGTAAAAATTAGGAAATCCTCTCTTGCTTATGAAGTTTTGAAAATCGCTGAGAAATATTGTGATATGATAGGGATACATCCTCGTACAAGGGCTCAAGGTTATTCGGGAGAGCCAGACTTGAAATGGGCAAAAGAATTTAAAAAACAAGCCAAGATTCCAGTGATTTATTCAGGGAATGTAAACGAAAAAAATTACAAATCTTTTTTGAAGGAATTTGATTATGTCATGGTTGGTCGTGAGGCAATTGGTCGGCCAGAAATTTTCGCAAAAATATCAGGAAGCAAACACTTTGAAAGATCATTTAAGGATTATTTAAAACTTGCAAAAAAATACAATCTTCCTTTCAAACAAATAAAATTCCAAGCAATGCAATTCACAAAAGGTCAAAGAAATTCAAGAAAACTCAGAGAAAAATTAATTTACGTTAAGACAGTTGAAGAGATAGAAAGCCTTCTATAAAAATTATATCTCCTTCAAGTTTTGTTTTTTCTCTTTTCCAAGAGTTTGTTCAATTATTGACTTAACTCTTTTTTCTTTAGTCTCAGGCATTTTGGCTCTAATAAGCCCTCTAAAATAAGTTCTCTTAACGGAAGGGGAAAATTTTTCAAATATCTCTTTCGCTTTTTTGTTTTTCTCTAAAGCTTTTTTTAATTCTTCAGGCATCTCCGGATTTTTTGGAATTCCATAGTCATGAGGTTTTTTCTTCAAGCCTTCCTTATACCATTTTATTCCTTCTTCAGACATTAAACCTTTTTTCAATAAATCTTTGGCGTAACCAAGAGTATTATAGCTCCACGTGCTATTTTTACTTCTTTTTCTGTAAAGTATAGACCATCTATCATTATCAATTCTTTTACCAGTTGTGTCAATCCAACCAAAACAAATCGCTTCTTTCATGAGTTCAGCCGCACTAGTTTTATTTTTACCCGTATGTTTTTTGTGAATTATAACAAGAACATGGTTTTCTTTAATGTGATTCTTCTTAAGCCATTTTCTAAAATCTTTTGATTCATAAACTTCTATAGAATTTTCTTTTAACATAAACAAAGAAGGAAGAAGTTGTTTTTAATCTTTTGTTAATTTATTCACTATATCACTAAGTTCTTTTCTAAATTTAATGTTTTCAGGTCTTGAGTCTTCGTATTTTTGTTTTGCTTCACAATATATCTCTCTAATTTTTGGATTACCTTCCTTATCTTGTTTTGGAAGATGGCCATATTCAAAACTTGCAATTAACCTCTCTTGATAGTTCATTCTTAAGTAATATGCTTCGTAATTCCCTCCCAAGGTATCTGTTCCAGAGAGTTTAGCAATGGAAGATTCAATACCCTTTATTGAACCTTCATATGTTTCATACCTGCTTGTAGTTTCTTTTTTTCTTTTTTTCCAATTATCAATCTTCTTAACAATTTTCTCTGCTTCTTGAAATGTGATTTCATCTTTGTTTTTCATTTTTAGCCTTTGCTTTTTCAAATTTATTTTTTAATTTTCCAAGAGTGTAAGTTCCATCCTCAAACCAAGTATCAAATTCGTCACTAAAACCAGTTAGAGCATAGGAAGGATAATTTGATTTTTGCTCTTGCAATAAATATATTTTCCTTAGCCCCCCAAGAAGCTCAAAGTGGTTTTTCATGGGATTACCAAGAGGTAAATTTTGATATTCATATTCTTCATAAAAATAAGTTTCGTTTGGTCCAGGTTTAAGAAAAGAATTCTCCCAAGAAGAATTTTCTTGATTGTAAGAATAATATTTATTATCTCTAAAGCCAATTTTTTTAACCGAGGAATCTAAAATAAGATATGTTTTTTCATCATCTAAGTGAAAACCTGGCCCTCCTTGCCAATTTACCCATCTAATCATCGCAGCATCATTTGTTTCAATGGTTTGCGTTGGTTTTAATGAAAGAATTCTTTCCCTATTTTTTTGAGAGACAGCATCATTTAAACTAGAGGTTCTTTTTTCTTTTGGATTAAGATAATCGAATGGTTCGTATAAATTTTCGTTTAATATCTTGTAATATGACATCATAAATAAATCTGGATCTAATTTGCTCCAGTTTTTATTTTCAAAATCAATAGAAGTCATAACCCAGTTAGGATGTAAAAATCTAAACTCTACAATATCTATACTCTGTTCAGTTTTCTTGTTTTTTGTCATTTTCTTTTTCTCCATAGTTAATTACTATGCAGTAAATATGAAATAACTATATATAAAACAATAACATTAATATTTTTTAAATATAGTAAAATTTATATATAAATAATACTATTAGATTAAATATGGACAAGAAAGACAAGAAAATACTTTATGAATTAGATTTGAATGCGAGAATTCCTTTCACAGAGCTGGCAAAGAAAGTTTCTTTATCTCCACAAACAACTAAATACAGAATCAAGCAAATGGAGAAAAAAGGAATAATAAAAGGTTATGTAACTTTTTTTGATGCTGCTAAATTAGGTTATCTATATTATAGGCTTTACCTCAGATTTCAAAACACTTCAGAAGAAGATGAAAAGAAAATAATTGATTACTTAAAGAAGCATCAAAATGTTATCTGGTTCATAAGTACTTCAGGGAAATGGGATTTAGAGATTTTATTTGCTGCAAGAAATTTTATTCATTATAACAATTTATTGAAAGAATTTTACAAAAAATTTCCAAATAAACTTACAAACAATATAACCTCAGTTTCAATTGCAAATTATCATCAGGCAAGAGGTTATTTACTAAATAAAAAAACAGAAGTCCAGTTAAGTTATGGGGGTGAACCGGAAAAAATAGTTCTGGATGAAATTGATAAAAAAATTATGGAAATAATAAACCAAAACTCAAGGTTAACTTCTGTAGAAATAGGAAGTAAATTGAAATTAAACTATAAAACAATTCAGCAGAGATTAAAAAAGATTGAGGAAAAGGAAATTATACAAGCATATAGAACATGGATTGATTTCAAAAAAATAGGTTATGTTTATCACAAGGCAATGTTCAAATTAAGAAATTTCTACGAAGAGGATGAAAAAAAGATTCTCGAATTTTGTAAAGAAAACCCAAATGTAATGTATCTAATTACGTGTGTCTGGCCTTGGGATGTTGAGATAGAAGTTCAAGCAGAATCAGAAGAAAAATTCCTGGAAATCGTAAGAAATTTTAAACAACTAATTGGAAAAAATCTCCTCGATTATGATACTCTGACAATAACAGAGGAACATAAACTTAATTATCTGCCTTTTGTCGGAGAATTATAATCACTTAATAGCCTTCATCTCTTTCCAAGCTAATTCAAATAAAGATTCCAAAGCTTGTGCGAAGAATTCAGTATTAATCCAAACTCCAACATCGTAGTTAGGGTGGAATTTTTCATCATCAAGAAGCATGAACATTAATTGTGTCCCATCAATAATAATAAATCTTGCTTTTAGGTTTTGCATATTCTTTACTTCAGCAACTTTCTTAAAGTCCTTAGCAACTTTCATATTGTTTTTATCTATTGGAGCAGCGATTCTAACTTTTACTCCTCTTTTTTTGCATTTTTCTAATGAAGGCATAAGTGCTTCCATTTTTCTATTTAAACCTTCAGCAGTTGTAACAATTGTAATTGATTTCTCAGCATCTCTAATCATCATATCTAGGTGATTATACAAATTTTGTCTACCTTTCAAACTTCCAGACAAATCAGAAGGTTCAACAAATTTAACTCCCTTTGTAAATAAACTAGTAAGTTCCTCAAGAACATCATCGCCCTTTAGCCTTTCTAATCTTTGTGTCCTTTCTTTAGCTTGAACCATTAAATTCTTCTTAACCCTTTCAACAACTTCTTCCGGTTTCAAAGCAACAAATTTGATTGGTTTTCCAACCTTCATAACAATAAATCCTTTCTTTTCAAGACTTTCAAGTATGTCATAAGTTCTAGATCTTGGGACATCGGAAATATTACTCAATTCTCCTGCAGTAGAGGTTCCTCTAGATAATAGTGCAGTCCAAACCTTCACCTCATAAAGATTTAAATCGAATATTTTTCGAAGTCGGCTTAAAAATTCTTCCTTGACTATCATTATAGTTATTTAGAGTCACTTTCCTTTTTAAAGATTGCTATCCTCGAGAAGTAATTATTTTAGTAACTACTTTTTAGTTTAACAAAACAAAAATTTCGCCTATTTTGTCCCTAATTTTAAAATCAGCTTTCTTTACTTTTGTCGACGGTATTTTTGAATTTATTTTAACTAATTCAGAGTTGGTTCTTTCTTTAATATTCTCTAAATTTTTATCTAAGATCTTTTCAAATTCTTTATCTGTTTTTATGAATAAGCTAATTTTGTCGGATTTTTTTAAACCTAATTCTTTCCTAAATGCTTGAACCTTTCTAGAGAGCTCCCTAGTATATCCCTCTGCTTCCAATTCTTTAGTCATGGTGAAATCTAATTCCACTACCAATTCAGTTCCTTTTGATGCGGGAGATTTAAATTGAATCTCTTTAACGTTTAATTCAGTTTTTATTATTTCTTCAAGTTCTTTTAATCTTTCATCTCCCTTAACGTAAACTATTACTTTCTGCAAAGGCCATTTTAAGCTAACTTGTTTTTGGTCTCTTTGCCTGAGCCCTTCTGAAACAATCTCTCTAATTTCTTCCATTCTTTTTGTAAGATTTATATCTATTTTGCAATATGCTTTCTCTGGAAAATCCTGCAAGTGAACAGATTCTTTATCTCCGTTTAAATCTTGGTATATCTTTTCAGAAGTAAAGGGAAGAATTGGAGCAACTATTTTAGAAACTTCTTCTAAAACAAACCTCAAAGTTTTTCTGGCTTCTTGATCTTCATCATTAAATCTATCTCTAGAATTTCTTACATACCATGTTGAAAGGTCTTCAATATACTTTTTTATGTTTGAGCAAGCTTTTATTGTGTTGTAGCTTTCTAAATTTTCTTTTACAGAGATTCTCAATTCTTCTGTTTTGGATAAAATCCATTTATCCATTACATTTTTTGAATTAACAAATTTTTCATCTCCTTTTTTCTTATAAGGAAGGTAAAAATTAGATACATTATATAGTAAGGCAATTACTTTTCTGTAATTTTCTTCTAATCCCTTTTCGGAGAAATTAAAATTATCCGCATTCATTACTGGAGATTGTAATAAATAGAATCTTAATGCATCTGCACCATATTTTTTGATAACATCTCTAGGGTCTGGAAAATTCTTCTTCGACTTGCTCATTTTTTGTCCGTCTTCTGCAAGGATTGTTCCAGTTGTCAAAACGTTTTCAAAAGGAATTTTATCAAACAGTATTGCAGACAATACAATCATATAATAAAACCAAGCTCTTGTTTGTCCAATATACTCTACAACAAACTGTGCAGGGAAATTTTTTTCAAAAAACTCTTTATTCTCAAAAGGGTAATGAAATTGTGCAAAAGTCATAGAACCAGATTCAAACCAGCAATCTAAAACTTCTGGAATTCTTTCGTATTCTTCATTGTCAATTTCTAGTTTAACTTCATCCAAAAAGTCTTTGTGCAAATCAATTTCTCCTTTAGGTAACTTTTTTGCATATTTTTTCAATTCTTCAATTGAACCCAAGACTTTTATTTTCCCAGATTTTGATCTCCAAATTGGTATTGCACTTGCCCAATACCTGTTTCTTGTAATGTTCCAATCTGGCGCAGTTTCTATATTGTGTTTCATTCTTCCTTCTTTTAAAAATTCAGGGATCCAATTTATCTTAAGATTTAATTGTTGAAGTTTTTTCTTTATTTTTTGAATGTCTACAAACCAAGCAGGTAAAGCTCTATACATTAATTTTGTATCACATCTATAACAAAAAGGGTATTCGTGCTCTAATTTTCTTGACATTATTGCCTTTCCAGCCTTTTTCAAATCAATAACAATTCTCTCATTTATGTCATGTATATATTCTCCTTTGTAATCTTTAACTTCGTCAGTGAATTTTCCAGTTTCATCTACTGGTTGAACCATAGGAATTCCATATTTTCTACAAACCACATTATCATCTTCCCCAAAGGCAGGTGCAGTATGAACAATTCCAGTTCCATCTTCTGCAGTAACAAAGTCTCCTAAAATAATCTTAAATGCATTTTTTGTATCTTTGAAATAAGGATATAAAGGTTCATATTCTGTATTTTCCAATTCCTTCCCCTTAACAATTTTTGATATCTCATATTCCTTTTCTGATTTATAAAAATTATTAACTAAATCTTTTGCGATTATGTAAATGTTTCCATCTGCTTTATCCTTAACAAAGGCGTATTCTAATTTTGGGTTTACAGTTAATGCCAGATTAGAAACCAAAGTCCAAGGAGTAGTTGTCCAGGCAATTGCATAGGTGTCTTTTTCATTTTTTAATTTGAATTTAACAACCACTGTTAAGTCTTTTACATTCTTATAAGAATTATCCATCGCTATTTCTGATTTTGCTAAAGGTGTAGAACATCTTGGACAATACATCAAAATTTTCTCTCCTTCGTACAAATAACCTTTTTCATATAATTGTTTGAAAGCCCACCAAACTGATTCAATGTATGATGTATCCATTGTTTTGTAGCCTCCTTTAAAATCAACCCAACGCCCAATTCTATGAATATACTCTTCCCATTCTCCCGCATAGGTCATTACTTTGCTTCTACAGAAATTGTTGAATTTCTTTACTCCCATCTTTTCTATTTCGTCTTTAGAATCAATTTTTAGTTCTTTTTCTGCTATGTTTTCGACAGGCAACCCATGGCAATCCCATCCCCAATTTCGCTTAACGTAACGGCCTTTCATAGTGAAGAATCTAGGAAAAACATCTTTCAAAATTGAAGCCAATAAGTGTCCATAATGGGGCAAACCAGTAGCAAATGGAGGCCCATCGTAAAATATGTATGGTTTTCCTTTTTCAGTTTTCTTTAGCGACTTTTCGAAGGTTTTATTCTTGTTCCAAAACTCAATAATTTCCTTTTCAGTCTTATCAATATCTGTCATTTTAATTGATAGAATAAGAACTTTTTAAGAGTTTTTGTGTTAATCTGGATCTCTTTTGTTATAGTAATTTTGATACTCTTTTGTTTTCTTTACATGTTGAGTTGAACCAGGATCTATAGCCGGTTTACCTCTATTGTAAGCAGATAATGCCTTTTCCCAAGACCCATATCTTTTATACAACTTTTTCAAAAATTTTCCTGCAGCATCTGAACTTTTTATAACATGAAATCTTTCATCTATTTTTGCCATCTCTTCATAATTGTACTTTTTTTCTTTTAGAAGTTTCCTTAATTCATCTCCATGTTTTCTATCCCTTCCTGTTCGGTTTGAATTTCCATACACTTTAAGCCCCATTTCTTTTGCAGTTCCTGGTTGGAACATAAATAATCCCGCTCCCCCATCATTCCCAGAATTTAATTTTAGAGGGTCTCCATAACTTTCTCGCATTGCCAATCCTTTAAGCATTCCCCTGGGGATACCATATTTGGCTTCTGCTTTGTCAAGAGCATCATCCCAACGATAAGTTCTTTCAAATCTTCCTTGAGTTGTGTATTGGGGGGAGATTATCTTAATGTGTTCCTCATCTTTTGCATTTGGAGAATTATCTTTAAGAATATGATATCCTCCTATAACAGACCCTACTGTTATTAATCCCCCAATTACCTTTTTTTCTAATTTTGACAGAAAGATTAGTCCTGTTAGAAAAAATGTAATTGTTAAAATCCCCATTATCGAAAAATTATCATTAAAATTAATTGCTGCTCCATTAATATTAAAATCAAACAATGCAAGAATTATTGAGCTCAAGATAAAAAATCCTCCTATTAATTCGTTTTTCATCTTTTAGCAAATGTTTCAATATTTTTAAGAGTTTTTGTGTCTAACTAAACCCCTCTAGAACTTCTTTTTCAACAAAGTGCATTTTGCTTGGAAGAATTATGCAATAAGGCTTTCTAACTCCGGTAAAACTTTCAACTTCTTCAATATCTCTATAAAGAATTTTTTGATTTTTCGTCCCCATTGATTGACAGATAACAATTTTTTTTAATTTTATATTGTGGTTTTCAGCTGACTTTTTTAGTTGGTTCAAGGCATCTGTGAAATCTAACCTAATATCAATTAGAATCAAAGAATGTGCTTCTTGACTCATGTTTTGCTGAACTATTTTCATGAACGAATCTGGTGTGAAAGACTTTTTCCATGCAGGCATTGAAGCCACTTTTCCGAATTTGTAAAGTTGCAATCCTGTTTCGGCAATCGCATCAAAGATTGAAGCATTGTAAATAATCTTATATTTTATCTTTGAAGCTTTTGCTTCTTCTATTAAGGAAATATGCGTTGTGGCAGTTAAAGGAGAACCGTAAATTAAAAGAGCAACGTCTAATTTCTTTGCTTCATCCACTATCTCAAGGCTTTCAACTTTCTCCCTGTTCGCAGAAACAATTTTCTTTCCGATTTGTTCTTCTAATTGATGCTCTGTGTAAGGAAAATCTACAGTATAATTTTCAAGATAAACTCGTTTACATTTCTTAACCGCGTCAAGCCCTTCCTTGCTTATTGCTTTCTCGTTCAATCCAAGTCCAATTAGGTATAACATATTTTTAAGAGAAAATAAGGGTTTATTAGTTTATGCTTGGAGGTTGTTTTTTGTTAAAACTCAATGTTCAAAAAATCCATAAGGGTTTCAAGTAGTTCGCTCACCTTGAATATTGCAGGCAATAATAAAATTATTGCTGTTGCAGTAAATGCTAGTGCTACTCCCAGATCTTGAGAGAGCCATTCTTTGGATTTTCCAATTAGCAAAGGAACAATAATCCCCAGATATAGAATCTTATATAATTTCCATTCAATCCACCGTTCAAATTCTTTTTCTAATTTTTCTTTGATTTTAGTCATTTTTTAATCATCAAATTTATATCCATATAGTTCGGGGTCATCTATCCAATGTTCTCTTTTAATATTTGATTTTCCATCAAATGTAATCTTTATTTCTTTTTTAAGATTATACTCTTCGGATTTTATTTTCCCAATTTCATCAATAATCTTTTGTTTTTGTTCTTTAGACAGGCTTGACATGCCCGCAATATTCTTCACTCCGATGACTTCAGTATTAATTATTCCTCTGTCTCTTATTTCAAATTTTACTTTAAATTTATCTGCCTTTCTTGTAGAAAAATTATATGTTATAGTTCCTTTGCATAAGAGTTTCACTCCTCTTTCCTTAAACTCTTTTGTTTTCTTTCTTTCCTCTCTTTCTTGTTTATTTCTCTCTCGCAGATATTCATCGATGGTTACTGATTTCTTTTTATCTTCCTTCGGTTCTTCCCCCTCAAACAAATCTTTTAACCAATTAGTAAACCCCATATAAAACTAAATGGGTCTTTGCTTATAATTTTATCTATGCAACATACAAATTTCCAGAAGTAGTTTTAACATCAATTATTCTTTCTCCACCGAAAACACTCAAATCATTTGAGTCCCCTGAAACACTCTCAAAGTAAACTCTAAATTTTTTATTTCCCAAGTCGTTTATTTTAACATCTCCTGAAACTGTTTTTACATTTAAATTTCTCTCAATAAAAGAATTTATCTTAACATTTCCAGAAATTGTATTAATCCTATCTGTAATTGCATTTTCTAAATCAACATCTCCGGAAGCAGAAGAAACTTCCAGATAATCTGAATTAAGATTCATAATTTTTGCATTTCCTGAAAGAGTTTTTATTTTCAAAGAACCTGCTTCAAAGTTCGCACCATCCACATCTCCTGATGCAGTGCTCAAATAAAGTTCATTAGTAAAGCCTTTTGGAACATAAACATTCAACTTCAATCTGTTCTGTGCAAATCCTAAAACCAACTTGTATTTAGGATAAACAATATTCACAACAGTGTTTTTCTCACCTTCTAAAATTTCCAACCTTGGAGAATTGGCATAAGAACCTTCAGTATATCTCCCAACAAGTTCAACTTTAACCATATTAGAGTCTGTTTCAATAATTTCTATGTCCGTAGACAAAGAATTAATCTCTAAATCCCCAAAAGGCAAAACTAAGCTATCATTAACTTGTACGCTATCATAATTTCCAGTAGTATAATCAATAAATTCTGTTGAAGTCAAAAACAAAGCTCCTCCAATCGCTGTTGATACTACAAAAATAACAGCCCAAATGATTATTGTTTTTCCTAGTTTATTCATTTTTTAGCCTCGCTTTTTTATTAAACTTCAAATATTTTGATATTGCTTTTGAAAACAACTTTCCAAGTTGCCAAGAAGCTATTGACATCAAAACCCCCATACTTGTAATGGATAATCCTGCAAAAATTCCTAATGGTAAAAACTCAGGACTAACATAAGGTATTTGCACAAAAAATCCTGTAATAGAAATAGCAATCATAGCGACTCCTGTTAAAACGATTGCCCAACTAGAAATCAAAAGAGTTCCAATTGTCAAATAAAAAGCAAAAGCAATCCAAACCCCTATGAATAAATTAAATAGGGTTAATAGTAACCTTGGAACAAATCCTCTTTTATTTGTTTTTTCTTTAGGCTTTTCTTTTTCCTTATTCTTTTTTGAAAAAACTTCTTTTGTATCTGAAAAAACATTTGCTGCAAACTCTCTAGTTTTACTCCAGAAATTAAGAAAAGTATCCTTTGCCATTCCTCCAACGCTCAAGCTATCTTTTAGTTCTTCCTTAACATTTTTTGCAATATCTTTTGGATTTCCCAAAGATTCAGCAATCTCACTTTCTTTCCTTTTTTGTTTCTTCCCCACTGCAAAATGTTCTTCGTAATCTCTTATAATCTCTTCTCTATCTTCCTTCTTTATTGATTTCAGGTTCTTTTTCAATTCATGTAAAAATTCTTTTTTGTTCATTTTATTATTTCGTTAACTTTTTTTATAAACTCTTTCCAATCTTCTTTTAATTTTTTTAAGTGAATTTTGCCTGTCCTTGTGATTCCGTAATACTTTCTAGCAGGTCCCTCTTTTGATTCCTTAAGGTATGTTTCAAGCCACTGTTCATTTTTTAACCTCTTTAATATTGGGTACAAAGTTCCCTCCGAAATCGTAAGAACTTTTGAAATCTTTTGCACTAACTCGTAACCATAGTAATCTTTCTTTTCCAATATTGAAAGGACACAGAGATCCATTGCTCCTTTTTTTAGTTGAGTATCCATCTTTCATCTGTATTGTTTAGTATTATGTTATGCATAGTAGTATATAAATGTTTTCATTATGTATGCCTTAAAAAAAGAATTAGGTTTTACTTTCTTCAATTATTTTTTCAATCATTTCTTCTGTAGTTAAACCTTTTCTAATTAATTCAACTTTCCCTTCAAGAACTAATACCTCTGGAGGCATGGGTCTTAGATTGTATTGCCCTCCCATTGCATAGCAATATGCTCCAGCATTTCTTATATCAAGTAAATCTCCTTCTCTAATCTCAGGAAGTTCTCTGTCCCAAGCAAAGCAATCTCCGCTTTCACAAATATTTCCTACAATGTCGTATTTCTTTTTTTCATTATTTGTGTTGGAAAGATTATCAATTTCATGATATGCTCTGTAAAACATTGGCCTTATCAATTGGGGGAATCCTGAATTAACTCCTGCCAAGAGTTTTTTTGGAGTTCTTTTTATATCAACAACTTTGACCAATAAGTGTCCAGATTCAGAAACCAAAAACTTTCCAGGTTCAAAGTACATTTCTAATTCTTTTCCAAACTTTTTACAAAATTCTTCAAATAAATGAGACGTTTCTTTCCCAAATTTCTCTAAATCCATTTCTTTTTCTTCAGGTTTGTATGGCACTTTAAATCCTCCTCCAAAGTCAACAAATCTCAAATCTGGAAAATCTTCTTTGTTTAAGAAATCCAAGATGTTTTTTACTCCCTCCATCATTTGAACCGCTTCAGGAATTCCCGATCCCGTATGTTCATGAACTCCAACAATCTTAAGCCCGTACTCTTCACAAATCTCTAAAACTTTTTCTTTTTCATCTATGAAAATTCCAAATTTACTATTTTCTCCTCCAGTTATTACCTGATCATTTTCTCCAGCAACAACCATTGGATTAAACCTTATGCATACTTCCGAATTAGGGTAATTTTTTCCAAAACTTTCTAAATCATAGATTGAACCTATGTTGAACAGAACTCCTTTAGATTTAACTAAATGCATTTCTTCTTCAGTTATTCTATTTGCTGTAAAAAGAATGTTTTCTTTTTCAAAACCAACTTCCAATGCCAATAAAACATCTCCTGGGCTAACGGCATCTATAGAAGCTCCTTCTTCTTTTAACAATTTTAAAATTGAAGGATTATAATTTGCTTTCATAGCATAGAATATTTTTGTTTTAGAGTAAATTAAATTTTTCTTTAGCTTCGAGTATTGTTCTTTGATTAAGTCCCCATCATAAATGTACAGGGGAGTTCCATATTTTTTAGAAATCTCAAGCAATTTTTCTTTATTTATCATAATCTTTTCTCAGAAGTGTTAACTTTATAAATTTATATGAAATTTATTTCATAGTAAAATTTAATGTTTACTTAATTAAACTTCTGGAAGAAACAACTGCTACAAAAAAGCATGAAAACATTATTGCATCATTTCCAAAAATCAATGCAACTATTCCTCCCATTACCCCAAGAATCACTAAAAGTTTAATCCATTTTTGGATTTCTTTTAATTCTTCTTTAGTCCATCTTGCCAATAAAGAACCTATTGGGATTCCTAAGAGCAAGACTGCAACTCCAATTAAGAGTTTGAATATCTGTTCCATATAAAATATAAAAAAAATTAATTTAAATAATCTCCTTTTTGGATTTAAGCTCCTCCGCTTCCTGGAAGGCAACTGTAGGGATTCCATCACAAGCCAAAGAACAGGAAACAAACTGACAAGCTGCATTTGCAATGCAAGTGTCATATTCTCCACTTCCAATTTCGTAGTTTACTCTACACTGATCTACCATATAATTTGTTGCAGTATTACATCCTTCTTGGCATACAGGCAAATCGCTATTCTCTCCGCTTTCTCCAGCAGAAGTAAAGTTTGAAGTAACAAAAATAAATGCAAATGATAATAAAATAAGTGCACCAATAACCCCGTAGACTTTTTTAAAATTCATTTTTTTACTTTTTTACCTCCTTTCATTTGTATAAAACAATTTTAGCAATTTTGTATTTAAAGATTTATCAGTTCTTTTTAGTGGCAATTCACAATAATCTTTAAAACATTTGAATTTCTATTCATATGATGTTCAAAAATTATTTAATTGTTGCCAGTAGGCAAGATAAAGCAGGGATGAATATTGTTAGGGAGCTTTTCCAGTATGTAGATGAGTTTAAAAGTGAGAATCTTCAATTTCATTTAATTGAGGGTTCTATTTTGGATGAAAATAATCTAGATATGAATTTAATTGAAAAATTTGATTTTGTTTTTTTTGCATCAAAACATCAATCTGAAAAAAAAGAAAAAACCCTATCAATTCACTGTCCTGGAAATTTAAAAGAAGTTTGGGGGGGAGGCCAGGCAGGAAAATTGTCTCCTGGGTCGGCTTTATTCAATAAACATCTTTTTGAAACACTTCATAAAACTGTGAAAGAAAATGATTTCAGACATTACAAAATTACTTTGGAAGCCACTCATCATGGACCTTTAATTGACAAACCCTGTGTTTTCATAGAGATAGGTTCCACAGAAACAGAATGGAAAGATAGGAGAGCTGGTTTTATCTTGGCCAGAACAATAAAAGATGCAACTGAAAGTTTTCAAAGAACAAAATATCCTGAAGTTGCAATAGGGATTGGGGGGCCTCATTACGCTCCAAATTTCAACAAAATACAGGAAAAATCCAATATTGCAATTGCTCACATAATTCCTAATTATATCCAACCTTTTGATGATGAGATTATAATAGAGGCTTTAAGAAAAACTTTAGAAGAAGTGGAATTTGCAGTTGTTGATTGGAAAGGCTTAGGCAAGGCCGAAGAAAGAAACAAAGTAATTCAAATTCTAGAAAGGAATTATGTTAGATGGAAAAAAACAAGTGAAATAAAAAAATAAAAAATTAAAGGAAGACTATTTTTTCTTATCTTTCCAAGCTACGAAACCAATTGAGATTAAGTAAAGTATCCCTCCAACTTTTGGAATTATTGGAGCAAGACTGAACCATCCTGGATATTTTCTTTTTTCAAATATTCTCCAAATAGCAATTATCATCAAAATGAAAACTGCTAACCAACCAATTACAGGAATTATTAATAAGAAAATCCATGCCCAGTGGAAGCCTCCAAGGCTTAAAATCATTGCAAAATTAGCAAATGGAATCCAAGCCAACCAAGGGTGCTTATACTTTTGCTTTCTTGCAATAGTTTGCCATGCAAGAGCGTGATAAATATAAATTGCTAAAGCAACTATTATTCCCACTACCAACAAAGCGCCAATTAAAACTCCCAAAGCACTTCCAGCTAAAACGTCATTCGTAACATCTAAACCGGGTAAAAATTCTAAAAACATGTTAACCTCCTTTTATAACTCTTAATGTTTAATTTTATTTATAATTGTTTTGATTAGTTAAGTTCTTAAACTATATTTCATTTTTTATCAAATGGACTTTGTAGTCATTTTAGTGCTTTTAATTGCAGGAGCGCTAGCAGGAATCGTTACCGGTTTGGTTAGTGCAAGTGCGGTAATAATAATGGCACCTTTGCTTATATTAGTTCTTAATATGAATCCATATGTTGCAATTGGATTGAGCTTGGGAACAGACATTGTCGCTTCGATAGTTGCAGGCAGAATTTATTACAAAAATAAGCATGTTAATTTGATCCCAATGATTTTCTTTTTGTTTTTTACATTTGCCGGAATAACTGTTGGAAGTTATGTCTCTACTTTTATTTCTTCAAGTGATTTATCTGGAGTAATGGGAATCGCCGCTCTTTTGACAGGGCTTGCATTTATGTATAAGAAGAAAAGAGAAGGAAATAAACACAATGGATTAGAGAGATTTAGATTGAAGTTCAAAAAGAGAAAAGAGCTTTGGTTATCCATAATTGGATTTTTGGTTGGTTTAAATGCAGGAATTTTTGGGGCAGGAGGAGGAATTGCAATTCTTTTAGTTTTAGTTTTCTTATTGGGTTACGAAATGCATATGGCAATTGGAACTTCGGCAGTAATAATGATCTTGATGGCATTCGTAGGTTCAGTAGCGCATTTCTATTACGAACCATTTAATTTTGCTTATCTAGGAATTGCTTGGATTGGAGCATTCTTCGGAGCATTCTATTCCTCTAAATTTGCAAATCACATTTCAGAAGCAAGGTTAAGAAAGATTTCTGGAGCGGTTTTGGCAGTTGTTGGTTTGTTATTAACAACTAAGATTTTCTTATGGTAGTTATAAAAGATTACACATAATGTTTTAAATAAAAGTTTTTTTTGTCTTTGATGGAACTTTCCATAGTATTTCCAGCATACAACGAGGAAAAAAGAATCAGTAAGGTATTGGAGAATTATTTCTCATTTTTTTCAAGTAAATTAAAAAATTCATTTGAAATAATAATTGTTCCAAATAACTGTAAAGATAAAACCTTTGAGATATCAAAAGAATTCTCAAGGGACAAGGAAAACGTGTTTGTGGAAAATATTCCTTACTATGTTGGAAAAGGTGGGGCAGTTATGAGAGGTTTTGAAATGGCCAGAGGGAACTTTGTGGGTTTTGTAGATGCAGATAAAAGTACTTCCCCAGAAGAATTTTTAAAAATCTATGTTAATTCAATGGGATTTCATGGTGCAATTGGTTCAAGAAAAATAAAAGGCTCAAAGGTAGTTCCTAAGAGAGTTTTTTCAAAAAGAATTAGTAGTGCTTTTTTTAGTTTGGTAGTGAAATTCCTATTGGATTTGAAATATAAAGATACTCAATGTGGGGCCAAAGTATTTCGAAAAGATGTTGCAAAATTTCTCTCTGAAAAAATTCATGAAAAAGGGTGGATTTTTGATATAGATATTTTGAATGTTTGCAAGAAAAATAATTTGAATATTAAAGAAATCCCCATAACTTGGGTTGATGATGAGGGATCCCATATAAGTAGTATTGATGGAGTAAAATCCATCTTAAGACTTTTTAGATATAGGTTTTCTAAATACCCAAAATAATGCTCCAAAGAAACTAACTGGAATTGAAATGGCCAATCCTAGAACTGCTGCGATATTTGCAGATAAAGTTGAAGGTTCCATAAGAGAATAAGCTCCTTTGCTAACCAAGACATTCAAACTCATAGAAATTCCATACAAAACCAAAAATTTAATTCCTTGTTTCCCTATTGAACCATCCTTTGCTCTGAATGTCACATTTCTATTAAAATTAAAGTTAAAAATTATTGAAATTAAAATTCCAAGAATTCTGGATAGAACAAAAACAGATGTCAATTTAAAAAATAGATTAAAAAATGCCAAATCTATAAGTGTTGCAATTCCCCCTGTAACTCCAAAAAGAACAACCTTTCTAATGAAAGATCTACTCAAAACCTTTTTGAATAAATTCATATCTATAAGATAATAAGATATTTTATAAAGAATTTGATTTTACTAAGATAATCATGATTCGTTGGATAAAAAAAAATTTCTATTGGATAATTTTGATAATTCTATGTTTGGGGATGTTTGGCGCTCCAGCTTTTTCCAACAAACCTTTTGGGTTAGATGCATTGGGCCATTTTAGCAAGATCTCTTACATAAAGGCTTTTCAATTTGCTGATTGGGATATGTCTTGGTATTCTGGGACTTTATTTTTGAAATTATATCCCCCATTTTATTATTATTTTTTGAGTTCATTCAAAAATGTTTTTTTGGCCTCAAACTTGTTTTGCTTTTTTAGCGTTTTACTCTCTTCTTTGGGAATCTACTTTTTTGTTGAATACCTCACCAAGAAAAAAGATATTGCTTTGTTTGGCGGTCTTGGTTTTCTTACTGTATTGAGTATCTCTTATTATTGGATAAGTACAGCCAATTTACCTTACTTTTGTGCGTTGTGGGCAATTCCATTTTCACTGTATTTTCTAGAAAGGGCATTAAGAGAAGAAGATTGGAGATTTTTCTTGGCCTTTTCAGGGGTAGTCTTTTTATCAATAATAACTCATGTAGTGATTGGTTTTATAGTTGGTTTTTTGGCTTTATTGAGATTTGTTTCAGAAAATAAATTTCTAAAAAACACGAAGAAAATTATCTTTTATTTAGGCGTTCCAGTTTTATTGTCGTCTTTTTGGTTTTTTCCTTTCCTATTTCTATCAAAGTCTTCTGGGGGTTACAAAGGGTATGTCCCAAAAATCTTCCAATTATTTGGACTTACTGATAATATCTCTTGGGGTTTTAATGCAGGAGGTATAGGCGTTTTTGCTTTCATATCCCTCTTTGTCTTAGTATTGTCTATTTTCTACTTAAGAAAAATAAAGACTCATACAAAATTTCTTTTTGTAAGCTCTTTCTTACTAGGTTTTTTATTGATGGGAGGATTGGGAAGTTATTATCCCTATGGCGTGGACGCAGTAAGATTCATCCTACCATTCTCCATAATTTTAATCTCTTTAACTTCGGTTTTGATTGGTGATATGAAAATAAATAAAAGGTTTTTTTTGATTTTATTTTTGTTTTTTGTGTTAGTTGCAGGATTAATTTGGAATTTTTACATAATTCAGAAAAACATTGAGAGATTCTCATATCATGGTGAAGATAGCAGATATGGAATATTTACTGGTTTTTACGATCAAGGTCTTCCCTTTGAAAATGAATTTTCAAATTATCGTTTCGGAACCTCAAAGTATGTCTTTGGCGAAACAATAAATTATTTTATGCCCAAAGTCCAGCAAACATTTGGTTACCAGGATGCAGGGATGCTAAACTCTCCAAGGTATTATGATATGAGGTGGAATATATGGATGTCAGATAATTTGAATGACGCGATTTATTGGCTAGATTGGTTTGGAATAAAGTATTTTGAAGCAGAGGCATCAGAATTTAACAAAAAATTTGATGAAAGCCTATTGTTTAAAAAAGTTACGAATGGCTCTGAATACTATAATTTCACAATGTATGAATATTTGGATGCAAAGCCAATAATTTCTTTGGTTGACTATTTGGATGGAAATAAAAGTGGGCCAATTAAAGAATTCTCGTTTGAGAGAAATCATCCAGATTCGTTTAAGATTTTTTATGAGAATGCAGATGAAGGAGATATCGTATTGTTCAAGGAATTCTATCATAAAAATTGGGTTGCGAAAGATTTGACTTCTGGAAATAAGTTGGGCGTCATTGAAGTTGGCCCTGGTTTTATGGGCGCTTATGTTCCAGAGAGTTCTGAGGGGATGCTTTTTGAATACAGAAAAGGATTTCTTGAAATATTTTCAATTATTCTAAGCATTCTTATTTTAATTTACTTGATTATATCTTCTTTTTTCAAGAATTTTAGGCCGAAATTTTTGAGATAAAACGCCCCGAGCAGGAATCGAACCTGCGCATCCCGAAGGATCCGGATTAGCAATCCGGTGCAATAACCACTATGCGATCGAGGCTTTTTTTCTCGAGAGCAATCTCCTGAAAGGAGCAAACCTAAAGGAAGGTAGGGCGGTAGGAAAACTTGGTTTCCTTCGCAATGCGATCGAGGCTTGTTTATAGAATTGTTTGTCTAGTTTTAAAGATTTTGTTTTATCAAACAGCTACTTTTAGCACCAGAGTAATTAAGGAAATTACCCCTCCAGATATAAGGACCCCAATAAGGTTTGCAATATAGTAGTCTCTTCTTTTCATTCCAATAAGAAATGCACCAAAACTTCCAGAATAAACGCCGCTTCCTGGAAGAGGAATTCCTATAAATAATGCAACTCCCAAAACTCCATATTTGTCCACATATCTGCTAATTTTTCTTTTTCTCTTTTCCAAAAATCTTTGATATCTTTTCTTTTTTAAAAATAAGTGACCTAATTTTTCAAAGAATAAGAACAGAAACATTCCAAGAATTATGTTTGTAATTATTATCAAAGTGATTGAAGTTAAAGGATTCAAACCTAATCCTTGAACAACCATCCCAAAAGGGAATTTAACAGAACCGGCCAAAACAGCAAAAGGAATAGAAAATCTTAATTCCAAAAAAGGTATCAAAGTTATCAAGATGGTCAAAATTAGTCCATTAATCATTTCTTTGTAAAATAAAGTTTATTTAATTAATCTTTGTAGGCCAGACATATCCTAAATTATCTGGAACTTCTTTAGAAAATTCAAAGTAAAAATCTTTATCTTTTCTTAGTAGATTACTTTTATGTGAATTATGAAATTCCTTGCTTCCAAACCATTTTGGTAAAATTATCTTTCCTTCTATTTTTTCCAATTTCATTGTGTTCTTATATCCTTTAGAGATCCATAGTTTTATTGCTTTATTCAAGTACAATTTAAGAGCATTTTCATATCCTTTCCACATTAAAACCGCTGGATGATTTTTCCAACCTTTTCTATCTGTTCTTTCCAAAAGAATATTCAGGATTTGAAATGCTTCAACTCTTTGTTTACCAAGCCTTCGGCTATCTAAGGCCTTCAAAGACCTCTTCAAATTCGGATAAGGCATAAATGTTTGCATTGGTAAGACCCCTACAGTTTCTTAACTGTAAACTTCCCTTAGAAAATTCAGGAAAATTTATTTTATTTGGGTTGGTTATACAGAAAAATAATTATCAAACTTTCCAGATTTCATTAGGTCAACGCCTTTTTCAAAACAAGAATATTGTTTTTCATTCATTCTTCTATACTTAATATGTTTTTCCAAGGATTTTCCGCTCCACAACAATGTATTTCCTTTTTTATCTATTTTTTCATTTAAGATATTTTCATTTGTTTTTCTATAGTGTTCACATGCAAATTGATAAACATCTCCAAAAGTGACGCCATCTTTTACTTCTATTGATAAGTAGGACTTACCTTTTTCAAGACCTTCTTCTAGATTGTGAAAGCGAATTTCCTCGTCAGTCATTTGCTTTAAAGATAAAAGATTCTTTCCAATATTATTTGCAAGCGCACTTTGTTTGGTTCTTTTTTCAGCTAATTCTAAAATTTTATTTTCCATATCAATTGTAGAAATTTAGACTATATAAACTTTTTGTTTTGTTACTATTATGGAAAGACAGACAAAATTATAGCGAGGGCGGGATTTGAACCACGCGACCTCCGGGTTATGGGCCCGACGAGCACTCCAGGCTGCTCCACCTCGCTATAGAAAATCTATATTTATCTAACTTTTAAAGGTTTCTAAGAGAATAAATTTAATTTCAAGAGTTTTCTAAAATAAACTCCTTTTTTATCTATTTTAAAATTTGCTTGCCATGTCTCGACGCCTTTTTTATGGGCATCTTTTGCAGCTTTTATTATTCTGGAATTTGTCGCATCTTTTTTTGGAGGAGAAAAAGGCTTTGCATCATAAACATAGGATAAAAGTATAACTGCCTTGTAATTATTTCTGAGGCTTTTAGAAAGATCTTCAAAGTGCTTAATTAATCTATCGAATGAATTAAATTTTGATTGTTTTTCTTTCTTATTTGAATTTTTTGAAGGAAGAATAATCAGAGGCATCTTGACTTCAAGATAAGTTTTCCCAACAAGAAAATCAATTCTAGAGTTTCCAAGTTTTCTTTCCCTGAGTATTTTCTCCTTTCCAACTACTTTTGAGAATCTTCCTTTTTTCAAGAAAAAATCCACATAGTCATTCATTTTAACTTGATTTATTCCAATGTAGTCTTTATCTTTTTTTGAAAGAGGGTCCAAAGAGATGGCTTCCACAGTGTAAGGAGTTTTTCTTTCTTTATTTTTGCTCCTTGATAGCAAACAAGCGATGTCTTTAAAGACAATGTCGCCAATCCTTCCAGTTGATGGGCAATGACATCTTACTACTTCTTTATTTATTTTTACATCCATTAAAAATCTATTAGGTCTGCCAATAATTGTCCCTTCTGTTAAGGGTTCTTCAAATTTGTAAAAGTCCATATCAAGATAAAATTTTAGTACTATAAAAAATAAACGCCCGCAGCAGGAATCGAACCTACGAGCCCAAAGGGCCAGGCACTCCAGGCCTGTGCAATACCACTATGCGATGCGGGCTTTCTCTATTTCCGCAAAGCATAAACCGTTCAGTGTTTCGCGAAGCCTATGTGTAATGGCTATGCGATGCGGGCTATTAAAATAATATTACATAAACTCTTAAAAAGCCTTTTGATTTTTTTTACGCATGTTAGTTATGGGAATTGATGATGCAGGAAGAGGTCCTGTGATGGGGCCGATGATTTTAGCGGGTTGCTTAATGACTGAAGAGGTTGAAAAGAAACTAAAAAAAGAGGGAGTAAAAGATAGCAAGGCCTTAACACAAAAAAGAAGGGAATTCTTTGAGAAAAAAATAAAAGATTCTTGTGAAACATTTGAAGTTGAAATAGCATATCCTAAAGACATAGATGGTAGTAATGAAAGTGGAACAAAATTAAACGAATTAGAGGCTCAAATGGTTGCAAAAATAATAAATAAAATAAACAAAGGTTATGGGAAAATAAAAGTTATAATAGATTGTCCTTCTGTTTCAATATCAAAGTGGACAGATTATCTGAGAATGAGGATCAAAAATCTTTCTAATTTGGAATTAGTTGTAAAACACAAGGCAGATAGAGATCATCCAGTAGTTTCTTCCGCATCTGTTATTGCAAAATGCACCCGTGAAAGAGAAATGGACAAATTAAGAGAAGAATTTGGAGAAGAGATTGGTTCAGGTTATCCTTCAGACCCCCTAACAATGAGATATTTAGAACAAAATGCAATGAAACAAAAAGATTCCGGATTATTTAGAAGAACTTGGATTACTTGGAAACAAGCATATGATAAACTGAAGCAAGAAAAATTATTCTGAAAACCTTAAAAACTTGTATTTCTTTTTTGAATAATGCCTTTTATATCAAAGTTGGTGATGCACGGTTTCAAAAGTTTTCCGAAAAAAACAGAATTGCCCTTAACATCTGGGATTAATGTAATCCTTGGACCAAATGGTTCAGGAAAATCAAATGTTTCAGATGCTTTGTGTTTTGTTCTAGGAAGACTAAGCATAAAATCGATGCGTGCAGCAAAAGCAAAGAACTTAATCTTCTTAGGTTCTAAGAATGCTTCTCCTTCAAAAGAAGCTTCTGTTGAGATGGTGATTGATAATTCAGATCATGCATTTGCGGTTGAGGAAAAAGAAATCTCCATAAAAAGAATCGTTAGAAGAAATGGTCAAAGCATATACAAAATAAATGGTCAAACGAAAACGAGACAAGAAGTTTTAGGATTATTGGCCCAGGCAGGAATTGATCCAAATGGTTTCAATATTATCCTTCAGGGAGAAATTCAAAGTTTCGTTCGAATGCAACCTGAAGAGAGAAGAAAAGTTATTGAAGAAGTTTCAGGAATTTCAATTTATGAATCCAGAAAAGAAAAATCTCTGAAAGAATTAGAAAAAACTGAAGGCAAGTTAAAAGAAGTAAATGCAATTCTTAGAGAAAGAACGACTTATTTGAATAATTTGGAAAAAGAAAGGCAGGAAGCATTAAGATTCAAAAAGTTAGAAAAAGATGTCAAAAGTTTTAAAGCAAGTATAATTCATCAAGACCTAGTTAGGAAAAAGAAAGAAAGAGATTCAATAAATTTGGAAATAGAAAAGAAAGGAAAAGAAATTGAAAAAATAAGAAAATCGAATGTTGTTGTTAAATCAAAGATAGAAAATTTAGAGGCAAATATTGTAAAGATTAATCAAAAGATAAAAGAAGAAACTGGTCTTGAGCAAGAAAAATTAAACAACGAAATTGCAAATCTAAGAGCAGATTTAGCTGGTTCTAAAGTTAAACTTGAAAATAATGAGAGGAAAATCTCTAGTTTCAGAAATCAAAAAGCAGATTTAATGAACAAAATTAGAGACTTGGAAGTTTCAATCTCTGAAATTCAAGAGGAATCTCCCACAATTGAAAGGAAAGAAAAAGAATTGGAGAAAAAAAATAAGGAACTTCAAGAATTAGAAGAAAAAAGAAAAAAATTCTATACCTTAAAATCTGAATTAAGATCAATGGTTGAAAGAATCGAAGACAAAAAGATGCTAGTTTCAAATTATGAAAATGAATCAAATTTTGTTTTGAGGCAATTGGAAAATTTGTCTTTAGAACTTTTTGATCAAAAATCCGATTTGAATAAGCTAGAAGAAATTCAATTAGCTCTTGCACAAAAAAAAGATTCTCTGGAATTTTTGAAGTCAAGAGAAATAGAATTGAATAAAATTGTACATACGGATGAATTTGAAGTAGAAAAACAAACGAAAATAATCGAAAAAGTTTCTAAAATGGATGTTTGTCCTCTATGTAGAAATAAAATAACTTCGGAGCATGTAGGGTGTATAAAAAAAGAAACTTCTCCAAAAATTGAAGCCTTAAAAAAAGAAATAAAAAATTCGGATGCTGAATTAAGTCAGATAGGGTCAAAAAAAGATATTTTATATAGAGATATTGAAGCACTTTCTAGTGAAATCTCAAAAAGACAATCGGATTTAGTAAAATTGAAATCAATTGATGAAAAAAAACAAAGCATTTCTTCTTTGAGAGAAAAAATCCAAGATCTCAAATCAGAAATTTTAAGATTAGAAAAAACAAAAAAAACTCTTGAAGAAAATTACAGTACTTTTTCAAATATTGAAGAGAAATATGAGGTCGCAAAAATTGAGGTCCAAGAAATTTCCTTAAGGACTAAAGAAACTCTGGATTCAGAGGTTTCTTTTAAACAAAGAGATCTTGAAAGAGCAAAAGCTACGCTTAAACAGATAATGAGTGAGGAAAAAGATTTACAAGAAGAATTGACCGGATTGAATAATCTCGTTTCTAAAAAAGAAAAAGAATTGGAGAAAAAGAGAAAACAGGAAGAAGAACTTACAAAGAGTTTTGATAAAATGATTCTAGAAAGAGATTCTTTCCAAATGAAAATTAGATCTTTTGAATCAGAATCTTCGAATTTAAAAAACTCAATCTACACTCTTGAGCAAAAAGTTAATGATTTTAAAATTGATAAAGCAAGAGTTGGTGCAGAAATAGAAAATCTTGAAACTGAGATGTTAGAATTTCCGAATGCAGAGATTATTGGAGGAAAAGTTGAAAACTTGAGAGAAAGATTGCAAAAAACTCAGGAAATCTTATCAAGAATTGGTTCTGTTAATATGAAGGCTCTCGAAACTTATGATTCAATAAGAGAAGAATATGATAGAATCAAAGACAAGGTAGAAGTAATAACTAAAGAGAAGGAAAGTATATTAAAGATTATTCATGAAATCGATATTAAGAAAAAAAAGACTTTTGTTAAAACTTTGAATGATTTGAATGAAATTTTTTCAAGGAACTTTTCACAGCTTAGTACAAAAGGCCAAGTTAGTTTGGATTTAGAAAATAAAAAAGAGCCCTTTGAAGGAGGAGTTGCAATCACCGTTAAAACTGGCCATGGGAAGTATTTTGATGTTCGTTCTCTTTCTGGAGGGGAACAGACAATTGTCGCACTCTCACTAATATTCGGAATTCAAGAATTAAAACCCTACTGTTTTTATATTTTGGATGAAATAGATGCAGCTTTAGATAAAAGAAATTCTGAACGTTTAGGAGCTCTATTGAAGAAATACATGCAGAAGGGCCAATACATTGTAATTACGCACAATGATGAAATAATTACAAACGCAACAAATATATTCGGAGTGTCAATGCACGATGGGATTTCAAAGGTCACTAGTTTGAAGATTTAATCTAATTTCTTTGTTAATTCAGAAATCTTTTCCTTTACATATAAAGGATCTTTTTTGTTCACTTCAGATAGCGCAATCATCCAATCTCTTTTGCTCATAAAGTAATTCTTTGGTTTTTCTTCGACCCTTGCTAATCTTCTTATCTCATATTCTTCAGAAAAACTTAATCCATTAGAATCTTTATCAACATACTCTTCAATTATTCTCTTAACGTTGTTTAAGTTTTCTTCATCCATTTGGGATTCTTGATTCTCTCTTTGAATTAAATTATATAACTTAATCGGATTCCATTCTTTTGTGGTTGTGGCATTAAGCATATACCACCCTAGTCCCATCATTATGGGAAAAGTTATGAGTGTATTTATGGCACGTCCCCAGCCAATATATTTTAATTTCCTATTATAAAAAACTCCTCCCGGGATGAGGGCTTCCCAAAATTTTAATTTATCTGGGACATCAGAAGGGTCTGCAGTGATTATCTTATCAATCATTAAACAATAAACTCTTCTTCA
>JAGQJT010000029.1 GCA_020430505.1 Nanobdellota archaeon | reverse complement strand
CGGGACTGCCGGCAATCAGCGCCACAGCCGGTGAAGCGACACCCAGGGATTTCTCCAGCCCGTCGCGGATCGCCACGGCAAACTCGCCGCCCTCGTCGCCACGTACCGGCAGCACCACGATGCGATACCGGCCGAAGCGCGAGGCCGGTGCGCTGACGCCCGCCACGGCCGTGACCTGCCGTGACTCGCTCGGCCACGACAGGTACAGACCTGCCGCCGCCACGCCCAGCACCGTCAACCCCACTGCCAGCGCTAACCAGCGAGCCGTACGCCGGGGTGGCGGTGGCGGTGGCGGTGGCGGTGGCGGTGGCGGTGGCGGTGGCGAGGACAGTGTCTCGATATCCTCGGCCGGCGATGCAACCAGCTCCGCCTCCTCGCCCTGCATCTCGTCCGCTGTGAGGTAAAGCCGATGCGCCTGGGTGTTCAGCGCCCGCGCGACCCGCTCCAGCGTCTGCGGATCCACGGCCAGCCCGCGGAACACCCGGTTGACCACATCCTTGGGCGCAGCATCGAGCCCCTCCAGATCGGCCATGCGCTCAGCCAGAGCTACCTGGGTCTTCAGGCCGGCGTCGGTCAGCGCCTTGATCAGCTT
>JAGQJT010000028.1 GCA_020430505.1 Nanobdellota archaeon | reverse complement strand
CGCGTCCACCGCCGCGCAGGCCCGCAATGCCCGCCCCGTCGACACCAGAGCGCCCGCCACCGGGCGGGACAGCTCGCTGCGAGCCGCCAACCACCCCGCCGCCGACCGAGCCCCGTCCACCGCGGCCAAGCCCCGCGAGTCGAACGAATCCGCCAGACGTGCCAACAGGGCATCCAGACGCCCCGACAATTCGGCCACCCCGAGCAGCGCATCCTGCACCTCGCCATCGGTCAGATCCCCAACCGATACCCCCAACAACTCCAACACCGCGTCAACCGCGTCACCGCAGTCCCGACCCTCGGGCCCCACACCGCCACGGCCACCGCCACCGCCACCGCCACCGCCACCGGGGTCGAAATTGGTGGGGTCCATACCGTGAGTGTATCGAACATGTGTTCGATACACAAGTCGAATACCCCGGAATCCGGGGATTAGTTGGCCCGCCCAAGACAGGCGAAGGAAGGGTCGCGTCTGCCCGAGGGATGCCGAACGGCAACGGTGTCCGTCAGCCGTCCCGCTCCCGTGCCGCGCTGAACTGGTCCAGGAATCCGCGGGCTCGCCAACCTCCACCGCCTAGGGTCCTGGCGGATCGGTCC
>JAGQJT010000027.1 GCA_020430505.1 Nanobdellota archaeon | reverse complement strand
CGGACTGAACTCGGCGAGGTGTACGTCGGCATCCGCATCCAGGGATCCGTCGAGACCAAGGCGCATGCCGTGATCCTCGACGCGGTACCCGCAGTGGCCGATCGAGATGGCTGGTTCATCGACCACATGCCGCACCGTCCTGACGGACCGGGCGAGATCGTGTGGTCGAACCTGCTCGACGAAGCCGATCTTGCCCGAGCTCTCGCTGCCGACGACCCACCCTGAGAGTGGGACGGGAAGACGCCGCGACCGTTAGGCGGCACCCGCGGCTGGCGGTGGCGGTGGCGGTGGCGGTGGCGGCAGGCTGCGACGAACCGACCGCCGATTCCACGCGAGCACCAGGACCACGATGACACCGAGGCTCAGAAGGATCGCCGCGTAGAACAGCAAGTCGTCATCCGTTCCGCACGGGTCGCTGACCCAGTCGCGGAATCCACCCTCGTCACCGGTGTACACGCTTCCGCGCAACCCTTGCGTGAACTCGCCGGCCGCCAACTCGGAGGGAACGAAGAGGGCGCTGTCGATCTCCTCGCCCTCCTCGTCGATCGCAACCACCAAGTAGTGGTGGTCGGGATCGAGCTGGGCGCTCAGCGCCGTCAGCTCTC
>JAGQJT010000026.1 GCA_020430505.1 Nanobdellota archaeon | reverse complement strand
CAATCCGTAAAATACATCTCCATTTTTAACCCACAAATTCAGTTATCGCGGTTTTCTAAAACCGATTATGGGGAACGATCCGATGTACGAATCATTTCAATGGTGTGAAACAGCCATTTATTATTTGAGTTTAATGCTTGTAGCTATAAAAGTAGGCTTATTGGTACGAAATGGAATTGTTTTTTAGAAAAGGAAATTGTATTTTATAGGATGAATAACTATATTTGATTTTCGAAAATCTAACATCTTATACGAAAATGATTTTTTATAATAGACCGAAAATTAGACGTATAATACCGATGTGATAGCCGTTTAGACCATTGCAATTGGTCTATTACGGATATCCTTTCGGTATTATTACGCAAAAAACAAGCTTTTCAAGGTCTAAATTATGGTAAATATTTCCTAAAGAAAAAACAATTCTAATATGAGAATCGTGCTATTGTTGATTTTGTTAGCTTTTAGTACCTATTTGCCGGCACAGAACGATAACCTTGATAAATCTTCTAATGTGGCAGACTCGAGTTACATCAATAAGAATTTGGCGAAAGTATTAGAAGGAATAGATTCAGATAGCACCATCTACAGTATATTGAATAGCAATGATAGTCTA
>JAGQJT010000025.1 GCA_020430505.1 Nanobdellota archaeon | reverse complement strand
TTCAAGAGGAGAAATTATTGCGGCATCATAAATATAGAGAACATCTTTTCCTTTCAAAAAGGATCCTGCAGAAATTGCGGCAGGATTAAATTCCGCATAGACTCCATCAACATCATCAACATTAACGAGTTTTTGTACAGCACTAAGAGCTTCTGAAGAATCTAATCTATAATCTTCATAAACCAAATTTATATCATAACCTTCTTCTTTTAATTCTTCCACTGCCAATTCTGCTCCTACTTGGGAAGAAGTTCCCCAATATGCTGCAGGACCAGTCAAATCAGTAATAATTCCAATTTCAACATTTTGCTTATCTCCTCCAGAAAAAATTAAAATCAAAGCAACAACAGCAACAACAATAATTATCCCAAAAATAAAATAATCCCTCTCTCTTTTTTGTTCATTCTAATTAGAATAGAAAAAGATTATTTATAAATTTAATCCCCCAAGTCAACCTTCCCAAATAATCCTTTTGGTTTATACAATAAAATTCCCAATAAAACCAATGCATAAACAATTTGCCTTGCAGGACCTAAAATCGAACTTGGCAAATTAATAAATCTTAGAATCTCAGGAATTAATAAAATAATGATAGTTCCAATAATTGAACCTCTTATAGATGCCAATCCTCCTAAAATTACAATAATTAGAATTAAAATGATATTTCCCAAATAAAAAGAAGAAGGATCAATATAAGTTATATA
>JAGQJT010000024.1 GCA_020430505.1 Nanobdellota archaeon | reverse complement strand
CGAGGATATTTTTGAATGTAGCAATGTATTTGAAATAAATGAAAACAAAGGCGATTATATTGTTCATCAATGGAACAGCGATGGAGCTGGTGGATATCTAATTGTTTGGGTTTTAGGAAACGAGAAATTAAAACAACGGCTGATATTAATACCTTAAATAAAACGATTTGCCAACAACGGCTATAGTTAATTGCTTCGGAATTTCATAACTGAAATTCCTCGCACTTTTGCTATCTTTGGTTCTATAGCGGAAAATCCTCGCGGATTTTCACGCAACAAACCATAGCCAAACCGTTGTGGCTAATTTTAATCAAGTGAATGAAAATATTTAGAAGAATACGACATAAGCTGATTTTTGACAATAAAAAAGTTCAATACCTAAAGTATGCTTTAGGAGAAATTGTATTGGTCGTAATCGGAATTTTAATTGCCTTACAGATTAATAATTGGAATCAAAAAAGAATAAATAAGAATACCGAGCAAATTTATTTAAATGGGTTAAAACAAGAATTCCAGACAAGCAAATTGAAACTTGAGGAATTGATCAAGATCAATAAAAAGAACTATTCAGGAGCAAAAAAAATAATAGAACTATCTGCCAAGAATAATGACTCCATAAAAGAATCATCATTTTCTAAATTGCTTGTAGAAACATTTTCAGACGATGTTGCATTTAATTCTAACAACTCCTTATTAGTCGAAATGATTAATTCGGGAAACCTAAAAAATCTATCTAATACAGAATTACGAAAACAACTAACCAATTGGATTTCTACGCTAGAGGATATATCAAGGCAAGAGGAAGAACTTAGCAATCAAAGGATAAAAGTTCTTGATATTTTTAGAACAGATAAATACAGCCTAAATACTATTTTTCAGCAAGCAGGAGTCAGCAATGATTTTGGTTTACCCAAAACAGAAAAGCAAGTCAATAATTTATCCTTGCTGAAGTCTAGAGAATTTGAGAATAATATTATCTTATTCATCATCACAAGTATTGCGACAGAAAAGTCACATTACAAACCATTATTGGATGATTTAAATTCCATTTTAAAGCTGATTAATAATGAAATAGATTAGAAAAATGATAAAAAACAAAAAAGCCAAATGGATTGTAAGAGGAATATTGCTTGTTGGTACAGTAGTCTCGTTGTTTTATGTACCCTGGATTTTGGTAAAGGCTTGGATTTTACCACTACCAGATACCATTCAAGAACAAGTTGATGAAGCAATAGGTTATGGTTTTGATGGTATGATTGTTTACGTAGACCAAGCAGGAAAACAACCCCAGTTCTATACTGGCGGTTGGAAAGATAGAGAAAAGAAAATTCCAGCCGACCCAAAATCATTGTTCAAAATTGCCAGTATTAGTAAATTGTATACAGCCGTAGCAGCTACGAAATTGGTTAAAGAAAATCGCTTGTCTTTTGATAAACCGTTAACCGATTATCTTCCAGAACTAAAAGGAAGAATAGAAAATGCCGATGAAATCACATTGAAAATGATGATTCAACATCGTTCTGGTATTCCAAATTTCACAGATAATCCAGCGTTTTGGGAAAACGAAGAAGAAAATGGCAAAAATGCTTTAGATTTTGCTTTGGACTTACCTGCTAGCTTTAAACCAGATAAAGGATATGAATATTCAAACACGAATTATTTGTTGCTTCGAAGGATTTTGGATAAGGTTTTAGGATACAATCACAATGATTATATCAAAGAAAAAATATTAATTCCACTAGAGTTGAAAAACACTTACTTTTCTATATCTGAAGTGGATTTGGAAGATGTGATGAGCGGATATTATGTAGGAATTGAAGAAGATTTTAAAGCCCGAGAATTTGGAATGTTAGCAACCGCAGAGGATGTTGGAATATTTCTAAGAGCTTTAAATGATGGTTCTGTATTTGAAGAAGGAGAACAGGAACTATATCCTTACGAATATAATCACGGTGGTTTAGTCATTGGCTATCAAAGTCTCGCAGAATTCCATAAAGATATAGATGCTGTGGTAGTTCAGTTTATAAACACAACAGATTTTGAAGGGTATGAGTGGAATTTATCGGAAATTATAATAAACCGAATTGTGAAAATTATAAAAAAGAAAAACTAGCCACAACATTGGCTATAAACAATTGGTGCGAAAGTTATAAAACCAAAATATAAACATAAAACAAAGGTCGGTGCTAAACCGAAAAGTTAGGGCATAAAATCCCCAACTGTTCATAGCCGAGACCGTTGCCAGT
>JAGQJT010000023.1 GCA_020430505.1 Nanobdellota archaeon | reverse complement strand
AGAAACACGTTCAAAAATAATTGAAGAATTTAATTTTAATGATATGAGTTTATCCTCTGTCTACAATGAACTAGGAAATTTCATAAGAGATACTACTGGTTATAAAAAAGGAAAAATCTCCAAGAAAAAGGTTAACTATAGATTAAAGAAATTAGAATCTTCAAAAAAAGTTCTTGGGGATTACCCAAAAGCTTAAGTCTGTTAAAAAAACAACCTTTTTAAGGTTTAAATCCTTGATACTTTTATAATCTTTTAAAAGGAGGTGAAAAATGGAAAAAGGTGTTATAGATTGGATTGCTTGGATTTTGGTTATTATTGGAGCAATAAACTGGGGACTTGTTGGAATTTTCAACTGGAACTTAGTAGATGCGATTTTTGGATTCGGAACTGTTGTTTCAACAATAATTTATATCTTGGTTGGAATCTCTGGTTTATGGATGATTTATGTTTTAGCTAAATAACTTAGCTAATTCCTATTTCTTTTTGTTTTTTTTTATTTAGAGGTTAAATTCTTCAATGAAACTAACTATTTTATTGTATTTTTCTAAATAATCAAATCCTTTTTTTGTTAATTTTATTTTTCCTGCGGATTTTACTACTAAATGCTTTTCCTCTAGTTCCTTGTAATATTCATAAAAACTTTTTGAGGAAATGTTTGATTTCCTTATCAAGGGTGTTATTTTAACTTCTCGATATTCTTGAACAATTCTCAAGATATCTTTTATTATTTCTAATTTATTTCTTTTCATTTTATCCGGTTTTTCTAATTACCTTGTACCCCAAAAGTAAAAATACTCCTAGTGAGATGAAGTAAATTGCTAACTCAAATGTTTCCAAAACTTCTGGGATTAGAATCTCTAAAGAATTTAATGTAAGAAACAAGAAGAATAACATATATACTAGATTTAATTTTCCCTTTCCTTCTCTCGAGAATGCAAATAAGATTAAACCTAATGCTATAAGTAATAAAATGTTAACCCCTAAATAGAATTTCAATTCATTGAAGAAAATTGTTACTAAAGAAATTACTACTGCTGCTATGTGGATTATTGCAACTCCGTATTTAGGATTTTTTAATTTTTTCCAAACAACACTGTATAACAGATAGAAAATTGCTATTAAATTAAAATATAGAAAAATGAATAAAGATATTCCTGCTAGTGCTGCAGGATAGATTTCTACAACTTTTCTTGCATCAAAAAATAGAAGAAGGAATTTTAATAAAAATCTAAAGAAAAATGCTATTGCAAGAAACAAAAATGATTCCCTAAAATATTTTATTCCCTTATGAGAGCTTAATTTGTAAAGTTCTCTTGTTCCAAAATAGATCATAAGGCAGGCTAAGATAATTACAAATGCATAAAGAACCTCTGTCCCAAAGATTCCATTAATTTGTCCTGGTCCTGGAATTCCTCTCATTTTTTCACTAATCTATTTGTAAACAGGAATATTTAAGGTTTTATAACTGACGTGGATTTTTAGTCCACACTTCTTTTAAATAAAAATTATTTATTTAGTATATGAAACCAAATAGAATTGAAAGGAGGTTAATAAAATGAAGAATAAATTTACACTAGGAGCTATTACTCTTGCTGTGATTGCAGTCATGGGCGTTGGTCTTGTTGCAGCATTACCTTTTGGTAAAGGTTTGTTGAATCAAGATTTGAGTGAAGAAGAGATCGCAGATATGCAATCAATGAGAGATCAAATGAGAGATGCTATTGAAACTGGAGATTTTGATTCTTGGAAAGCTCTTATCGAATCTCAACTGACTGAAGAAAATTTCAATAACATTGTTGAAAGACACTATGAAATGTCTGAGGTTAGTGATTTGAGAGATCAAATCAGAACAGCAATTCAAGACGGAGATTATGAAACTGCAGAAGAATTAAGGGCAGAACTTGAACAATATGCTCTAGCAAGACCTAATTACTCTGAGGATAAAGGAAGATTTATGTATGAAGAACAACATGGGAGAGGAATGGGTTATGGGCAAATGATGGGATTTAACTAATTCCCTATTTTTTTTATTTTAAAAATGGACTTTTAGTCTATTTCTTTTTCATCAATTCTTTCTGATTTAGGTACAACAAAATAACTGCCCCTATTATGAAAAGCCAATCTATGGTGAATGAAAGAACCATAAACCCTATTGCGAAAATCGAAAAAATTACAACTTTAGGATTTTTCATTTTCTATTCCTGATTAATTTAACTGTTGATGCAATTACATAAATAAATATGAAAGGTATCAGAATAAACTGTAAAAAATGAGCCCAAAACATTTGAGAAGTATAACATCCACAATGTTCTGGAAATAATCTTATTGCAAATTTTATACATCCTTCACTAGGAACAAAACATCTTACAGACTTCAACCCTTTTTTTCCAACCATATAAATAAATAGCCAAGAAAGAAAAGTAAGAATTGCAGAAGGAATTAAATTATAGGGTTTTGGATAAAACACTTTGTATTTCATATAAATCTCAATTTATTTAGATATATAAACATTTCAGAGTTTATTTGGAAAGATTTAATAACCTGATTTAATATTTTTTTTAATGATAAAAGCAATCTTGTTTGATATTGATAATACTCTTGTGGATTTTATGAAAATGAAGCAAAAGAGTGTCGAATCTGCTATTGATGCAATGATTAGCGCAGGTTTAAAGATGAATAAAAAAGAAGCGATAAAAACGATAGAGAAACTTTATGATAAATATGGCATAGAGTATTACACTATTTTTCAAAAATTTCTTAAAAAAGTAAAAGGGAAAATAGATTACAGACTATTGGCATATGGAATTTTAGCTTATAGGAAGATGCAAGACAGCTATATTGTGCCCTATTCTAATGTTAGATCTACTTTATTAGAATTAAAAAAAAGATATTGCCTTGCAATTGTTAGTGATGCTCCAATAATGAAAGCTTGGATGAGGTTGGTTGAAATGAGGCTTGATGATTTTTTTGAAGTAATTGTCACAAAAGGGGATGCAAAAAGACAGAAAACTCATTTTGCTCCTTTTAGAGTAGCACTTAAAAAATTAAATATAAAACCCGAGGAAGCATTAATGGTGGGTGATAGGATTGAAAGGGATGTTTACACAGCGAAGAAACTTGGCATAAAAACTTGTTTTGCACGTTATGGAGTCAATAAACCTCCTAAACCTGGAAAAAGTGGAGCAAATTTTGAAATAAACGATATAAGCGAATTGTTAAGAGTTCTGGATATTGAAAAAGTTTAAGAATAAAAAATTCTTTTTTAGGTTATGAAAATTGGAGGATTTGCACTTATTGTATTTCTATTAATGACTTTTTTTACAGTTTATGGAACCATAA
>JAGQJT010000022.1 GCA_020430505.1 Nanobdellota archaeon | reverse complement strand
TATAAAACTCTTGAAATTCATCTATGATTAAGGTAAAATGATTGGTTTTGGAGATATCCATCAAGTACGAAAACAACTTGGGGAATGAGCTAATTTCAATATAATCGGGTAGTTGAAGCTTGAGCCTTACTTCCTCCATAAACTCATGACACAGCAGCGTCTCATCCTTTTTTGATACGAAAAAATAAACATTGACAGTTTTTTCGCTCGCTTTCTTGAGGAGAGAAGTTTTGCCTATACGCCTCCTGCCTACGACTACAGTCATCTGAGCAACAGCGCACGATAAGGTTTCAATCTTATCAAGCAGGGTCAATTCTGTTTGTCTGTCGTAAAATTTCATATCTATTTATCGCAACCCATATTACCGCAATCACGGTTGCGATAACAAATTTAATCATTTAGCAGGAAACCTTTTCGATAAATTAAAGCTTTTTACCTAAGTTAATATTTCGGAAAATGATTATTTTTTATCAAAACAACACTTGTTCTTTTGCTTGTATTTCACGTAAGTATTTTTGAGGATTATTTACTTTCAGTTTTTTGATATCCTTTATCAATATCCAGACTTCGTCAGAATTAAAGATCTGTTTTGAACCTACTTTTTGGCAATCAGCCAGGCATACGCCGGGACTATCGAAATTCCATCTGGCAACTCTCCACGATACGCTTTATCATCATATACAATCAACGTGCCTTTGGGGATATTGTAGGATTGCATTGCCTCTGTCAGTCCGCTAATTTCACGTTGAAAATTAGTGGCAGTTAATTCATAAGCAACCTGTATTGCTTCCGTAATATTCAATTTTTCCTTTACCAGAAAGTCACATTCGTTCTTTCCGGAAAAATAATAAAGCTCGTGTCCCCTCCTAAGCAATTCAATAAATACTGTATTCTCAAGAATCCTTCCTTTATTTTCTGAAAATCGAAATCCTAATCGATTTGGAATCGCATTGTCCACAGCAAACACCTTACGGGAATTCATTATTTGCTTTTTAACTGAATAATCAAACTTTTTAAGATAATAAAACAGGTAACTTGCTTCAAAAAACTGAAGGTAGTTTTTGACAGAACTGATACTCTTTAACCCTGAAATAGACTGCAGGGTAGCATACGAAAATAGTTTACTAACATTTGACGCTAAATAAAGAGCAATTTGTTTTATTTCATCTACATTGCTTAGCTTAAATCGTATTACTATATCGCGGTAAAGTATATCCTGAAATAATGCATGAGCGATCTCCATATCTTTTTCCTTTACGACAAGTGGCAATCCTCCTGTTTCTAAATATCCATTTAGATCATGCAATAACAATGACCGCTGTTTCACCGTTAAGCGCTCCGGCGAATATTCATTTCCTACCATACGAAGGTATTCTACAAAAGAAAAAGGAAATAACTTCAGTATTTTATTTCTGCCAGTGAGTGAAGATGAGATTTCAGAACTGAGAAGGGTCGCATTGGAGCCTGTTACAAAGACTTTATGCCCCTGCTCATACATGCGATTGACAAACTTTTCCCACCCGGGCACCTCTTGAATCTCATCAAAGAAAAAAATGGGTTCAGTCCGATATATTTCTAAGTGTATTGAATAAATGTCATTTAAAAGACTAAAATATGGCACTATTCTTTCATCATCAAAATTGCAGTAACAAAATTCACTTTCTTTTAATCCCAGTGCCATCCGTATCAAAGATAACAATGAAGACTTACCACATCGCCTAATTCCGGTAATTACTACAACCTGACTTGTATCAAGGTAGCTCGAAAGAGCTAAATCGCGTTCAATTAAACCTGTTCTGTTTAGAAACGCCTCTGTTTGATCAATCAGTATTTCCCTTAAATGAGCCTTTTCCATCTTGATTCCAATTTACATTACCAAATAGGCTTTGATTTCAGTAAATATTCCTTTGAATTCGTCCAGAACTATTATCCAAATCTACTCAGTTAAAACAATTGTTCTTTCTCAATGAACAATATGCGTAATATTTGTTCATTGAGAAAGAACAATTTAAATTTTGTTGTGTTATTCTATGAATTAAAAACTTCTATATACTTCGTGCCGGACTTTGTGATACTCTGCGGTTTTCTTTTTTACCACAATGTTGCGCAATGTTTCACCCAATGTCACACAATGTATTTGACTTAATACTTTGCGAAAATTTTTGCAGGACTTTGTGAAACCTTTACAGTTTCTTTTTTACCGCAATGTCGCACAATGTTTTACACAATGTTATACGAAAATGATTTTTATAATATAAACGTAAAATGCTCCCGATAGCTTTGCTTTCGGGATGATAGCCGTTTAGATCAATGCAATTGGTCTATTACGGATATCCTTTCGGTATCACACAATGTTTTTGACTTAATACTTTGCGAAAATTTGTGCGGGACTTTGTGATACTCTGCGGTTCTCTTTTTTACCACAATGTTGCGCAATGTTTCACGCAATGTCACACAATGTTTTTCCTTTCGTAAAGACTTTGCGAAAATTTGTGCCGGACTTTGTGAGACTTTGTGGTCCTCTTTTTACCGCAATGTTGCGCAATGTTTCACGCAATGTTATACAATGTTTTTTTTCAATGAGACTTTATGAGACTTCGTGCTGCACTTTGTGGTTTCTTCTTAACCACAAGGTTACACTAGGTTTTACATAATGTAACTCAAGGTTTCTTTAAAAAGTCTTTGTGAAATCCTTTGTGGTTTCTTTTTAAAAAAAACTTCATCAATTCTTATCATGTTTTTAATCTACTTTAGGTAAATGCTTATATTAAACTTATTCAGGACTATATCGATCCAGTACGATTATTTTTAATATGAAATAGCTACTTATGTTACATAGGTATTATATGAGCATTCTCATTAGATTCAATTTGAGAAAGAATAACAAAAGGTAAAATTTCTTTCAATTTTTCCTGTTTCCTAACCATGTCGGATATTGTTAAAATGAGGATTGTTGAAATTTTTACTTCTTCAAAATCCCTTTTTCTTTTAATATAAGGTTGATTAATAGCCTCTTTATGACCAACATCCTTTGGCCAAAATCTATATCTACTGAATTTAGCACCCTCCCAAATACTCATTTTCTCAAAGTCGTCAATTTTTGCAATTAAATTTCCGCATTGAAAATTTATTGTTTCATTAATTCCTTCAAACGGTTCACTTCTTGCTGTAAGAATAATATTTATTAAATCTCCTATGTTAGTCGTAATTGTAATTGAAATATTATCATCAAAATCGTTTACATCTGAATAAGAGATTGATATTATAAACTTTTCTGGAATTCTTCCTCTGGTTTTCATCAAATGGACAGCAAGGTCAATCCAATGCCCAATATTACCACATACTCGCGTTCCTTCTTCTGGTAATCTATACCAATGATCAGCTGGCAATAAATGTCCTGAAATAAAACATGCTAAAGAAATAGGCTCTCTTTTTTCTTCTATTTTTTTATCCAAGATAATTATTGCTTTCGAAAATGGTCTATTATATCCCGTATATACGGCACTATTTGAGTATTTAATTGCTCTAAGTAATGAACTCAGTTGTTCCCAATTTACGGCAATTGGCTTTTCAATATAAACATCAATATTCTTAGAAATAAAAGGGATAGAATAAGGTGAATGTGAAAAATGATTAGAAGCGATATAAACTATTTTAAGCTTTTCATTTGTTAATATTTTTTCAATATCATCTTGCTCTTTATAACCCCAAAATTTAGAAGTTGATTTTTGCCTTTCTTTATCTATATCGTAACAATCTAAAAACCGATTCCCTTGCCGCAAAAGTAAAAAATACGAAATCGTTGAAAATCCAAACTGACCACACCCTATTAATGAAATATACCTTTTATTCTTGTTTATAAAAATTTTGTGGAAAACACCCCTAATCAATAGATTTCGTTTTCTTCCAGCTACCTTTATCAGAGTTCTCAATATACCGTATGTTAGAATGTATCTATATATTCTAATTAAATTATTATGAATTTCTGCCATTTTACTAAAATTGTAAATTAATCATTTAAAATATTAAGGCATAATAATTTTTGCTAGATAATTAAATGTCTGATTAGAACAATCTTTCCAAGAATAATTTAATGATTTCAAATATGCTTTTTGTGATAATTCTGTTCTTTTTTCTTTGTCAAAAATAAATTCACTGAAAGATTCTATGATAGAATCAATAGACAATGGATTAAAATAAATCCCTGCATCTCTAAGGACCTCCGGCATTGGTCCCTTATTAGAGCAAGCAATTGGTAATCCAGCAGCCATTGCTTCCAAAAGAATAATTGGTTGATTCTCACATGAAGAAGCGAATACAAATCCGTCTGCATTCTTATAAATATCGGTAAGTTTATCATGATCAATTAATCCCATATAATTAATACACCGGTAAATATCTGAAGCTATAACTTTATTCAATTTATTTAATGAATCTTGCTCATAATCTCCTACTAAATCTAAACATATTGGAATTCCTTTTTCTCTTAACTTA
>JAGQJT010000021.1 GCA_020430505.1 Nanobdellota archaeon | reverse complement strand
TTCTTACTTTCTTTGGAAGTTTGTTGTTAAAAAACTTCATCGGTTTTTGAGTGTGCCCCTATCTAAAATAAATATCTTTTACGAAGTAAAAGGCAAAATGTCCGAAGGACTGGAACTCTCCCCTTTTGTTTCTTTTTCTAAAAGAAAACTGAACTTAAACACAATTGAATATAACATCGGGGTTTAGAGAAGTTTTGCCGTAGGCAAAATTTGGATGAAAGAAACTGCAAGTTTCTGGAATCTCTAAATCCTTGTTATATTCCCCGAAGGGCTGAAATTTAGTGCAACGTTCCGAAGGAAAATTTCAGAGTCAGAAGTCGGCCGTTCCCATTTCTTAGCGCGCATTTATTTTCTAGAAAAAACAAAAATCGTACAAATAAATCCATTATCATCCAAATCTTTCTTTGAATCTAAATCAAAACCATTCTTTTTGAATAAATCAAGATAAAACTTTTCTTCTCTATTATAATCTATGATAGTGCCAATTTGTGGAATTTCTGAATAATGAAGGACTTCCTTGTATTTCTTTTCGTCAAATTCAAGAGTATTTTTTTCAATGAAAAGGTCTCTTTTGGAGCTTAATTTTTCTTCTAAATACTTTTCATTGGCTACAACTAAAATGAATTTGCCTTCATTATTCAGCATTGAATTTATCTTTTTGGCAACATCATCCAATTCGTCAGATGCAAAATGTGGAAAAACATAAATTGCGGTCAGGAAATCAAATTTTGTATCTGTATTTGTTTGAAGAAAAGTTTTATTGAATGTTCTAAGTTTTACTTTATCTTGATTGAATGGTTTTGATTTAAAGTTTTTATAATTCTTGTAAGAAGGTTCGCAACCTTCAAGAATTATATTTTTGAAAGATTTTGATAAATTCTTTTGTAACATCCGAAGAAAAAAGCCAATTCCAAAACCAATGTCAAAAACCTTAATATCATCTCCTTTTTTCTTCGCAATTATATTTTGGATGATGAAATTATTTACAAAAGAATTGATTTTTGTTTTTTCTTGATTCTGCCAATTAACTTTATCATATTGCAGATAAAAAAAATCTTTGTTCTTCATAATAACTATGATATTTAAATGGATTTATTAAATTTACTCTTTGCGCGCGCTTTTTGTAGGCCGACTTCTGATTGAATATAACCGTTGTTCAACTCTCCGTTAGGATTAAATTTTAATGCAATGTTCCGCAGGAAAAATTTAAAGTCGTGAGCCATATTAATCTTAAAGAAGACATTTTAGGACGGTGGGTTCCGTCTGTAAAACCCATAAAATAATAGAAATTGTTGTGTATTTTTGTCTTTGTGAGCCGCCGCCTTTTTTGCTTCTTTTTTTCTAAAAAAGAAGGGATTTTTATCCGAAACCAAAGAATTGTCCGACCATTGCCAACATAGTATCTTTTAGAGAGCCCTTACAATATTTTAAATTGTCCATATCATCTGGACGCTTATCTAATTTTGATAAAGGAATTTCACAAGTCATACTTTTCCCTTCAAATTGGCTTATGAAACTATTTTCTACCTTATAATAAAAGTTACAAGTGGTTGATTTTTTTGAAATTGTAATCTTCAAATCAATCGATGAATCTTCTTCAAATAAAATGGCTTCCTCGCATACTTTCATAGCAGTTTTACATTTTTCTTTTTGCTCTGAGCAGTAATAAGTTGTTTTTGGAGTAGTTGAAAAAAATGAGAAATCTCCTAAACTAAAATTCCCTGAAACCTGAATCGGATTAAGCTTACTGAAGTTTGCTTCTTCGTATGTTTGAGTAATTGAATTTACAACTTTATCTTGATTAAGAAAAGCCATAAATAACAAAAGAACAATAACTATGGCGATTATTGCTTTTGTTCCGTGGTTTAATCCACGAAAAGCATATTTTAAGTTTATAGTTAAATGCCATGCTTTTCTCAAAATAAAGAATAATAAAACTAATTGCAACAACGAACCAAGTTTTATAAAAATTAAAACAATTTGATTTATTTTATCAACATTAGAATAGATAATTAGAAAAACTAAAATTAAACCAACAAGTTTAAGCAAGTCATGAAAAAATACATTTTTATTTAATCTGCTATGAGGGTGTTCTTTATCCGTAAACCAATCCGCAAAAATATCCCATTTTCTGTTAGCAAATTTCTTTATTTTTTCTGAGGTTTTGTTTTCTTTCATACTACCAGTGTTTCTTTTTTAATATTTTGAATAATTTTGGTCCTTGAAAAATTGCTGTGAAAATTATTCCTACTAAAAAGAAACCTCCCCCAATTTTCCACTCTTTACCTAAAAAAATAATCATTAAGCCCAATAAAACCAAATAAATTCCAAGATTTTTCCAATCCTTCATTGTAAATTCACTTATCGATTTTTGTTGGTTAGTCATTTTCTTTTTCCCTTCTTAGTAAAATGATAAATAATATAAACAATAAGCCCCAACCCTAAAACCCAAAATATCCAAGAATAATTATTTTCTCTTTTATATAATTCTCCCAAACTTTCTCTCATTTCATCACAATAATTACGAGTGACATTTTCATAAGAAATCTCTAAACTAGCTGTAGAATTATCAAGGTCCCAAATCATTTCATTTAATATTCTCAAAGAATATTCTTTATCTGTAGCATTTTCATAATTACTTTTTACCCATTCAACATTAAAATTTCTTAACTCTTGTCTTCTTTGTTCATAAAAACTAGGACTTTGGCACTCTTCGTAAATATTTATTTCCTTGTTAAGAAAATTATTATATTTGTCTACTGATTTTTGGTTATTCAGTTTGATTAAATTAAGCAATTCGTCAATAGAATAAATTTTAATAGGAATTCCATTGCAAACTTGTGTAGTTAAATTCTCTACGAAAATCTCCATTTCTAAACTATCTTGAGTTAAATTTTCAATTTCATCGATTAAGAAGGATAATGTTGCTTCTTTTTCTCCAGCAGAAGCATTGTTGTATAAATTTAAAGCTAAATTTGAAGAGAAATCCCCAATATCTTTCCTTTTTTCAGTATACCATTTATTCATAGTTTCATTTTCAGAACATCTACGAGTTAGAACTTCATTTTGATAAAATGAGTCAAACTTTTCAACATGAACTTGAGATTTTTGTTTTAAGAGATTGGTTAAATCATCTATAGAATTAATAGTTTGTTGTGCATTAACTAAACTCACAAAAAACAATATCAAAAATAATGATACTGCCAATCTATTGATTTTTTGTTTGTTTATCATCTTAAATATGTAAATTCTCATTATTTAAAAAGCTATACTATTTGTGGGAAAAAATGAATTAAAGCCCACAAGATTACAGCAAACCAGCCAAGCATAACCCAAGTGTCCCTTTTATCTAAATTTGTGATTGTGTGATAAATTACAAGGACAAAACTATAATAAAAATATGCGTAATAAATTCCATTGATGATTAAATAAAATAAATCATAACCTGCGCTAAAGCCATTTAGTGTTGGAATAAGAACACTAAACCATTCTTGAACTCCGCCAATAAAAAGATAACTTAAAGAAAATGTTTGATAATAAACATAATTTAAAACAAGTCCAATTAAGAAGATAAGTAAAAATTGCATTAAGTGAGGTTTTACATCTCCTTGAATTCTCGGATAAATATATCTCTTAAAAAAATTCTTTGAACTAAAATTTCTATGATGACTATGATATGAATGATGTTTCTTTTTTCCGGGAACATACATTTCATAATTTCCCTCGTAAGATTTAGATTTACTTTCTTTATGTTTTGTTGAAGATTTTTTTGTTAATGGCTCAAAGAAATCTTTATGTTTAGTGCCTTGACAATCATGGGCTTCTGGAAGTCGGTGGTCTCCGCAAAAATTTTGCCCACATCTTTTACAAGTCCAAGGCAATTCGTTTATAGTTTCTCCGCAATAATCACATCTTGCCATTATAAAAGAAAGTGGAGAAACAGGTATAAAAATCTTCTTAGAATAAATCAGAAAAATTTGGGCGAAGCCTTTTATCCTCTGTTAGACGAAATTTTAATTTCGTTGTTTTTCTCGTTGGTCGGATAAAAGAAGTTTTTCTGCTTGACGAAGTCAAGACAAAATGTGCGAAGCACCAAGGCGGCTCACTTTTTTATTAACAACAATTTCTACATTTTAGGGGCGGGTGGTCGGGGGTTTTAAAGTGTCCTCTTTACTAACTTTTTACATTTTAGTTTTGGCTCACGATTGAGTTGAACATCGGGCTTAAGGGAAGTTTTTTGGTGAGGCAACCCACACCAAAAAATTTGGGTCGGAGAAACCTGCAAGGTTTCGGAGCCCTTTAAGCCCTGTTATACGCGTTTTCTCGAAGAGAAAACCAAGGTTTAGTGCAACGTTCCGTAGCGAAGCGAAGGAAAACCGCAGAGTTAAATTTTCACGTCAATAAATTTCTCCGTAGGAGTCTATATGTCCGAAGGACGAGGGGGAGTCCAGATTTTTTGTTTCTTTTTTCTAAAAAAAGAAAATAGAGGGGGCTTTTACTTT
>JAGQJT010000020.1 GCA_020430505.1 Nanobdellota archaeon | reverse complement strand
ATAGAAAAAATTAATACAAACAAAAAAATAAACACCAAACTCTTTTTCATAATAAAAAAAGAACCCAATCCTTTATAAAGATTTATAAATATAAATCCCCTTTAAAAGCTATGACTAAAAAAGAGGAGACAGTCGAAAAAGAAATAATTACTAGGAAGGTAATTAAAGGAAAACCTACAAAAAAGAAAAAAAATACCAAAAAGAAATCAACTACTCCTTCATCTAAAAAAAACATTGAAAAAATTCTTATAGAAAATTTTGTGGACTTTCAAAGAGTAATGATGAAGATGTCCCATAACTTTGAAACCCTTTCAAAAAAAATTTCTGACCTAATAGAATTATTTGAAGATTCCGCACAAGTACTTGTTAAAAAAGAAATTGAAGAAAACAAAGACAAGCACTACAGTGAAGAAATTTTAGATAAAATGAGAAAATTATTGGATCAAAATAAAATAATTGCAAAAGGGTTAACTTTAATACATGAAAAAAATCTTGGAATGGAAAATGAAGAAGAAGAAATTCCAAGACCTCCAATGTCAATGAATAATTCCATGATGAAACAAAAAAATCCTATGAATCAAAATAAAGATGGTTATTCCCCTTCATTTATGCCTGCAGGAGAAAAACCGATAAAACAAAATACAAAAGAAATTAAATTTAATGTGCCTGGACAAGAAGAAGGGAATGATGAAAACCCAGTATTCGAAATTCCAGGGTAAAAATGTTATCTCACACTCCTAAAGAATGTAGAGGCGCTTTCTTACTAAAATTTACTGAGCAAGCAATTAAAAACACTAAATCGGCCTATCTTTTTAGATTAGAGGATACTCTTAAAGATTTACTTCCAGAATCCGCCGTAGAAGAACAAGAAAAAAAGGTAACATTCACAAGAGATGAACTTAAAGAAAAAATAAGAGAAAAATTAAAAGAGCCGACAAAAGAAAAACAAAAAGAAATAGCAAAACAAATACACCTCCCAATAAAAAATCCCGTAAACACTTTAGATGTGATAAGAGATAAGAAAAGAGTTTTAAGATTGCCTGAACCAAGATTACCTCCAACAATGAGCTATCTAAGGCCAACTCCTACAGGGGAAGTGCTTGATTTAAAAAAGTTAAATGTTCTAATTCAAGATCCCAGGGTTAACATAATAGAATGCCTTGGACCAAACACGAAAATTGTTGTGAATGGATCAATGGGAAGAAAAAGTACCGAAATGACTTTAACAGAAATGGAAATGGAAGAGATATTTGATGAATTTGCAAAAAAAGCAAGGATTCCTTTATCAGAGGGAATAACTAAAATCGTTGTAGGAAGTTTAATCTTAACTGCAACAAAAGGTCAAGAACAACCTTCAAAATTCACTATAAAGAAGATGACAAGAAATCCTCAAATGATTCCAACTCAGAGATAGCTTTTTAGTCTTGCAGTTTAGAAAAATAATTCACAAAAGCAACTTCTAAAGCTCCTTCATAAGAAATTGGATAAACAAGACTCATAAAATGAAAAGAATTACCCTTCTCAGGAACATACAATGAGTCGATAAAGGCAATTCCAGGGAATCTTGAACCGAAATCTGTTAAAAAATAACCAATATCACTCATATCTTTAAAAGGCATTAAAAATTTAATCGTTTCTTTAGAATCGGTATATTTATTCAAAATTTTATTGTGTTTTACAAAATCTGAAAAATGGGCAGCATTGTTAAATTCTCCAATAGAAACCTTTAGAAGATCCTTTTTTGTAAGAGGAGAGCTATCTCCTTCTGTAAGAATAGCAAGTTTATTCATTTTACCCATATGAATACCATAACTCTTCAACTTTTAAGCTTTTCTAAAACTCTCTATAAAGAACAACCAGTTACAATTCATAACGATTAGAATAATTATCTAAATTTCTAGAATCTGTTTTTTCATAAGATAAGCTTGCAGCTAAATCTTTTAACCAATTATTTTTATCTTTCTCAATCAAATAATCTAAAGTTTTTTCATCCAGATCTTTATCGTAGGAATACTCCACAGAATAATCTCCAACAGAGAAGGTAATAATAATCCACTCTTTATACTCTTTAGCAGTTTGCTCTATGCTTTTATTTTCAAAATTATCTTTCAAAATTTTTATCTCTTTTTCAGATAGTTCAACAAATTGGGGCTCAAAAGAGTCATTAAGAAAGATTGTTTCGTTTGTGAAATTAAAAGAGGTTTCATTTTCTTCAAAAAATTCTCCTTCTGTTTCATTGATTACAGAGTCCTTAGAAATCTTACTCTCTATGGTAAAGATATTAGAGCCATTATAACCAATATTTACTTTCAAAGTGCCTTCCTTAAATTTTTCTTCAGGAAGTTTTAAGTTAATCTCTTTAACTCCTTCTCCCAAATACTCTTCTCCAAAACCTTCTTCAGATAAATAATAATCTGTAGTTACAATTGCTTCTCCAGAATTAATTTCAAGCGAGATATCTTTTTCGGATAAATCTTCTGTTTCCGTTCTAACACTTCCTGGAACAATCTCTACATCAAAACCTTGAGGGATATTTATTTTGAATTCTTTTCCGTATGAAACATCCCCTTGAACAGTTTCTTCCCCTTCTGAGATAACTCTTCCATTAACTCTAAAGATTGAAAAAAAACCCGAAATAGCATTACCTGTAATAGGAGCACTTCCAGAATTCTCTTCTGTAGAAGTTTCTTCTTGAATAGGTTCAACTACAATTTCTTCTGGAGGATTTTCTTCTTGAATTTCAGCTATTTCTGTTTCTGCATTGTTGTCTTCTTGAATTTCAATATTTTCTTGAGGAGTTTCTTCAGCCACAGTTTCTTCTTGAACAATCTCTTGAGAAACATTCTCTTCTGTAGTGATCTCTTCAGATGAAATATTTTCTTCTTGAACAATTTCTTCAGAATTATTGATATCTGTAAATGAACTTCCTCCATCAGAACTTTTTTCTACAAATCTCAATTCAAAATAAACATCAGGATAAATAAATTTCTCCCCGATTTGACCATAACCCTCTCCAGAACCAGAAATTTTGACATCTTTCACGTAATAATCTCCTTTAGAAAGTTCCTCATTAGATATTTCTTTTAGAGAATACTCATAAATTTCTCCTTCATTATCAATAACCACTTTTGAATCTGCAGGCAAAAACTCTCCTGAATTCAAGCTTAATTTTAAATTTCCTTGGAAAGAATCATTAATGTATTGTCCATCCAAATTCCCAACTACTAGTCCGGTAGACCTTGGATTCATCAAAAAAATTGCAATCAAAATTCCGACAGCAATTATCGCAAGAAAAGACCAAAGAAAATTCTTGCCAAAATCCTTATTTTCCTTTGCCCCATGATATTCAGAAACTACCTTTCCATCAACTCTCTTACTAGAATAAATATAAGGCCCATATAATTTGCCATTCTTACGAATATATTTTTTGTACGCCATTTTATAAAAACAAATTAAATATAATCACCAGTTCCTCCGCCCATTTTTAAGCCTCCAATTAAACAAAAGAAAACTTCTATTTAAAGATTTGTAAATAAAAAAATTATAAAATAAATTAACTGATTGAGGTAATTATTCCGTTTGTGACCTCCACTGTTTTTCCATCATTAGATGAAAAATGCCCAGAAGCGCCAGAGCTTCCTCCAACTTTATAACTCCCTGCATTCACAAATCCAGAGAAACTAGCATTTCCAACAACATCTAACTTATATTGAGGATTGGAATTTCCAATTCCAACATAGCCATTTGAGGAAATTCTCATTCTTTCTGTAGGCAATGAAGTTGAAATAGCTGTTCCAGCAGCAAAGATTAAAGCACCGCTCTGTTGATACCAATTATCAGTTAAATTTGCTGGTGCCTGATCAATTACGGAGTAGATTCCTGCAACTCTAGCAGTTTGAGGAGCCCCCAAAAAAGTTCCAGCTTCAGCATCAAATGCAAACATTCCTAAATAGTCTCCATTTAAAATATGATCTCCTCCAGCCTTTTCTTTTTTGAAATTTAAAACAGCAGGAGTTGCAGAATTATCTGAAACATAATTCAAGGTTTGCAATGTCCCCCCAACTTGATTTGAAGTTACTCTAAAAAAAGCACTGGAATTTGAAGAACCTATAGAGAGAATATTAGAGGTAGGGCTAAATTCAAAATCTGAATCATAGGATAAAAAAGAATCTCCTGTCCAGAGTGGAACAAAATTAATTTGTCCATTTCCAGATAGATTTCCTTGACTTAAATTATATCCTGTGAGATTCAAGTTTGTTAACAAACTTCCATCTCCAATAAATAAACTTGCATTAATACTATCATCAGCTATAATTTTTCCTTCTTTTACAATTATATTTCCAGCAGAAACAATGCCTATTAAAAAGATTCCAAAAAATAAGCTAAGAATTATTTTATTCGATGAATAAGACATCTTCATAAACACCTCCTTTCAAACAAAGTTCACCATTAAAATCTATGTAACTCATATTTTCATTTTGAGAATTTCTTATTATAAATGCATCTGAATCAGGATTACATTCTTGACTAAATCCATCGCAACTTCCACTTTCGACGCATAAATTTCCAAAATAATCTATATAAGCAACAATTGAACTGTTTTCATTCTCGAAAATAAATGAACCATCTGAAGGATTATTACAATTAGGACTCAAAATACAACTTCCCTTAAGAATAATATTTCCCAATTCTCCAAACCAAGCAACCTTTTCGTCCTGATCGTTCTTAATATAAAATTTATTAGAATCATTAGGCAAATTGTATCCTCCAATACTGAATAAACCAGAAGTGCTCCAATTGCTTGTTTGAATACCATCATCGGCTCTTATTCTCATCAAATATTCTGTAGAATTTTCAAGTTCCGTAAAATCCCAAAAATAACTAGTGATGTTGTATGAAATATCAATATTCTTTAATTTTATATCTTTACCATTCTTTGAAAAAACACTTATTGGAACTAAACAATTTCCATAGGAATCCTCTTGGCAATATTGAAGATAGTTGTTTATTTCATCTTCAATCCCAGAAATAGTTTCAGTTGAAAAATAATTTTCAGTATTATTCCAGATATTAATCCCTGCAACGCTTAGTTGAAGAGAAGAATTATCCCTGCTTACGTTTATTACTCTACTATTTACTGTTTCTTGATTACCCCAATTATCTTGAGAGTAATATCTAATGTAGTTAATTCCTTCATCCGAGATAACAACACTTGATCCAGAAGTTGTAGGAGAACAACTGTTTGAAGAATCCACACAATATTTTGGGTATCCGCTTGCACAACCGCTTCCTCCAGTATCACTACAAATCAAATCTATTTGGACGTTAAAAGGAGTTACATTTCCAAAAAGATAATTTTGATTATCTGGCAAAGTTTTTGCAGATGCACTAGTCGTTGGAGCTGTGGGGTCTGGCAAAGTATATGAAATAACAATATAAGGAGAGTCCAAACCATCATCTTCATCATAAAAATCTACACTTTCATCATCATCAGGATCGCTCTCACCTTCCAAACCTATAGACAAAGCATCATGAGGAGACCCATCTTGATTATCTTTTATTTCAATTTCAACATCATTATCTAAATTATCAATTCTTTTAGAATACCATCCAGAAGTCCCTTCTTCAAAATCATAATCAAACAAAAAATCTACAGAATTACAATCTTCAAGTCGGTCATAACATTCTTCTATTTCTTCTTCATCATTCGGTGTCCAATCATAATTCTCTACATCGTCAACCACACAAAAATCTGTAGCTGCACCATTATTCTCATCACTTTGAACATTGTGGTATTTTAAATACAAATAAACTGAATTTATTTGGGAATTAACAATTGTAGAAGGTAATCCTTCGACATTAAATTGAATCAACCCATTACAAACCTCATATCCTCCTGTAATCTCATCAGAACCGATATCATTTAAAACACCATCATCATATTGATAACTCGGGGTAGCCCCATTATCATCACAATAGGTATCAGTATTTCCCCCAAGATCACTTGCATATATAGAAACCACAGGATCAATATAACTTAGATTTTCACCTTCAATTATTATTTTATTATTAGAAAAAGAAACATTTAGACCCTGTTTCTTTACAGCTCGATTAAAATTTATTTCCTGTTCATCACAAATCAAAGAATTGTTTTGGAAAAAACAACTTACATTTTCAGTTTCTAGAACATATCTAAATTCTTCCACATCAGCCCCATTCAAAACATGATCAAAATAAAAATAATTCCTTCCTTCATCAATGTTAGTAATTAGAGAGTAATTTTCAATAATTCCCTCATCATATATTTCTTGATTATTACCTTTCACTTCATAATTTAAATTAACACTTTTATTATTCCAACTCAAGAAAAGCCCATTTGAATTCTCAATAAAATTTGTAATGTCTAAATAAGGTTCAAAATTTCCTTCAAGATTTTCTAAATTAACTCTATTGGAAAATACTTGTGCAGAATAAGTCCCA
>JAGQJT010000001.1 GCA_020430505.1 Nanobdellota archaeon | reverse complement strand
AATATATAATAAATTTTTATTTTCAGAAATAGAATTTTTTTAATTAATTCTTTTATTTAAATTAAATTTCCATAAGAAATAAAGGCGTATTTCTTTTTTAGTAGTCATAATCTTTTATATAACAAATTTTCTTTTTTCCGTGAACAAACTTCTTTATTTGAAGTTTTCCATGAGAAATCAACGTGGGGGTGGGAATATGCAAGATGAATTAGATAAAATTTTTGAATCTTTTGATAAGAATGCGGTGTTTAAAGATAAAAATCTTTTACAAACAAATTATACCCCTGAAGTAATCCTTCATAGAGATGAACAGATAAAGCAAATTGCTTCTATATTAGCTCCTACTCTACGAGGTGAAAAAACAAGCAATCTTTTTCTTTATGGAAAAACTGGTACAGGGAAGACTCTTTCAATAAAATATGTTCGGGATGCTTTATATAAGCGTTTCAATAAAAATAGTCCTTTCTCTTTGAGAATAGAATATCTTAATTGCAAATTAAAGAAAGTTTCTGATACAGAATATAGAATTCTTGCAGAATTAATAAATCAATTAGGAGGAGAAGTTCCTTCAACGGGCCTTCCAACTCAAGCAGTTTATTCAAAATTTATAGATCTTGTTGATTCTAAAAAACAATTGGTTGTTTTAATATTAGATGAAGTTGATCAAACTGCCAAAAAATTATCTAATAATTTTCTTTATAATCTGACAAGATTAAATTCAGAATTATCTAAATCTAAAATTTCTATTGTTGGAATTAGTAACGATTTAACTTTCTTAGAAGATTTAGATCCTAGAGTTAGAAGTTCTTTGTCTGAAGAAGAAATTGTATTTCCTCCTTATAATGCAATACAAATTCAAGATATTCTTAATAAAAGGGCTGAAAATGCTTTTAAAGCAGGCATTTTAGAAGGAGGAGTTATCCCTAAATGTGCTGCTTATGCTGCAAGAGAACATGGTGATGCCAGAAGAGCTTTAGATTTATTAAGAGTTGCAGGAGAATTGGCGGAAAGAGAATCTTCAAAGAAGATTATGCTTAAGCACATAGATGAAGCAAACAGCAAAATTGAAAGAGATAAAATTTTGGATGTTGTTCAATCTGAACCTAAACAATTTCAATATGTTCTTTACTCTATAATTCATTTGTCTGAAAATTCAAAAGATAAATCTTTTTTTACAGGAGATGTTTACAATTTTTATCAAGATTTATGTCTAAAAAATAAATTAGAAACTTTAACCCAAAGAAGAGTTGGAGATATTATTCAAGAATTTGATATGTTGGGTATTATCAATGTAAGAGTAATTTCAAAAGGTAGGGGAGGAAGAATGAGAGAGATAAGATTGGCAATTTCTAGGGACATCTTAAAAAAAGTAAAAGAAATAGTTCAAGATGCTATAAATTATAATTAAAATGGAAAAGGAAAAAATTTTGAAATTTTGTTTTGAAAAGAACCTTCTTTTAGATAAAGATTTGTTAGAAATCTTTAGTAGCATTTCTAATTTCGAAGATATTAGGTTAGTTCTGGAAAAATTAAAAAATCAAACTAATAAGAGGTTTATTACAAAACAAGTTATTCTTGAGAATGATAACTTATTAAAAAATTTGATTTCTAGAGGTTCTCTAAAAAATAAAACTCAAATGCAAGAATTAACCATAAAATTAGGTATTAATTTAGAAATCTCAGCAAAGCAAAAAATTGTTGAAAATCAAGGGTTTTCAGGTTCTGTAAATTTGAGTCCTTTTTCGGAAGAATATCCTAAGCCTTTAGATACAAAATCTTTTGTTACTTATTTTAGAAATAGGTTCAAAGAAATGAGGGGTTTTTTGCAAGATAATCTTTTACTAACAAACTTAATTTCTATTAATAAATTAAATGAAATTCATGGTAACTTTTCTGTTATAGGGATTGTGTCTGATAAAAGAGTTAGTAAAAATAAGAACATTATCTTTGAAATTGAAGATTTAACAGGTAGAGTCAAAGTTTTGATCAATAATAAAAAAGAAGACCTATATGAAAAAGCTCAGGAAATTGTTTTAGATTCAGTTGTTGGATTCAAGTGTAATGGAAATAAATCTTTTCTTTTTGCAAATGAAATTGTTCTGCCTGAAGTTAATCTTCCTTTTAGGAAAAAGTCTCCTGTAGAAGAATATGCTGTTTTTTTGGGAGACATCCATTACGGAAGCAAAAATTTTATGGAGAAAGAATTTCTGAGTTTCATTGATTATCTTAATGGGAAATTTCCAAATACTCCTGAGGTAAATAAAATAAAATATCTCTTTATGGTCGGAGATATTATTACAGGAGTTGGAAATTATCCTAATCAAGATAGAGATTTAAAAATTCCTGATCTTGAGGGTCAATTTCAAAATTTTGCGAACCTTTTAAAAAAGATTAGAAAAGATATAAAAATTATAATTGGACCAGGGAATCATGATGGGGTTAGGCTGATGGAGCCTCAACCAATTTTGAACGAAAAGTATTCTTGGCCTTTGCATGAATTAGAAAATGTTTTTTTAATTGAAAACCCCTCCATTGTGAATATAGCTTCTAACAAAAATTTTGAAGGTTTTGATGTCTTAATGTATCATGGTTTTTCTTATCCTTATTATGCTAACAATGTTCCCTCTTTAATGAAAATAAAAGCTACTGATGACCCTCAAAAGATAATGCATTTTTTGTTAAGAAATAGACACTTGGCACCTTCTCATGGTTCTGTGCAATATTTTCCTTATGAAAAAGACACACATATAATAAGAAAGGCTCCAGATATTTTTGTTTCAGGACATTTGCATAAGAGCGGAGTTTCTTATCATAATAATGTTCTTGTCATTGCTGTTTCCTCTTGGGAAACTCTTACCCCTTATCAAGAAAAGTTTGGAAATGAACCCGATCATTGTAAAGTTCCTTTAGTTAATTTAAAAACAAGAGCAATTAAAATTTTAGACTTTGAAAATCCAAATTCTTTCGGGGGAAAAAATGAGTGTTGAAAATTATCTTAAAAATTTAAGAGAAGAAGTAGATAAAATTTATTCTCTTTCTACAGAAGCTAGAAAAAAAGGTTTGGATCCTGTAGATGAAGTAGAAATTCCTTTAGCAATGAGTATGGCTGAAAAAGTGGTTGGTTTAATTTCAACAATTTATCCTCAAATGAAAGATTCTGGAATTGCCAAAAGAATTTTAGATTTGGAAAATGAATATGGAAAACTTGATCCTACTGTTGTCTTTAAAATTGCTGAAGAAGTTGCAAAGCAAAATTTTTGTAAGTTTGAAGATACTCTCCAAGCAATTGATGCAGGAATAAGGGTAGGTTTTGCTTATATTACTTTGGGAGTTGTTTCTAGCCCAATAGAGGGATTTACGGGGTTGAAAATAAGGAAAACAAAAGAAGGAAAAGATTATCTTGAAGCAAGTTTTTCTGGACCAATAAGGAGTGCAGGTACTACTGCTTCTTGTTTAGTTTTAATGCTCATAGATTATTTAAGAGAACTTTTTGGGTTTGCAAAGTACGATCCTACAGAAGATGAAATAAAAAGAGTTTATGCGGAGTTAGAACATTTTCATGATAGAATTACAAATTTACAATATATGCCTACTGAAGAAGAAGGACTTTTTTTGGCAAAACATTTGCCTATTCAAATTGCAGGGGATGCTTCAGAAAAATTAGAAGTTCCAAATTACAAAAATCTTGAAAGAGTAGATACAGATTATTTGAGAAGTGGGGTTTGTTTGGTTTTAGGAGAAGGCCTTGCTCAAAAAGCAGCCAAAGGTTTTAGATTATTGAATAGGGCAAAATCCAATGGAATAAAATCAACAGGTTTTGATTGGATTAAAGATTATGTTGAACTTCATGAAAAAAGAGATAAAGGTAAAACAGATGATTCTCCTACTTATATTAAAGATCTTGTGGCAGGAAGACCTGTTTTTGGGCACCCAGGAAGATCCGGAGGTTTTAGGTTTAGGTATGGTCGTGGGAGAAATTCTGGTTTTAGCGCTGCCGCAGTACACCCCGCAACAATGGCTATCACAGATGGTTTTATTGCTATAGGGACACAACTAAAAATAGAAAAGCCTACTAAAGGTTGTGCAACTACTTCTTGCGATTCTATTGAAGGGCCTATTGTTAAATTAAAGAGTGGAAGTGTAAGGAAGGTTTTCTCTAAAGAAGAAGCAAAAGAAGTTTACCCTTTTGTGGAAGAAATAATTTATCTTGGAGATCTTTTGTTTCCTTTCAGTGATGTTGTAAATAGAAACGCCATGTTAATTAAACCAGGTTATGTTGAAGAATGGTGGAATTTAGAATTAAAAAATAAAGGAGGTTTTTTGAGTGAAAATAATTCTGTCTTTGATTTGTCTTTAGAAGAATCTATTCAACTTTCAGAAAATTTTGAAATCCCTTTGCATCCAAAACATATTTTTTATTGGACACAAATAAATAAAACTCAATTCATGAATCTTCTTTCTTGGTTAAAATCTTCTATTTTTCAAGAAAAATTGATCTTTCCTTTTTCAATTAAAGATAAGGAAAAATTTCTGGATGGAAAAAGGGCTTTAGAACTATTAGGAATTCCTCATGAGGTCACTATAGAAAATGTTGTTATAGATAAAGAGAATAGTTTGGCTCTTTTAGTTAATTTGGGTTTTAATTTAAATGAATTAAAAGACACTTTTGAATTGAGAACAAAATTTGTCAAATTAGAAAAATCTTTTGATGAAGAAGACGTCTTAAAGATAATTAATTCTCTTTCTATTTATGAGATAAAAGATAAAGCTGGTTCTTTTATTGGTTCTAGAATGGGAAGGCCAGAAAAAGCAAAAGTTAGAAAATTAACTGGTAGTCCCAATTCTCTTTTTCCTGTTGGAAGTGAAGGAGGAAGGTTGAGAAGTATTCAGGCTGCTTGTGATGCGGGTTATATAAAAAATTCTTTCCCTTTAAGGTTTTGCGAATTTTGTAACAAAGATGTTCTTTTTTCAACTTGCGAGTTTTGTGGTAAAAAAACTCAACAGAAATATTATTTTTCTGATATCAAAGAAACTTTTCTAGAAAAAAAAATAAAAATCTCTGATGTTGAAGGAAGATCTTATGTGTATAAGTCTATTGACATAAACGAATATGTAAAAATCGTTAATAAAAAATTAGGTTTAGATGGGAATACTTTTCCTCCTCTTGTTAAAGGGGTTCGAGGTCTTTCTTCAGAAGAAAAAATTCCCGAAAATTTGATTAAAGGTGTTCTTAGAGCAAAATATAATCTTCAAGTGAATAAAGATGGGACTATAAGGATGGATGCCACTGAATTGCCAGTTACTCATTTTAAACCAAAAGAGATAAGAACATCTATAGAAAAGTTGAAATCTTTAGGATATGAGAAAGACATACAAGGAAATGAGTTAAAAAATGAAGATCAAATCTTGGAATTGATGCCTCATGATGTTTTGATTCCTAGTTCAAAAGATAATCCTGAAGAAAAAGGAGAAGAAACTTTCATAAAAATTTGTAATTTTGTTGATGATCTTCTTGAAAAAATGTACGACTTACCCCCCTATTATAATATCAAAACTAAAGAGGATTTAGCAGGAGTTTTGGGAGTTTGTATGGCTCCTCATAACTGCGCAGGTGTTGTATGTAGATTTATTGGTTTTTCAAACACCCTTAGTCTCATGGCAAGTCCATATATGCATGCAGCAATAAGAAGAGATTGCGATGGCGATGAAGCTGCAATAATGTTGTTAGGGGATGTTTTACTTAATTTTTCTAGAAAGTTTTTGCCAAGTCATAGAGGAGGAACGCAAGATGCCCCTCTTGTCTTGAATGCAAAAATAGATGCGGGAGAAGTAGATGATCAAATTCTTGATTTTGAAATGGTTAAGGAATATCCTTTGCAATTGTACCAATTGGCAGAACAAAAAAAACATTCTTCTGAAGCTAAAATTTACCTTGTTAGAGATGCTTTAAAAGATGGAAAGAATCCTTTTGTAAATATAGGGTTTACTCATGATACGACTGATTTTAATGAGGGTGTACATTGTTCTTCTTATAAACTGTTGGGGCAGATGCAAGAAAAAGTTGATCACCAAATGAAGCTTGTCGAAAAGTTAAGGTCTGTTGATACTTCTGATACTGCTAGGTTGATAATTGAGAGGCATTTTATGAGAGATATGAGAGGTAATTTAAGAAGTTTTTCAATGCAGTCATTTAGGTGTGTTAAATGTAATGAGATTTACAGAAGACCTCCTTTATCAGGAGTGTGCTTGGCTTGCGGAGGTAAACTGATATTCACCATTAATGAAGGAGGAATTAAAAAATATCTTGAGCCTGCTTTAAACTTGGCAAAAAAATATAATCTTTCTGTGTACTTGAGGCAGAACTTGGATTTGGTTAAAGGATATATAGATTCTATATTCGGAAAAGAAAAAGAAAAACAAGCGGGATTACAGGAGTGGTTTTAATTTTATATCTTAGAATGAAGTGGGAGGTCTGCAAGACGGTTTGACGAAGCAAAAAATTCCGAAGAGTAAATTTGGAGTCCGTCCATCAAGTGAACAAGGTGAGCAATTAAAACACTGAATTAAAGGGCTTTGACATTCTTTGATATATATTTATAAAGAAGATATAATTTCACCACACTATGAACGACTTTGTAGTAGTTGCAGGTGCCGGAGGATTTATCGGAGGACATTTAGTTAATAGACTAATAACTGAAGGTTATAATGTAAAAGCAGTAGATATAAAACCATTAAACGAATGGCATCAAATATTTGATGATGCAGAAAATATAAATCTTGATTTAAGAGATTCCGATAAATCTAGAAAAATATGTCAAGGAATAAATCAGGTGTTTAATTTAGCTGCGATTGTTGGTGGTGCAATATATACAGATAGAAATGTAACCGAAAGTTTAATGTCTGCATCAATTAATATTAATCTTCTTAAATCTGCATTAAAACATGGAGTTCATAAATATTTTTTTGCTTCTTCTTCGAGTGTTTATTCTGGAAATTCACCTTTTAATGAAGAAGATATTATATCAAGTACCTCTCAATTAGGATATGGTCAAGAGAAAAGATATTCTGAATTACAATTGCAATCAGTAAAAAAAGACCTTCAAGCAAGAGTTGCTAGATTTTCTAATGTCTATGGTATACATATGACTTGGGCAGAAAAAAAATCACATTTGCCATTAGATTTGTGTCGAAAAGTTATTCTTGCAAGAGGTAGTAAAGAAGTAGAAATTTATGGAGATGGAAATCAAATTAGAGATTTTATTTATGTGGATGATTGCGTTGAAGGTATTTTAAAAATTATGGATTGCAATTCTTCTGACCCAATTAATCTTGGTTACGGTGAAGGTAATTCTGTTATGGATTTAATTCAAACAGTAAGAGGATTTATAGATTACGATTTTGGTATAAGAAAGAATACAACCGTACCAACAGGTCATAAAGAAAAAGTATTAGATATATCATTATTAAAGCAGATTACTGGTTGGCAACCAACTGTTCGATTGGAAGAAGGTATGCAAAATTTATATGATTGGACAGATCACAAGATGAGAGATTATAGATAAATGTCAAAGCCCCTTCTACTTTTTTAGGACTCCAAATTTATTGTATTTATATGTTAAGTCTACTTTTCAAGTAGATTTAATATATAAAATACATTTTTTACACATAAATTTAAATAATCAAAAGCCAAAAAGTTCCCATATGGATTACATTCAAAAGAAGAGAGATTATCTTAAAAAACTAGAATAATTTTAATTAAATCTTTAGTTTAAATTAAAAAAGTAGGTTTAATCTTAATAAAGAGTGGGTTAAGTCTTATTTGTTTTTGTAATTTTAACCAAACAAATAAAAAATTATTACTGGAATTAAAAGGCAGCCCATCATGTTGGTTCTCCTAACTCCTAACCCTATACAATAAATTCCTGTTAGTGTTGAAATAATTAAAAATACAAACCCTTTTACTCCTGAAATTAAAGTAATTAAGATCCCAAGAAAGATTAACGTTCCAATTGTTAGTTTTTCATAATTTATTTTTTGCATGTGCTTGGAGAAGAAAATTGAAAGATTTTTTGTCAAATAAAAAGCTGCAATTCCTGTTATTGTTATTGTCACCAATATCAAAATTAATTTGTTTATTGTGAGGTTTGGTGCTAATTCGCTTATTGCTACTGCTGCGCCCGTTCTGGTTTTTGAGATTGCATATAATGCAAAGAAAGAAAATCCCATCACTAACGTATTTGTTGCACCAACTAATGCTATGAATCCTTTTCTATCTTGTTTGCAAAAAATGTTTCCAATTATCGCTGCTTGTCCGCTTCCTAATCCTGGGAGAAAACTGCATAATGGAGATGCTATTGCAGAACCAATTAGGGGCCTTTTTAATTTTGGTTTCTCATAGGTTATTTTTTGAGGAGGGATTTTTGTTTTTTGTTTTATGCTTAGAATTAACATTGAACTTCCAAATAAGCCTGTTAAAAGAGGCAATAAAGGCTCTTTTATGATTTCAAAATTGAGCGCAAAATAGCCCAAGGCACCAGTTAATAATAATGCTGTTAAAGATTTGAATTTATTTTTTTCTAAAGAGATTAAAATTATGATTACAAAGATTAGTAAGAATGGAGTTATCTTTTTTATTGGTTCGTACAGAACTTTAAAAATAAATATTGAAGGAAATGCTGCTATAACTAGAATGAAAATTGCTGCTAAACTGGCATAAGTCGTTATCATTATTGCCTCATGCCCTTTTCCTTCTTTTAATAATTCGTGTCCTGGAAGTACGCTTAATTCTGTTTCTCCATCGGGGCAACCTAGAAAAATTGAAGGAATAAAATCTATGAATGTGTGGGTAATTGCCATTGCAGTTATGAAAACAATTAAATAAATTTCATTCACTTTTAGAAGAATTCCTGTTGACAAAGAGATTATAAATGCTCCAACAAGGTTTATGTGTATTCCAGGGATTAATCCGGTTATTGTTCCTGCCATAATCCCTAGCGCAATTGAGATTAAAATTTCCAAGAGCATATGTGGGAAAGATTTAATAATTAATAAGAATTTGTGTTTTTATGAATATAAATGAAAAATTAAATTTGATAAAAAGGAATGCTGCAGAGATTGTTGGTGAGGAAGAATTAAATAATTTAATTAAAAAAAAGGATTATTCTTGCTATTTGGGAACTGCTCCAACAGGAGTTCCTCATGTAGGGTATTTTGTTTGGGGGTTGAAAGTCGCAGATTTGTTAAGGGCCGGATTCAAGGTTAAAATTTTGTTGGCAGATATTCACGCAGCATTAGATAATACTCCTTGGGAAATCTTAGAATGGAGGTATAAATTTTATTCAAAAATAATTCCTCTTATGATTAAAGCAATGGGAGCAGATATCTCCAAATTGGAATTTGTAAAAGGAAGTAGTTTTCAATTTTCTGAAAAATATGTCCAAGATTTGTTTAAACTCTCTAGTTTTGTTTCAGTTAATGATTGTCATAGGGCTGCTAGTGAGGTGGTTAAGTTGGGAGATAGCCCTAAATTATCTGGTTATATTTATCCTTTGATGCAGGTTTTGGATGAGGAATATTTGAATGTAGATATGCAATTAGGAGGTACTGACCAAAGAAAGATTTTTGTTCTTGCTAGAGAAAGACTTCCTCAATTGGGATATAAAAAAAGAATAGAATTAATGAACCCTCTTCTTCCAGGATTGATTGGTAAAAAGATGTCCTCTTCAGTAGAATCTTCTAAAATATCTTTATTAGATAATGCAAAAACTGTGAAGAAAAAATTGAATTCAGCAGATTTTATTGAAGGAGATTCTGATAATGGGGTGATGGCCTTCATAAAGTATATCTTGTTTACTTTAAAGAAGGATCAAGGAAAGAATTTCATAGTCGAACGTCCAGAAAAATTTGGCGGTAATTTAATTTACTCTGATTATTCTTCTTTAGATAAAGATGTTAAGGCAAAGAAAATTCATCCTTTAGATCTTAAAAATACTGTTGCAAAAGAAATTACCTTTTTACTAGGAGAAATTGAGAAAAATAGAAAATCTCTGGAAATTCTTTTTTCAAAAGCGTACCCCCAATAATTATTTTGTTTTAAATTCTACCACATCTAAATCTTTTAAGACATGGTTAAGACCTATTTTCTGTCCTCCGAATTTTGAAGAAGGTCCCCAAATTTTTGTTTCTTTGACTTTTTTTGAATACCCTTTTAGGATTTTTTCAGCCACATCCTGGACTGTTGAATGTGGCTTCATAATCATAGGTTTTTTTGATTTTTCTTTTCCTGGTTCTTTTGTGAATACCCTCATTATATTAAAAGATTCAAATATTTTGTTTTTTAATTCTTCGAGATTGTTTTTTGGCAATTCAGGAATTGCAGAAACGAATACAAAGTTGTATTTTTTTGATTGTAATGTTGCTGAAAGTTTTCTTTTTTCTTTTTCATCTAGATAATCTGTTTTGTTGAAAACGACAATTCTCTTAGCTGGAGTTTTTGGGAGTTTTTCTTCGATAAATTTTAAATCTTCTAGTTTATTTATTAAAAGGAGGATTGTATCTGTTGTGTGAACGATGCTTCTATCAAAAGATTCAGATTCTATGGCTGGAACTTCTATTAATTGAACTTGTGTTCCAAAATAAGGCATCATTCCTATCTGAGATTCTGTAGTAGTAAATTTGTTTGAAGAGATCATTGGAGATGCATTTGTCAATGCTTTTAACAAAGAAGATTTTCCTGAATTTGTTCTTCCTACAATAACTGCTTGCATATCCTCTTTCTTTATTCCTTTGAAAGAAGATTTTCCAGATTTTTTCTTTTTTTCTACTTGAAGTTCTAATTTTTTTCTTCTTGTTGTTAATTGTTGTCTTAAATTCTCTCCTCCTTTATGTTTTGGAGCATGAGAGATCATTTTTTTTAAATAAATTAATTTTTCTTCTGGAGAAGAAGCTTCCATGTAATCTTTTTCAGCTTGAACATATTCTGGATCATTAACATTTATTGGCATAAATTATTAAGTTCAAGGCTCTTTAATAAAATTATGGATAAACCAAAATTAATAGAAAGAATAACAGAAAAAAAAGAATTCTCTCGGTTGCCTGAGAAAGATGTCGAGATGATTTTTGAAAAATTTAATAAGCCATATTTAACAGATTTGGAGAAAATAAAAAAAACACGTGATCTTTTGAGGAAAGTTTATTCAGTATTTGCTAGTGGAAAACTTTTAACTTTGAAAAACAGAGATTCTGAATGGATTCTTAAAAAACATATTTCAACTAGGGAAAGGTTCCCTTTTTATCAAGAAATTTATAATAAATTGTTGGGAGATTATAAAAAAAGTCTAACTGTTTTTGACCTTGGTTGCGGGGTAAATGGGTTTAGTTATTCTTTTTTTCCATTTTCCTTAAATTATTTTGGTGTTGAGTCAATTGGACAGCTTGTAGATTTACAAAACCATTATTTTAAATCAGAAAAAATCAGAGGGCTTGTGATCCATGAAAGTTTATTTAATTTGGAAAAAATAAAAAAAATACTCTCTAAAGGGAAAGGCAAAAAAATTATTTTTTTATTTAAAGTGATTGATTCTTTGGAGATGGTAGAGAGAAATTATTCAAAAAAATTTTTAGAGGAGGTATCTTCAAAAGTGAATAAAATTGTTGTTAGCTTTGCTACGAGGAGTTTAATGAAAAGGTCAAAATTTAGAGTTAATAGAAATTGGATTTATTATTTCATAAAAGAAAATTTTAACTTGGAAGAAGATTTTGAGATTGGTGCAGAAAGATATCTTGTCTTTTCTAAACGATAACCTTTAAATTTAAGGGTTGTTTTATTCTCTCATGGAAGAAGGCTCTAATGTTTCTTATTTGAGAAGAAAACAAGTTGAATTTGAAAGGGCTCAGCAAACTAAAGAGTTAGAATCTTTAGATGTTCAACCTAAAAAAGATACCTCTTGGATTATGAAATCAATAATTGTTTTTTTAATAGTTGCAGGATTAACATTTCTTTTATTTCTATTTGGCTTAATCTAACACCATCATCTTTAAATAATCTTAATTTTTCTTTTGAAGATGAAAGAGAATTTTAAGAAAAAAATTTTAAAAAATGGTATGACTGTGATGCTTGAGAAAAGAGATCTTCCAATTGTTAGTGTTATTCTTGCAGCCAAGATGGGAAGCAATTATGAAGAGATGTCTCATAAAGGAATTTCTCATTTTATAGAACACATGTTATATAAAGGAACTTCTAAAAGAACTGCCAAAGATATTGCAAAGGATTTAGAAAAAAATGGTGGAGAAGTAAATGGATTTACGAACGAAGAAATGACTGGATATTGGTGTAAAATGCCCTCAAGCAAATTGAATATTGCTTTGGATGTTTTGAGTGATATGGTTAAAAATTCCCTTTTTGATGAAAAAGAGTTAGAAAAAGAAAGAAAAGTTATCTTTGAAGAGATTAAAATGAGGCGAGATACTCCTAGAATCCATGTTCTTGATGAAATTCAAAAAAATCTTTTTTCGGGAGTTATGGCAATTGATACAATAGGTACCCAGGAGACAATGAACTTTATTGATAGAAATGAGATAATAAAAGTTTTTGGGAATTCTTATACCTCGGATAATTTGATATTGTGTGTTGTTGGAGATGCCAATTTCAAAGATTTAGTTAAATTTGCAGAAGAGAATTTTGGAGAAGATAAAAAAAATGTTTCTGAAAAAGAAGTTGAATTGAAAAATGAGATCAGGTTTGAAAAAAGAAAAGGTTTGGATCAAGCAAATCTTGTTTTTGCATATCATTCTCCCTTGGCAAATGATGATATGAAATATGCCGCAAATATCCTTATTACCTTAATGGCGGGCGGATTATCTTCAAGACTTTTTTCTGAAATTAGGGAAAAAAGAAACTTAGTTTATTCTATTTTGGGAGGTTTGGAAGCGAATAAGAATTACTCCTATAGTTATATTTATGCTGGGACAATGAAAGAGAATGTGGAAGAAGTGAAAAGGTTAATTCTCGAAGAATACGAAAAAGTTTCCAAAGAGTTGACTGAAGAGGAATTTAGTGCAATTAAAGATCAATTGATTGGACAATACAGTATTTCGATGGAAGAATCTCAGATTCAAATGGTTAATCTTCTTGCTCGTGAAGTACATGGGAATGCAGAGGATTTTTATAATTATCCTGAAAAAATTAAGGCTGTTAGATTAGAGGATGTTAAAAAATTAGCTTCAAAAGTAAAAGAGGGAAATTATTCTTTTTTTGCTTTAGTTCCAGAGGATTAATAATGGATAAAAAATCTAGTTTGAAAAGTAAAGTTTTTGAAAGCCCATATGGTGGAGTCCCGTTGAATTTGGATTTGATCAAGAAAGTAGTTTCTGGCAAGTATGTGAAAGGCAGAACTCTTGGAGAATTTTCATAGAAGATTTATTTCGAAAAAGGAAGACTTTTTTTATGGTGAAAAGAATTAATCTTTATATTTTCTGTTGATTATTTCAAAAACTTCTTCTGATTTCTTTCCTAAAATTTTCTTTAGCTCTTCTTCAGAAGAGTTAATTATTTCTTTTAAGCTCCCTTTTTCTTCTAAAAGTTTTCTTGCTGTTTTCGGACCAATGTTTGGAAATGCTTCTAAGATGAATTGAAGTCTTTCGTTTTTTGAAAGTCCAATTTTGTTTATGTTCAAAGAAACTTCTTTAGGTTTTTTTCTTGACAGTATTTCTAAATATTCTGCAGTTTCTTTTGAATCTTCTGTGAAAATTATAGGAATTTTATATCTTAGTGCAATAGAAAGAATAAAACTTCTAATTGCTCTAAGGCTTATTCCGTTGTCTACACTGTTTGAGTATCCTTCTAAAATTAAGAGAGGCTTTGGAAACTGCCTCAGTTCTTCCATCTGTTTGAAAATTCTTTTGTTTATCATTGAAGAAATTAAATCAGAAAAAGTTTTTCTCTCAATTGCAACATCATCTACAACGTAATCTGCCACTTTCAATTGTTGGAATTCTACATTTGAATTTAATCTCAAAAGTTCTGAGGGAACTAATGAATTTTTCTCTCTGTGATCAATTATGATTTTTCTTTTTTCTTGATCTTTCTTTTCTGGAAAAACTTTCTTTGTTGGTCGGAATATTTCTTGAAATTTTTTTGATGTCATTCTCTTAAACCATGTGCCCCGCTTTCTTTTATTCCTGCATTTGAGATTTCTATAAAATCTGCTTTACCTATAAGTTCTTCCATTTCTTTTGCTCCCATGTAGGTCATTCCTGATGCAAGTCCTCCTAAAAATTTTTTGATTATCTCTTTCACAGGTCCTTTATATGGGACAAAAGTTTTTTCTCCTTCAATACTTATTATCTCTTCTTTTGAACCATTTTGTATTTGTGTTTTTCTTAATGTAGCATCATAGCTTGCCATCCCCCTATACATTTTGTATTTTTTGCCTTTTTTCTTCACAATTTTTCCAGGAGTTTCATCTGTACCTGCAAAGATTGAACCAGACATGACTGTGTTTGCTCCCGCTCCAAGGGCTTTTGTCAAATCTCCAGGGTTCATTATTCCCCCATCTGCACAAATTGGAATTCTCCCTTGTGTTGCTTCATAAGCATCCATTATTGCAGTTAATTGGGGAATTCCTGCTCCTGCCATGATTCGTGTCGTACACATTGAGCCTGGGCCTATTCCAACCTTTATCGCATCAGCACCTTTTGATAAAAAATAATCTGCAGCGTCTTTCGTGGCAATGTTTCCTGCCATGATATCCAAATGGGGGTATTTCTCTTTAACATAATCGACTATTTTCCCAGCATATTTTGAATGGCCATGAGCAATATCCAAAACTAAGATGTTTACTCCAGATTTTTCTAATGCAAAAATTCTTTCTTCAAAATCCTTTATTCCAATTGCAGCAGCACAAATTAAATTTTGGTTTTTTACTTTTCTGACTTCTTCTGCTTGTTTTTTTATTGTAAGAAATCTGTGTATCACTCCCAGGCCTCCTATTTTTCCTATGGCAATTGCCATTTTGGATTCACAAGTAGTATCCATATTTGCTACGACTAAAGGAATATTTATTTCATAGTTTTTTGTAACCTTTGTTTTAAAATCAACTTCTTTTCTAGAACGAATTTTATTATATCTCGGGACAATCAAAACATCTTGAAAAGAATGTCCTCTTCCGATTATTCTCGCCATTTTTTTCTCCTATTGAATGCACTGAATTTCTCATTTTTCCAAATTTGTTCCCTAATTATCTTGTACATAGGGTTTTTAGGATTTTCTCTCCTAATTTTTTCTAAATCTCTAAATAAGGTTTTTTTATTTTTTATTATGTACTCTTCTAGTTCTTTTTTTGAAGTGAAAACTTTTCCTCGTGAAAAAACTTTCACGAAAGGATGGTTTGCATAATTTTTTTCTTTTGATAAGTTTAAAGTATAGACAAGTTTTGATGTAAACCACATTATTGCTTGTTCTGCAGGTGTTCCCCATGTCCAATTGTCATCAAGAATAACAATTCCTCCTAGAATATCTTTTCTTGTAATTTCTCTTAAATTTGCTGCAAAGAGATTTGTTACTTTTTGTTTCAATTGGTTGTATTTTTCTTTGCCCACATCTCCAAATTCTTTTTCTATTTCTGCTTTGCCCTCAAAAAAAGGATTGATCAATTGAACGCCTGTTCTTTTTTCGAACTCTTTTTCCCATTTTCTTGTTTCTTTTCTTGATTCAGTGGCATGAGCAAGGTAAAATTTTGGAGGGTTCATTTTTTGATTGAAATCAATAATTTTTTTTTCAACAATTTTCAAAACCTCCTTTGGAGTCCTGTTTGTGGTGTCTATTACTATATCAAAATTTTCTAAACTATAACAATTTTTTATTCCATATATCTTAGAGTACCTTTTTATATCACTCTGGCATCTTTTTTTATTAATCTTTTTTTGTTTTCTTAAGTTTCTTGGAGTTTTCTCTTCTTCTCTGTTGGCACGCATTATTCTCTTTGCACCTTCAGAAGGATCGACTATCAAGAAAATTTTTACTGAATTCGGAAAAAAATGGTATGAAAGCCTTCCATCTAAAATAAAATTTTTCTTTGACGATGCCCATTTCACTTGGAATTTATCTGCATTTCTATCTGTAGAAGGATCCTTTTCTCCTCTTCTATTTAATTCTTGAATGCTTATTCCCATTTTTTTTGCATATTCTCTTCTTAAATTTCCCGCAGATAAGTAAGGGATTTTGTATATTCTTTCAAGATTTTTTGCAAGAGTTCCTTTCCCTGCTCCGGGGTTTCCAGAAATGGTTATCTTCATAACTTTGAAAAAATATTTGAGTTTATAACTATAATTGTGTTAAAATTCATATTAGTTTCTTTTGAAATTCATTTGGTTTGAGTTTTCCATTTAATTTTAGTTCTTCTTTTATGCTCTCGATTGATTTTTGCATCTTCTTTTCACGGGATCGTGAGGCATAATATGCCCTCTGATCTTTTGTATCTTTTGTAATGAGGATTTTTAATTCTCCTTTTTGCAATCTTGCGGTTCTACCGCGTCTTTGTATTGATCTAATCGCAGAAGAGACCGGCTCATAAAAGATTACTGAATCTACTTCTGGAATATCAAGGCCTTCTTCTCCAATAGAAGTCGCACAAAGTATATTTATTTTTTTTTCACGAAATTCGTCAATTATCTTTTTTTGTTCTTTTTGGCTTAGCCCTGTTTCAGATTTTTTTGTTTGTCCAACAAATACCTTCGATTTTATTCCGGGGATTTTATTTAAATTATCTGAAATTATTTTTGCTGTATCTCTAAATTGGGAGAATATGATTCTTTTTTTCCCAAGGTCTTCGGTTTTTATTATTTCAATTAATTTTTCTATTTTGGGATGCTCTTGCTTTTTTATTATTTGTTCATTTGCTAAGGAGAAAGCTCTTGTGAACTCAGGTCTAGAAACCAAAGTAATAACTCCTTTGCTTTGTTTCTTGGCAGCTTGGTTATACAGAGATTTTAGATACTTGTGTAGGCCTCCCATCGTTTGAGTTTCAAGAAGTTCAAATGCATGGCTTATTTTTATTGCTTGGGCGCAGTTACTAATTCCTTGATATACAATTAAATGTTTTAGGTTCATTTTTAATTTTCTCATCAATTTTCCTTGTAATTCTATTAATGCGATTTTGGAATCATATCCTGTTAACAATCCGCTAGATCTTAATTTATCAGTGTAATCTGTATAAATTTTTTTTAGCAAAGAACCAATCTCTTGGAATTCTTTTGGGAGTTCTACTTCTATTCTTTCAAATTCCAATTTTTGAAGATACTTTTTTACATCCGGGCTTTCACGTGTCCTTAATTCCACTTCCTCTATGGAAAGGTTTTTACAAATGTCTTTTATTTTTTGTTTATCACTCCCTGGAGAAGCAGTTAGGCCGATTATTCTTGGATTTTGAGCTTGCTCAAGATATTTTTTTGCCACTAAATTATAAGAATAGTTTTTGACACAACGATGTGCCTCATCTTCAACAAGAAGGCAAACATCACTTAGATTGTAAAGTCTTTTTTTTACATCATTTGCAATGCACTGGGGTGTTGAAAAAAGTATATCTGCAGTTTGCCATATTTTTTTTCTTTTATCGGCATTTACAGATCCTGTAAATAGTTGCATGTCTCCAAAAAGTTCAGGAAGATTTTTTTTGAAAGATTCTAAATGTTGTTCTGCTAAGGGTTTTGTGGGCGCAAGTATGACAACTTTCTCTCCAGGGAATTGTTTCATTCTTTCAATTGCTACCATTAAAGCAATTAAAGTTTTTCCTACTCCTGTCGGAAGAACAACTAAGCAATTCTTCTTTATACAGGTCTCAAAAATATTTTTTTGATACTCTCTAGGTGTAATGTTCTCAAGAAAATCCATTTTCTTAAATTATCAAAATCATGGCAGCAACTCCTAATAAAGTTATTGTTGCTAAAACAGTCCATAACAGAAGACTTCCGAAGAAGATTTTATTTCCATCTAAGTTTGAGATTGGTATCAAATTGTAAAATGCAAAACCAAGGCTTAATCTAGCAAAATCCTCAAAGCCAACTAAATATCCTGCGAGAGCTAAAATTAAGTTTACTATTATTCCTGATGCTGCTATTGCCCCTATTTGCGCCTCACTTATGTCTGAAAAAGCATATAATCCATGTCTTTTTGCGGTCCGATAAACTTTTGCCTTAACATCAAAGACTAATGCAGCAGTCCAGTTCAAAAATCCTGCCGAGATTATTTTTATTATTGGAGGAATAAAAAGCCCTGCTGAAATGGGTTTTTGGGATCTGAAATGTTTTTTGAATCCCCATCGCGTGAATTCCCAAGGTTTTATTTCTATTTCCGTATCTAGGAAAGCGCTCATTGTTTTTTTTGTGAGGAGGTTAGCAAAAATCACTATGAAAATTGTGAGCAACATGGGTAAGAAAGTTTCTCTTAAGGAAAAAAGACTTATTGTAAAATCTAAGACCAAAGTTGTTATGATAATAGTTATTGCTTCTTTTTTATTTAGCATGTTCTTTTTAGGGAGTATTTTTTTATAAATTTAGTTGTTTTCTAGTTTTAACAATATATCGAGAGTTTATTTACTCTAGTATGGAAAACTATTTAAAGAATATTTGTTAGATTTTACTATGAGAATTAAAAAAATCACTGATGCTATCGGATTGAGAGTTTACACTGATAGGGGAGATTATTTTGGAGAGGTTGAAGAGGCTAATCTTTTTGAGAATAAAGTAGATGGTTGGAAAATAAGAGTTGGAGGAGCAGTCACTTCTTTAATTGGTGGGGCTAGAGGAGTTATTATTCCTAATCAATTTGTGAGAGCAATAAGTGATATTTTTATTATAAGTCAAGCAGCTTTGCCCAATTCAGAACAGAATTTTGCTGAACCTTCAGAAGAAAACTTGATGTAAACTTTAAAAAATGGCCACAATCCTACAATACCCCATACTAACAGATTTTTTATATCCTTTTTTACTCATCTTTTTCATAGTTTTTGCCATTCTGCAGAAAACCAAAATTCTTGGAGATGGCCGTGCACAACTTGATGCTTTTGTATCTTTGGTTGTTGGATTGATTTTTGTTTCTGCAGTATTCCCTAAGATAGTCGTTGGAAATTTGATCTTGTTCCTTGCAGTAGGTCTTGTAGTTTTGTTCGTAGGATTAATGCTTTGGGGATTTATTAATGGAGGGAATGCTACGATAAGTGGAGGAATGAAAAAGTTCCTTGCAGTAATTCTCTTTATAGCAGTTGTTTTTGCTTTGATTGCGATTACAGGTTTTGGAGGAGGTCTCGAAAATCTTTTTACAACCATTTTTGATTTCTTGTTTGTGAGTAAGTGGAGTGGAACTTTATGGACAAATGTAATAATTATTGCTTTGATTATTGGAGCTATTTTGGTTGTTGTAAAAACTAAAACAGCCTCATCTTAATTTTGGATTAGAAACATATTTAAAGAATATTTCTTATTTATTGTTGTCATGGTGATAGGTTCATTTTTAGCATTTTATTCCTCCATTGGAGGAGGGGCTTTTGGAGAGACTTTGTTTAGATGGGAGCAGGCTGGAGTTTTTTCATATTTGTTGCCTTTCTTGTTGATTTTTGTTTTAATTTATGGAATTCTTTCCACGATGAACATTTTTGGAAATAATCGTGGAGTTAACGCAATAATTGCTATTTCTGTGGGTTTAATGGCTTTACAATTTAATTTTGTTTCCATCTTCTTTGCAGAAATTTTTCCTAAACTTGGAATGGCGCTTTCAGTTGTTTTGGTTTTCATAATTTTATTGGGTTTCTTTGCTAGAGATGCTCAAGGAAACCTTCCTGGATGGTTTAGATATGTTATGATTGCGGTTGTAGGAATAACTATTCTGGTAATTGTTTTTGGTAGTCTTGGAGAAGGATACATTGGATATTCTGGATTTGGAGGAATATGGTATTTTCTTAGATATAATATTGTGAATATTATCGCAGGAATTGGGGTTATTGCTCTAGTTATAGCTGTTATCCGTGGTGGGGGAAGGCCTCAACAACAAGGCGGAAATAGAAATTAATTATTTTTTAGATTTAGTTTTATGAGTTTTATCTGTTGCTTTATCAACTACTTTTGAAAATGAATCTTCAACCATCTCTAATTCTTTTTTAAGAAGATCTAATCCTTTTCCATAGTTTCCTACTTTTTCAATAATTGAAATTTGCATTTGGTCAAATACTTTTTCCATTCTTCTTAATCTTTCCTCAATATTCGCCATTTTGGTCATTAAAAGAGTTTTAATCTCACTCAACTCAGTTATTTGTTTCATCAGAGGTTTCATTTTTTCTGCAAAAACTTGTTCAGAAATTTCTATTATGCTATCCACCCCCCCAGAATCTGCATATGATTGTTGGTAAGGATCATATTCTTCTTGAGGATAATATTCTTCCGCCTTTGTTTGTTGAGGGTAATAATCTTGGGTGGGGGAATAAGGTTGTTGAGAAGGATATTGGGGTTGATATATCTCTTCTTGAGGAGGATTATATTGCGTTTGATTGTTTGGGATATTTTGATAAGAAGGATTCTGAGGAATCTCTGAAGCAGAAGGATTCCGTGGAGCATCTGATGAAGTTTCTGAAAGAGTGTTTCCCATCATAGAGGGTTGCATTCCTTGTTCTCCTCCAGAATTCTCATTGACAGCACTTTTTATTTGGGATTGTGTTAATGCATCAGATATCTCCTTTGGAGAGATCCCTTGGGTTCTCAAATTTTGGATTATTTGATCTTCTGTCATCCCTTGTTGCTTCATATTCATTACGTTTTCTAATGTGCCCATTCTCTTTTATGTATCTACTTGTTTTTTAATTTTTCTAGTTCTGATTTCTTTACAAATTCTAATGGTTGGAACATCTTTGCCTGCTTTATTAGAATTTCTAAGTCTTCTTTTCTAGCAAAACTTGAAAATTCAGAGGAAATTGTTTCTACAAATGATTTTACTCTTCCAAGAGTTTGTTTTATGTTTTCAATTTCTTTTTTTATCTCTAGCGTTTCCTTTTCTGTTTTTTCTTTTATTTCGATTAAGTTCTGTCCAATCAAAATTAGCCTGTCTTTTAACATCCTTTGTTTTTCTTCTAGATCTCTTATACTGTGTCCAGAATTTTGAATATAAGAATTATTTTCCTGCCCCTCTTCCATGTTTTGAGAAGCAGAATTAAGTTTAAATTTGTTTGGATTGTAATATAAATTTCCTTGATCTTTTATTCCTCCCTAAATAATTTAAACTATGCAAACATACTTTACCTATGGAAGAAGAAGTGAAATCCAGTTTTTTCTCTCACGAGGTTAGAAGAGAAGGGGGAGAGGATGTCTTGTATATAGATTATTCTAAAGCACCTTACTCTCCGAGTCTTGCGGATTCTCCTGAAACTATGGAATCTGTAATAGATTTATTGATAGAAAATCCCAATGTTTCTAGAATTGTTTTTTCTCAAGAAAAGAATTATAATTATGACTTTATAGAAACCTCTTATCTTTTAGAAATTGCTGGAATTTATGTCCATTTATTAAAACAAGAAAAGATTCTTTCATACAATAAGTTGATTTTGAATAATAATGAAATGGAATTTTCAAGAAGATATAATGAGGTTTTTTCATTTCTTTATTTGTTAAAAAAAGATCCTGTTCTTGCTTATTTTGAGTTAAGAAAATATCTTTTGAGTGCCAAAGCTTCCTTGAATCATTCTCAAGGGCCTTCAAAAATGGATCTTTTGAATTATGTAAATCTTCTTGAAAAAATTATGAATCTTCTATTGGAATCTAATTTGATAAAAAGTGCAAGCAAGTATTTTTCAGATTATCAAAGAGGAGATAGATCTGTATATTATAAATTGTTTAAACCAGATATCATTCCCAATTTTACTTTTACGAGATTAGTTGCAGATGTCCCGATAGATGCAGAGATTGTCGACGAATATGAAATAAGGAACAATGACTATGATGTTTCTGAAGTCACGATTCTTAAACAAAAAGAAGAATCTAAGTTTTTTTATTATCTCTCACCTCCTGAAAATTCTTTAGATGAGGAACATCATCTCTTGTTGAATCTTGCAAGAAATGTTTTGATTGAACATCAGCCAAAAGCAGAGGAATTTACAGACACTGAAAGAACTAGACAAGTTTTCTTTAACATCTCCAAAGATTTGATTAGAGATCTAGGTGATGCAAAAAAAATTAAGCTAGATTATATGACGATAAATAAACTGGCCACAATTTTAGTCCGTCATACCATTGGTTTTGGATTGATCGAAGTTCTTCTCCAAGATAAAAATTTGCAGGATATCTCTTTGAATGCCCCATTATATAAGGTTCCTATCTATGTGAAACACAATGATTATGATGAATGCACCACCAATATTTTACCTAGTTTTGAAGATTCAAATTCTTGGGCAGCTAAATTTAGGATGATTTCTGGGAGACCTTTAGATGAATCGAATCCTATTTTGGATACTCAACTTGAAATTGGAAATATGAGGTCGAGAATTGCAATTATCCAAAATCCTTTGTCTCCTGATGGGTTGGCTTATTCAATAAGGAGGCATAGAGAATCTCCGTGGACCTTGCCCCTGTTTATTCAAAATAAAATGATTAATCCTCTTGCTGCTGGTTTGATGAGTTTTTTTATTGATGGAGCGAGAACCTTGTTGGTCGCAGGAACAAGATCTTCAGGTAAGACTTCTTTATTGGGAAGTTTGATGTTAGAGATAAACCCCAAAACAAGAGTTATTACTGTTGAAGATTCCTTAGAATTGCCTGTTGAATACATGAGAAAATTAGATTACAATATTTTGAGGATGAAAGTCCGTTCTGCTCTTTTAAAGACGACTGCAGAAGTTTCCGCGGATGATGGAATTAGAACAAGTCTTAGATTGGGGGATAGTAGTTTGATTGTCGGTGAAGTTAGGAGTGTTGAAGCAAAAGCTCTTTATGAAGCCATGAGGGTTGGGGCTTTGGCAAATGTTGTTGCAGGTACAATTCATGGTGCAAGCCCTTATGGGGTTTATGATAGAGTTGTAAATGATTTGGGTGTTCCTGCTACAAGCTTCAAGGCAACAGATATAATCGCTGTCGCTAACCCAATAAAATCTGCTGACGGATTACACTCTTGGAGAAGGCTTTTGGAAATTTCAGAAATAAGGAAACATTGGGAGAAAGACCCTCTAGAAGAAAAAGGCTTTGTGGATTTGATGAAATATAATGTTGAGAAAGATGAGTTGGAACCTAGTGATGATTTAATAAATGGAGAAAGTGAAGTTGTAAAAGATATTGCCTCAAAAGTTAAGGGTTGGAGCGGTAATTGGGATGCAGTTTATGATAATGTCCTTTTAAGAGCAAAAATAAAAAATGAAATTGTCAAAATCGCAGAAAAGAAAAATCGTTTGGATATTCTGGAGGCAAAATTCAATACCCTCTCTAATCATCATTTTCATAGAATATCCGATGATGTGATCAAGGAGATTGGTTTGCCTTTGGCAGAAAGAGTTTTTCCAGTATGGCAAGAATGGTTAAATAATTGGATTAAGAAGAATTAATAAATTCCCAACATTTATTAAATAATTTTTATTCTTTATTTGTATAAAGAGAAGTGATAAAATGCCTAAATATAGAAAGCCTACTGTCGAAGAGATTATGGAGAAGTATGGATCTAAAATAGAGGGAAAAATTAATACTTCCGCAATTTCTCAAAAGAATTATAGTCAATCTTATGTGAAATTCAAGGGGGAAATAGGAAAGAGTTTTGCAGGTTATGAAAGATGGGCAAATAATCTAGGAAACATTATTCGTGTAAAACCTTCAAAAAAAGATGAGGAAAAAATAAGGAAACAGTTGGATTCTGCACATCTTGATATTGAGCCTTGGCAAGTCACTAGTTTAAGTGTAGTTTCATTTCTTTTGGTCTTTTTTTTAGGAATTTTTGTCTCTGTGGGGATTTCCTTGGCAAAAGGGAGTTTTGAAAATTTTCCTGTTTTGTTTTTTATGTTGAATATAATTTTTTCAATTTTCTTGTTTTATTTTTTGAATGGGTATCCCGAAAGAATTGCAAAGAAATGGCGTTTAAAAGCTTCTAGCCAAATGGTTCCTGCAATTTTGTATATAGTTGTTTATATGAGGCATACAGCAAATCTTGAGAGGGCAATTTCTTTTGCTTCTGAACATTTAGAATATCCTTTGGCATTGGATTTTAAAAAAATATTTTATGATGTAGAAATAGGAAAATTTTCTACTATAAAAGAAAGTTTGGATCACTATTTGGAAAGTTGGAGGGATTTTTCTCCAGAATTTATTGAATCTTTTCACTTGATCGAAAGTAGTTTGTTTGAGCCAGATAATAATAGAAGAATTTCTGTTTTGGAAAAAGCGTTGCAAGTTGTTTTAGATGGAGTCTATGATAATATGTTGAAGTTCACGCATAGTGTAAGAAGTCCTTTAACAAATGTTTACATGTTGGGAGTTGTTTTGCCTACTTTGGGTTTGGCTCTTTTGCCATTGGCTTCAGCACTTATTGGAGAGTTCTTAAATTATGTTCATGTTTTTATTATCTTTAATCTTTTGATACCCTTTTCTGTTTTTTATCTCACCGACAAGGTTTTAATGCTTCGTCCAGGAGGATATGGTGAATCTAATCTTCTTGAAAGAAATCCTCTTTATCCTGAATACAAAAAGAAAAAACATTATTGGCAGGCATTTTTCATTGCCCTTCCATTCATTTTTATTGGCCTTCTTCCATTAATTTTCCAATTTACTCCAATAAATGAGGTTTTGGGGTTAGCCAAAGATTTTACTTTTAGTGACATCGGTCTAAATCTTTTCAAAGATACATCTTTTTTTGGATTTACACAAGAGACAGGAAAAGTAAGAGGTCCTTTTGGAATGGGTGCTCTTATAATGGGAATGTTTTTTCCAATAGGGGTAGCAATCTTTTTCTCTCGTGCATATGGCAAAAAAACAAAAAATCTGATTGATGAAAGAAAAAAAACTAAGCAATTAGAAAAAGAGTTTAATAATTCTTTATTCCAATTGGGAAATCGGTTAGGAAATGGGGTTCCTCCAGAATTAGTTTTTGGAAAGTTGGCGGAAAGCAACAAAAATCTGATCACCGGGGATTTTTTTAGAAGGGTTCATTACAATGTGAGCCAGATGGGGATGAGCGTCGAGAAAGCTATTTTTGATAAAAGAAGAGGGGCCATAAACATGTATCCTTCTAACCTCATTGCTACTAGTATGAGGATTCTTGTGGAATCTGCAAAAAAAGGCCTGAAAATTGCTGCAGTTAGTTTGATGAGCATTTCTCAGTACATAAAAAATATAAACAAGATTACTACTAGGTTGAAAGATATGCTTGCAGAGATTTCTTCGGATATGAAAAGCAATATGACTTTCCTTGCGCCTTTGCTCTCGGGAATTGTTGTGGGTTTGGCGGCCATGATCACTTCAATCTTAACAAAGTTAAAATTGGCTTCTTTAGGTCAAGATGCTGCTGTAAATCTTGGAGGTTTATCTGGGGTCTTGGATATTTTTGATGTTAGTGCGATGATTCCTCCTTATTTTCTGCAAATATCTGTTGGACTTTATTTGATAGAAATAATTTTTATCCTTACAAATACTCTTGTAACTGTTGATTCTGGAGAAGATAAGCTAGAAAGAATTTATAAAACCGGTTTAAATTTGAAGAAAGGGCTCGGATTATATTTTGTTACTGCTCTTTTTGCAACTTTGGCCTTGTTTTTGTTGAGCGCTTTGGTTTTAGGAAATGTTGGATGATTTTTTTAATCAATAAGATTTATTAAATAGTTTTCACATTTAGATTTATGAAAAATAAAAAAGGGGTTGTCTCAGAATATCTTCCTTGGATTCTTATCGCTTTAGCAGTTCTTGCAATTTTGGTTGTTACGACTTTTATTTTAAAAGAAAAAGGATTTTCTCTTATTGATGGCTTAGGAAATCTTTTTAGGGGAAGATAATGTCTGAATTAACAATTAACCAATTAATAAAATTAATAATTGGATTTATGGTGGTTGCAGCAGTTATTGTTGGGTTATATCTAGTTTTTAAGAATAAAATTTTTACTTTTTTTGGGAATAATTTTACGGGCAATTATCTAAAAAGTTTTTTTGCTCTCTTGGTTTAATAAAATGAAAAATAAAAAAGCTAACCTATTAACTGAAGAAACTCTAAAGATCATTGTAGCAGTAATTTGTTTAGGGATCTTGGTTTACTTAGCATTTGCAATTTATAATTCAAGTACTCATGATAAATCCTTTGTTGAAGCGCAATCCGTCATGGATAGAATCTCTTTAAATTTAGATGAATTAAATAATAACGCTTTTTATGATGGTGAAGATATTTTGTTGGCTCCTTCCGGATGGATTTTGTTTTTTTATTCCAATAATGAATTTTCTCCAAATCAGTGTTATGGAGAGAATTGCCTATGTCTCTGTGAGGAAGTCTCTGATTTCTTTGGATTAATAAGTGATAGGCAGGAGAGAGAATGCACAAAAGCAGGGGTTTGTGCTTTTGAGGAGAAACTAAAAAGTTTTGAAGATATCCCTATCGGTTCTTCTAAAGAACCTACTATCATTAAGATTTCAAAAGATTCGAATGGGTGGGTTGAGGTTGTGAGAAAATGAATTTTGATCAAATAATAAAGTATATAATCTGGATTGCTTTTTTTATTTTAGTGCTTGGAGCAATGTTCGCTTTTTTGAAAAAGCTAGGAGTAATATGAGGTTTAGAAGAGGAGAATTATCTACGCAACAGATTGTGGTTTTGATAATTGTTATTTTAAGTTTTGCAGTTATTATTTTCTTCTTTTTTAGATTAGATCTTGGTGGAGAAAGTGAAAAGCAAGTTTGCCACGATTCTGTTATGAGGAGAGCTAGTTTGATAAAAACTAGTGGAGATACGCTTGGGGATGCAATTTCTTTGAGTTGTAAAAGAGATTATGTTTGCATTACAAAAAGTGGAGATTGCGATCTTCTTGATGCAAGGAAAGAAAGAGTTGAAACTAAAAATGAAACTTATAAGATTCTTGCTGAAGAAATGACGAGTTGTTGGTGGATGTTTGGAGAAGGAAGAGTAGATTATATTGGAAAAACCGAATCCAAGGAAAATCGTTGTTCAGTTTGTTCACAAATTTCTTTTGATGAAAGTATAAAAGATATTCCTGAATTTAGTTCTGGAACTTTGGACAAAGATGACTTTTATGAATATCTTGCAAATACTGAATATTCCTCAAAAGAAACCTATTTGAGGTATTTGTTCAGGACTTCGGACTTGGAATCTTTAAAAAAAGTTTCAGTTGAAGGGCAAATTATTGAAGGTTCATTTGGAAAATTAAACTTAGATGAACAATATTTTATCTCAATGGGAATTACTACTGAGATAAATTCGGGTTGGAAGATTGTTCAAGGATTGGCAGTGGGATTGGGAGTGATTAGTCTTGCAATTCCCGGTGTTAATGTTGCCACAAGTGTACTAATCTTTGGTGTTGGAGGGGCTGCCTTCATAACCGAAAAAATTTTAGAAGATCAAAAAGTAGAAATAGGCGCAATTGTGGTTGAGGGAGAGGGAGTTCAAAATAGTTTTATGGCTCCGACAATTGTAGCCCCATCTAATTATTCTTCTCTAAATTGCAAAAGCATTGAGACTTTGTCATAAGTTAATTTTATTAACTTCTAAATTCTTTTAATTTTATGAGGAGAAAAAGAGGAAATATTCTTATTGAAAATGTTATTTTTATAATCTTAAATTTGGCGTTTTTGACAATTCTTGTTTTGTTTTTAATTAAACAAGGTGCGGGAGCTGCTTTGTTGGAGCAATCTTATGCTAAGCAAATAGCCTTAATAATTGATTCGGCTCCTCCAAATTCGGTTATTGAATTAAATATGGAGAAAGGAAAAAAAGTTGCCGAAAAGAATGGTGTTTCTTTTGAGAATATTGTTAGAATAGATGGAAATAAAGTTGTTGTAAAACTAAGTCCTGATAGCCAATCAAGTTATTCTTTTTTTAGGTCTGGAGGTTTAGAAAATATTTATACAAGCGAATTAAAGTATTATGTTTTTGTTACTCCAAAAAGAGAGGTGATTGCAAATGCTTAATTCAAAAAAGGGAGGAGATAAAATTATTTCTGTTTACTGGTTTTTTATTCTTGTTTTAGTTGCAGGAGGAGTCTTTTTAATGGTCTCAAATTTTTATGGTCATCCTTATGATGTTAGAGAGGTAGAAGCAGATATTCTTGCCAATCAAGTTTCAGATTGTGTTTATTATGGAGGAAAATTGAATCAGAATGTCTTTCTTGTGCCTGAGCAGAAAATCTTCTCTGAACTTTTTGCAAATAATTTTTTAGAGGAATGTGGTTTTACTTTTGGTTCAGTTCCAGAATATTATTTTGAAATTAACTTTTATGAGTATCCTGTTCCAGGTAATTCTTTGTATGAAATTTCAAAAGGAGATCCTAATTGGAAAACTGATTGTGAATTAAAGGATGAAGGTTATGAAAAACTTGTTACCTGCGTTGAGAAAGATTTTTTCGCAAAAAATGTGGATGGAACTATTTACTTCATCAAAGTTTTATCAATGGTGAGAAAAACGGAGCAAAATGTTAAACAATAAAAAAGCACAACTTGGAGAAACTTTGACTTGGGTAGTAGCTACAATCTTGATTCTCGTGATTCTTTTCTTTTTTGTTTTTGGATCTTCTTTACTTGGAAAAACTAAAGATATAAAGGTTTATCGAGAAAAATTGACTTCGATTTCGGAAAACTCAAATAATCTAGATTATTTTTTGAGTAAAACTCTTTACACTTATTTTCAATTTGAAAACAGTAAACAAAAGGCAGATTTTAGAGAGATCTTATTTGGGGTTCACCCTTCTGAAGAATTCTTAAAAAGTTTTGATGCTCGTTCAGAAGAGATAAAAAAAAGAGGAGGCTTTAAATGAGAAATAAAAAATCAAATATCCCAATAATTTTCTTTGTATTGGGGGTCTTTTTGGTTTGTAGCTTTGCCCTTTTAACTTTTTTTATTTCTGATTTCCAACTTAGTAATTCCTTTGTTGGCCTGAGTGTTGTCGAAAATTTAAATTACAATTTAGAAGAATATAATTTTTATGTCAATCAAAATATTCTTCTAACTAGGGTTGACGAATTCTTAAATGTGAGCAGTGATGCAGTTGGGAGATATCTTTATGGCGAAAAGGTTGTGAAAGGTGAAAGATTTTTTTCGATTAAAAATTATCTGGATTAAGCCTGTCTAGAGGAAGATTTATAAATAAATTATTCTTTTTTCAAATATGAAAAATAAAAGGGGTCAAGGCTTGAGTACAAGTACCATAATACTTCTTATTTTGGCAGTGGTGGTTTTGGTCGTTTTGATCTTGGGATTCACTATTGGTTGGAATAAGATTTCTCCTTGGATTTCTAGAACAAATGTTAATGATATTGTAGGGGTTTGTCAAACAGCTTGTGCAACTCAAAGTGTTTATGATTATTGTTTTGTTGAAAGAGAGTTAGTAGATGTAGATAAAAACAAGTTTCAGGCAACTTGCGCATCTTTTTCGACAGCTAGTCAATTTAGCAAATATGATGTAGAAAGTTGCAATATTGATTGTACTTCTCCTTGTTCAGAAATACAAATAGATGGGGAATTTGGAGTTGTTGCAAATCCTGGAACAAATATCTATGATGTAAGTTCTCTTGCAGATGAAGATACTTGTTTTGTTCCTGTGAAATCTAAATAATCTTTCTAAAATGTCTAAAGATAATGGAGATAGAAGAAATAAAAGAAAAGATAAATATTGTGATAAAAAGAAACATCCCTACAAAAAAGGGGGTTCTCAAAGAAGTTCTAATGTTTCTTTAAAGAACAAAAAATAGTCTTATAAACTTCTTTTTCTAGTTTAAAGAATGATTGAGGCGATTATATTATGGGCCCTTGCTTTAGTTTGGATTCTTTTTGCAGTTGTGCAGGACATAAAAACGAGGGAGATTTACAATTGGTTAAATTTTTCGCTAATAATTTTTGCAATTGGTTTTAGATTTTTCTATAGTTTTTTTTTCTTGAATGGATTTAATTTTCTTTATCAGGGTTTGATTTTTGGAATTTTTTTCTTTATTTTGGGTGAGATTTTCTATTATAGTAAAATGTTTGCAGGAGGAGATGGGAAATTATTCTTTGCTTTGGGAACTGTAATTCCTTTGAATGCTTCTTTTTTTGCAAATCTTGAATTAGTTGGTCTATTTATATTGATTTTTTTGATTGTTGGATTTTTATATGGCTTTATTGCGACTCTTTATTTTGCCATAAAGAATCTCTCTCGTTTCAAGAAAGAATTTTCTAGGCAGTTTAACAAAAGTAAGATTTTTGTTTATTCTTTGTTGGGAATCTCTATTCTTCTAGTTGCCTTATCTTTCTTAGGTTATCCTTTTTGGATATTGGGAGTTATTTGTTTTTTTCTTTCTTATTTATATCTACTTGCTAAATCTGTCGATGAATCCTGTATGGTGAAAAAATTTAATGTTTCTATGTTGACTGAAGGAGATTGGTTATACAAAGATGTAAAAGTTGGAAAGAAAATTGTAAAAGCTACTTGGGATGGCTTAACAAAGAAAGAAATTTATCTGTTAAAAAAGAGAAATAAAGATGTTCTTGTGAGAGTGGGGGTTCAATTTTCTCCCGCATTTTTAATTAGTTTTGTTATTCTTTTCTTAGGGCTACTTGTTGATAAGGTCGATTTTTTATGGAAGGCGTTTTGGTAAAATCATTTCTTCTTCAGAGATTGATTCTAGTTTTTGTTTTTCTTCGTTAATTTTTTCTGTTTCTTGAGGTTTAATTTCTTCTTGAGAAGTTATCTTTTCTTGCAAAGATTTTAACTCTTCAGGAGTTTTCTTTGTACGTGGGGAGTCAATTGTTTCTTCATTATAAACAGGCACAAGGTTTATTGCTTCGTGTCCCATCACTTCTCGAACATATACTTGGATTTCTTTTGGAGAAAGTGAACCTTGTAACTTCTCTTTTACGGCCCCCGCTAATTCTTGGGTTCCTTCATCTATTTCATTAGGGTCTATAATGTGATTTTTTGGAATTATTAGGGTGTGCCCTTCAGAAACAGGATTTAATTCTAAAATTGCAATTGCTTTCTCATTTTCTGCAATTTTTGTAGTGGGAATTTCTCCAAATACCATCGAACAAAAAATACATTGTGTTTGTTCCTTAGAATCAGCAGTTTTTATTAAGTTATTTTGTTTTAAAAATTCTATGAATTCCTCATCGCCCATAGATTTAATTTTATCAGAGGTTTCTTTTTTTTTATCTTCCGGAAAAGAACTTTCTATTTGTTCTAAAATTTGTTTTTTTAATTCTTCAATTTGTTCCCTTGAAAATTCCATAATTCAACTTAGAAAAAAGGTTTAATAAAGTTTTATATTTATATCTTGGACCACGATAGTTTTTTTAAATGATTCCTTCCATGTTTTATCATGAAGAAAAATTTAGATGTTTATGTTGCTGACCCATGCAAGATTAATATTGAAGGAGATTTATTTGAGATAGGAAAACCTACAAGAATTGATTTTGATTTAGATGATAATTCTGTCAATTTCTATTATAAAAATGTTTCTGAAGAATTTCTAATAAAAAAATTTTCTCCTCTTTCAAGATATGATGTTTCTGCACATTTTGGAATTTTTGAGCCCTTTCATTCAGATGGAAAAACAAAGTATCTAAGTTTAAGAATTCCTGAAGATTTTCTTGTTTCAATAAAAAATTATTAGTTTTTATGCTAACTTTCTTAAATCAGTTATTTCACAAGATTGAACGTTTTCTATATTCCCAAGAGCTTCTTCTATCTCAGAGGTTTCTTTTTCTTCATCATACTGAAAAAATAAGTTTACTGATTTAAGCCCAAATGCTACGGGTTCTTCAGTTATTTCTATCTTCATTGCATTTTTTTCTTCAAGAAGAATTTTTGCTTTTGTTTTGATCTCTTCCAAATTTATGTCTGGTGAAGAAGGCATTAACCTGAATTTTATCCCTACTATTCCTGCCATAATTAGTTTTAGAGAAATTGCTTTATAAAGTTTTTTAAAAAATCTTGTTATAGTGACAAAATACTTATAAAAGATAATTTATTTTTTCTGAGATGGATGGAAATTATGAACTTGTTCTAGAAAGAGTTTCTAGACAGTCCGGAGTATCTGAAGAAGAGTTAGAAAGGAGAGTTGAAGCTAAGAGATCAAAGCTTTCCGGTTTGATTAGTAAAGAAGGAGCATTGCAAGTTATTGCTGCTGAGTTAGGAATTAGTTTTGATAATGAAAAATTAAAAATAAAGGAATTATTGCCTGGAATGAGAAAAGTTAATACTGTTGGGAAGGTGATAACGATTTATCCCATTAGAACTTATAAGACGAAATCTGGAGATGAAGGAAAAGTTGCAAATATGATTATTGCTGATGATACTTCTAATGTTAAAGTTGTTTTATGGGATACAAATCATATTGATTTAATTGAAAAAGGAGAGGTTGGGGAAAAAACTGTCATTGAAATCATTAGTGGGAGTATGAGAGATGGTGAAATCCATATGGGAAGTTTTTCTGAATTGAAAAAAAGTTCGGATATTTTGAATAATGTTGTGACTGAGAAAACAGTTAAGGAAAAACCCTTATCTGAAATTCTTTTTGGGGAATCAATAAAAGTTAGGGCTTTTGTTGTCCAATCTTTTTTGCCTCGGTTTTTTGAAGTAAATCCTGATACTGGAAAAAAATTGACTGACGAAGAGAGAGCTACAGGGAAAATTGCAGAAAAAAGAGCTTTGATTAATGTTGTAATCGACGATGGCACTGAAAATATAAGGGCCGTTCTTTTTCATGAAAATCTTAAAAAGCTTGGTTTTGAAACAATTGAGGATAATCCCACTTTGATGGAACAACAAAGGGAAAATATTCTTGGTAAAGAGATGGTTTTTGTTGGAAATGTTAGAAGAAATAGTTATTTTGGGAACAATGAATTAGTTATAGAAGATGTTCAGGAAATTGATTTGGATAAATTGATTGCCCAATTGGAGGGTTAATTTTAAATTTCTTTTTTTACTTTAGATTTAATGTTTATTAAAACTCATTTAGCAATTACTTTTTTTGGGATTGTTATTTTTTTAGATTTCTTTCATGGCATTGAAAATAAACTTTTATTTTTAGGGGTTGCATTCTTAGCAACTTTTATTCCTGATGTTGATACAAGGTTTTCTAAGTTGGGTAAAAGAAAAGTTTTTAGGCCTATTCAATTCTTTTTTGGCCATAGGGGATTTATTCACAGTTTCACTTTTCTTGCAATAATCTTTGTTTTTCTTTTATTTTTGAATGAAGTGATTGCATTTGGTTTTTTGCTTGGTTATGGGCTACATCTTTTTGCAGATAGTTTTACAAAATTTGGGGTTTACTTACTTTGGCCAATAAAGAAAAATTTTAAAGGACCTATAAAAACAGGCGGAAAGTTTGAAAGGTTAATATTTACAATATGCCTTGTTGTAGGTTTTTTCTTATTAGGTTTAAAAGTGTTTAGATGATTTTTAATATATATTCTGCAGCGTTATAAAATTTATAAAGGAAATTCTACTGAGATTTTTATGGTTGTAAAAGATATCTCGAAAAGATTAGGTAGTGAGAAGAATCCTTTTTCAATCAATTCGGAATATTCTTTTGGAGAGGTGAGGGAAGAAAATTTTGTAGAGATTAATGGAAGTGTTGAATTTTATTTTGGATCTGATGAGGAGAATAAAGAATTTTATACTTTGAAAGAAAGAGGAGATAATCTGTTTAGAAAAGTTTATTCTTCTGAAGGAACTCCTGTTCTAGACAAGCTTAAGACTTTCCGAAGGGGTTCTATAGAGTATTTCGCACAAAAATCTAGAATGGAACAAGTTAGGAGGAATGATGGCAACTAAAAAAGAAAAGGAAGAAAAAACTCTTGAGTTAACAGATCTTCCTGGAATTGGTCCTGCTGTTGCTGCTAAATTAGAAGGTGCAGGAATTTTGGATTTGATGTCTTTGGCTGTTTCAAGTCCCGCTACAATTGCTGATGCTGCAGGTGTAAGCGCTGCTGTAGCAAGAAAGGCAATTCAAGCTGCAAGATCTATGTTAGACATAGGCTTTAGTGATGGTTTGGAATTTTCTAAAAAAAGAGAAAATGTTCATTATATCACAACTGGTTGTGAAAGTTTAAACAATCTTCTGGGAGGAAGGGGAATTGAGTCTAGAGCCATAACGGAAGCTTTTGGAGCTTTTGGCTCTGGAAAAACTCAATTAGGTCTTTCTTTGGCAGTTAATGCACAGCTACCTAAAGAAAAAGGAGGCGCTGAGGGAAAAGCAGTTTTTATTGACACTGAAGGAACTTTTAGACCTGCAAGAATAAAACAATTTGCTGAGGGAATTGGAGCAGATCCAGAAAGTGTTCTAAAAAATATCTTGGTTGCGAGGGCTTTTAATTCAGATCATCAAATGTTGTTACTAGAAAAAATTGGGGAGATGGTTAAGGCAGGAGAGCCAATCAAACTTTTAATTATAGATTCGTTGACAGCCCATTTTAGAGCAGAATATTCTGGAAGAGGGCAGTTGGCAGATAGGCAACAAAAGTTGAATAGATATATGCATGATTTAATGAAATTGGCCGAAACACATAATTTAGCAGTTTATGTTACAAATCAAGTTATGGCAAATCCGGCGCAAATGTTTGGAGATCCTACTACTGCAATTGGAGGAAATATTGTTGGACATGCTTCAACCTATAGATTATATTTGAGGAGAGGAAAGCAAGGTTCAAGAGTAGCAAAATTGATTGACAGCCCTAACTTGCCAGATGATGAGTGTGTTTACTGGGTTACTACTGAGGGTTTGAGGGATAAAGCATAAAATGGAGAAAGATTTTTTTATTGATGAAGCTTCCAAGTCTTCTTTAGATTTAGTGGTTTCTTCTATTTATGGAAATCTTGAAAATAATAATTTTGAAAAAGTCTCTTTTCATTGTCAAGAAGAAAGTAATTCTTTTTTGGATGAGGTTTGTTTAACTTTTAAGGAGAAATATGGTTTTGAGATAAAGTATTCTTTTGAAAATAGTTTGGCTTATTTTTCGAAGAAGGATTCTTTAGATTAACTAAATTTTTCATGAACTTTTTCAATTTGTTCATAAATATTTTCTATTAAATCATAATTTTTTGCTTCCTCTAAATTCACCCAAGAATGATCAACTAATTCGTCTTCATTTAATTTAACTTCTCCTTCTTTATGATCCGCATGCAAACTTATTATTATTGTTGAAAATCCGTTTGGCCTTACAAATGCAAGATTTGAAACATAATTAATATTTTTTATTTCTAAACCTGTTTCTTCTTTTATTTCTCTTTGGAGAACTTTTTCAAAGATGTCTAGCCAGTGTGAACTTGTGTCTTTAGGTAAATTGACAAAATCTTTTATTTCGACTTTTCCTCCAGGCACACACCATTTATTCGCAAAGTTTTTTTCATTAGGACTTCTTTTACAAATTAAAAATTTTCCTTCAGAATTTCTTATTATTCCTGTAACCGCAATGTAATGTGCTTTGTTTTTTATTTCATCCATTATCTGAATGGAGTTTTTTAATTATAAAAACTTTTACATAAATAAATCTTGAATTGATTTGTAAGAATGTAATTCTTTTTCTGAAAACCATAATGCCACTTCTCTTTTTGCGTCAGTTTCATCCGAAGAAGCATGAATTAGATTTTTAACCGGCAAATTATTTTTGTCTGCATAAGCAAAACTAACATGCGCAAAATCTCCTCTTATTGTTCCAGGAGGAGAATTTCTTGGTTCTGTGCCCCCGACAATCTTTCTAACATTTTCAATTGCATCCACTCCTTCAAGGCATATTGCAATAACTGGGCCTTCAGTGATATAATCTAAAAGCATCTCTCTCACTTTTTCCCCTCTTCTTTCTGCAATATCCTCTGTATAATGTTTCTTTGCGAATTCTTTGTCTGCCCAAACTTGTTTCATTCCGATTATTTTTAAAGAAGCATCCTCAAATCTTTGGATAATTTTTCCAACTAAGTGCCTTTGTACTCCTTCAGGTTTAATCAAAACTAAGGTTCTTTCCATAATTAATTCTGTTTTTTCTTCTTTTTAAATTTTATTCCTTTTTTTACCCTATTGTGCGTGAATAACCTCAAGCACTCCAAAAGAATTCCCACTCCTAGAAGAATGTAAAAAGAAGTAAAAATCTTTCCAATTTTTGTGTGGGGCACAACATCTCCATAGCCTACTGTTGAAAGTGTTGAAACAGAGAGATAAAAGGAGTCTAAAATTGAGAAATTTTCTGCATTGTGGTAAAAAATTGTTCCTCCAACTAATAAAATTATAACTACTGCAATCAAAATTTCAATTTCAGTTTTTTCTTCCATTTTGGTTTTAAATCTATTAAATTTATATAGTTTTGGAAGTATTTCTTTTTATGGATGAAAAATTGAAGCAATTGGAAGAAAATTGTAGGTTGGCAAATCTCCCTTTAAAGGAGAATGCAAAGAATTTGGTTTTTGGAAAGGGAAGTTCTGATGCAAATATTTTATTTGTTGGTGAAGCTCCAGGAAGAAATGAAGATGAACAAGGTTTGCCTTTTGTGGGGCGTGCTGGAAAAAATTTGAATGAGATGTTGGTTAAAGTTGGATTAAGTTTAGAAGAAATTTACATTGCAAATATTTTGAAGTATAGACCTCCTGAAAATAGGGATCCCTTACCAGAGGAAATTGAAGAGCATACTCCTTGGTTAATTGAGCAAATAAAGGAAATAAAACCAAAGGTGATTTGTTCTTTAGGAAATTATGCCACAAAGTTTTTTCTTGCTAATGGAGAAGTTGGAGACATGAAAAATCAACCAGGAATTACAAGTGTACACGGAAAAGTTAGAGATATGGGTTTTTTGGGAATGCAAATAAAATTAATTCCTTTGTTCCATCCTGCAGCAATAATTTACAAAAGGGATTTATTGCCTTTATGGGAGAAAGATGTGGGGGTTGTAAAAAAAGAAATTAAAGAGTCTTTGTCTCAGAAGAAGTTGTTTTAGTATAATAATCTTTATTAAGTATTCTTTCTAATGCAAGTTATGGGAAAATCTTTAAATCCTTCAATTGAGATTTTTAATGGAAAAGAAGTTGGATCGGAATTCTTTGCTTTTTGTTCATTCAAGAAACCAAAATTAAAAGTTGGGAATGAAGTTATTGAAAAAAGTTTTGGAGTTTTGCATTATGGGAAATTTGAAGGTTCAAATAAAGAAATTTATTTTTCAATGGGCTACTTGGTAGGACTTTATAAGGAATCTCTTGGAACATATCTCTCTGGAGCTCTTTTTAATAAATCTCCTGAGAAGATCATTCTTAATAATGGAATCCCAGATTTTCTTTTAAAAGATGAATCAATTGAAAAATCTCATAAAAGATGGTTTAAGAAAGCTTCTCCTTTAATTCTTGAGGAGGTTTCTGAATTATTTTCTAAGCCTCTTCTTTCTGAATTTAGATATTCTATTTATAATCTTTTTGATTAAATATTTTTGGGAGATTCTTTTGAACTAGGAGCATCTCTTACTTTTATAAATTTATAATGTGCCTCTTTTGATTTTGATTTACATTTATTGCAATTTTCTTTTAAAGTATAAGAATCGCATTTTGGGCATTTTTTTAATTTCATTCTATAGAACAATTATCTCCCAACCCGAAGATGTATTCTTTTAATCTGGTAGGGAATTTGACTTCCATTATCTCTTCTGTTTTGCAAGGATCAATCCACTTTAATTCTTCTACTTTGTCTCCTGCTTTTTCTTCTCCTTCTGTTGCTTCACACAAGAAGTATATCTCAAGAAGTTCCTTCTCTTTGTCAATTAAGTTTTTTGCATAAATTGCTCCAAGATTATGTATCTTGTAACCTGTTTTTTCTTTTGTTGCATTTTTCAGGCATTTATCTAATTCTTCTTCTTTTTTTAAAAGTCCTTCTACAAAAGTGTAATTTGAATCTCCTTTGTTCTTTCCTACTAAAATTTGTTTTTTATCTGGGGCAAAAACAATTCCTATAATTTTAACACTGAACTTGTCTTCCATAAATTTCCTTGCAAATCCTTTTATTTAAAGGTTTTGTTGCCCTAAAAAGTAGTTTATTTTGTAAGATTTATTCTCAGAGATTTTGCTAATTTTTCTATTTCCTCAATTGCTTCTTTTACTAAATTATCTGCTTTTTTTATGTCATCTGATTCAGCTTTTAGAGAATATTTTCCAGAAGAGAGATATCGCACTTCAACACCCTTAGTTTTCTCAAAAATTTTTTTTATATCTTCTAAACCATTTGGATTCTGACTTCTAAGTTTTATCTCTTTTTTTACTGAAGAAACTTTTTTCTTTTGAGAATTAAGTATCTCAAGAATTTTCTTTGAAGACTCTGTTCCACAGATCTTTTGAAGTTTTGAAGGATCTTTTTTTGCTTCCTCTAAAAACTCAAAAAAGTTACGTTTGCTTTTTATTTCATCTATTATTTTCTCACATTCTTCTTTCAAAACAGTTTTCATTATGCTTTTATAGCTTTTTTCTAACTTGAACTGTTCTTTGGCTTCTTTTTCTTCTTTTGGTGTCACTCTCCTTAATGAAAGCTCTATTCGGTCTCCAGATATCCTCAGCACTTTGCAAACAATTACTTTTTTTGGCACTACATAATCCCTTAAATTTCTTATTCTTCCAGGTGCAATTTCACTTAGTACAATGTATCCTTCTCCGTTTCCTTCTATGCTTACAAATACTGTTGTTCCTTGTATTCTTTCTACAGTACATATTACAACATCTCCTTGTTCAAGTTCCATAAAATATCCAGAATAAGTATGGTTTTAAAGTTTTGGATTAAAATTTGACTACTTGCAATTCCAAATCTTTTTTTAATAAGTCTATGAACTCTTTTTCTTTTTCTTGGGAAATTGTGCATCCTGCAGCAAATTCATGACCTCCAACTTCGCCCCCAATCGAATTAATTACTTTGCTAAGAATCTCTCTGACATTTCTTCCTTTGCTCCCTACATTTCTTGCAGATACTTTTATTCTGTCTTTGTCTTCCGCTAGTCCTATCAAAACAGTTTCTTCCTTATACAAAGAAGAATGAGAAAGTATGCTTACGACAGTTCCTATCATTGTGTCTTTTATTTCTTGGCGCGCATTTATTATCATGAACTTTTCTCCTTGAATTTTTTCAAGTTCGTCTACTTTTTTTAATCCCGAAATTAGCATTTGCCTATATTTTGCATGTATTGATTCTGCCCTTTTTTTACCTGCTAGAGATTCCATGCATAGTTTTAATGCAATTGTGCTTTCTCCCATTCTTGAACAAGCATTGATTTTTGCACTTATCTCTCTGGCATCTTCAAGTTTTCCAAATAATTTTATGAGAAAGATGTCTCCTACTAATTTTTTTTCTTTTATTTCTGGATTTCTTAAAATTATTCCTGTTGTTAGATTTTTTGTTTCTTCTTCAGTTAAATCAATTATACTCTTGTATTTTCCTTTTTCTGGAATTATTCCTGCCTCTCTAATTAAATCCCTGACTCCTTCAGTATTTCCTGTTACACCTGGAATGAATGGGCTTGAGGAAAACTCTAACGTCCTATTTAATGGTCTTGTTGAAGGATAAATTAAAATTCCTCTTTTTCTTTTTACTTCTCCATCTTCGAGAATTCCATTATTTAGATTATCTATTTCTTTTTCCAAGTTATCGCCAATCATGCCTAAAACTGCAAGTTTGGCATATTCTTTGTTGGATTCATCCAATTCTTTACAAAATAAATAAACTAAACCTGATGAAGAAATTTTTTGTTTTTCTAAAAGTTGAGGATTAATTATGCTAATATTGTCTGGAATTTCTTGATTGATCTCATGATGATCAATGATATATACTTTTTTCAATTTGGCTTCTTTTAGATGGTTGAAACTTCCAGAGGCTAAATCAAGAAATAAGATTGTTTTGTCTTTAGGAAGTTCATCTATAAATTCCTTGTTTAAACTTTTTACAATTTTTAATGAAAATTGCTGGTCTCTTTTTTTTAATGCTTGAACCATTATTGCCGCTGAAGAAATTCCGTCTGTATCAAAATGGCTAACGACTATTACATGTTTGTTTTTTATTTCTTCAAGAAATTCTTTCGATACTCTTTTTATTTCTAATTTTAGTCTTTCCCCTCTCCTTTCCATTTTAAAATGAGATAATTATTTTAAAGGCATTCCCAAATATTTCTTAAGTTTTCTCACGTGTGAGAAAATTCTATCCTTTTCTCTTTTTGCTCTTTTGTCTTGCTTATTTTTTTGGTAATGAGTTTGAATTCTTTCTAATTTGTTTTGAACATTCTTTAAATCAGGACTTTCATATTTGTCATTTTCTTTTAAAATTTTTGAAATCTTTTTATTGTGTTCTTTTGGATGGATTCCTTCTCTTCTTAAGGCTTCTCCAATTTTCTCACTGGTTAATCCGCTGTCTGCTAACTCTAGAACTTTTTTTTCATATTCTTTTTCTGTTAATTTTTTTGTTTCAGCTTTTTTCTTTGTTGCCATCTTATTATTTTGAATTGATGTTTTTTAAAGCTTCTGGTGGGGTTTTGTTTATGGAGAGTAGCGACAAATATTACTCTGTCTTTTTCCATAGGGAATCAAATACTCTTTTGTAAGAATCAGAGGTTTCTTTGCTTTGAATGAGGATAGCTACCGGAGGATTTGCTGTATATGTCACTATTAAAGCCTTATCGTTGTAAATCCAGGTATCTGTCGGAAAAGGCCCCATTTTGTGAAATCTTATGTTTCCGTAAGTTGCTTTTAGTATTTCTTTGTTCTTTTTGAAACTTTCATCATAAATTACTAAGGTTTTTATTTTCTTTTTTTCCTTTTCTTTTTGGTATAAGTGATAGTAATCTCCTATTGTGGGGGCCATATTCCCAGATGCAAAAACCCTGTGTTCTCCTTTTATTTTTATTTCTTTAATCATATTTGCCATTGCAGATTTTAACCCTTTTATCCCTTCGTAAACAGTTACTTTTTGTTTTCCTTCTTCAGACTGTCTTATTTTTTCTAATTCTGGAAGAATTTTTTTTGCGATTTTTTCTTTTTCTTTTATAAATGTTAGAATTACTGAAGGATTTCCTGCTTGGAAGTATTTTATATTTTCCTTTGTTACAGAGGAAGCTAAGCCTTTTTTAATCAAAGATTCTATTGTATCATATATTAATACCCTGTTTATCCCTGTTCTTTTTACTAATGGACCTATTTTTGTTTCCCCTAATTCTAAAAGGGCATAATATATTTTTGCTTCATTGTTTGTTAATCCTAATTCTTGGAGTTTTTGGATATCCATGTTTTTATTAAGATTTTTCATTTTTTAAATTTTATGCTGTTGTAAAAAATTTATAACATAGTTTTATAATTAAATGTAATTATAAAATAGTAATTAAGATGAAAAATAAGAAAATAAAATGACACTTGCTCCTTTAGATGAGATAGAAGATGCGCCTATTTCTAGTTTGAAAAAGAGTCCTTTTAAAGGAATAGAGAACTATCTTAGTTCATTGGAATTAAAAACTGCAGAAAAAGTTTTTCCAAAGGTTTATGATTTTTTTGTTTCTTATGATCATAAAAATGAACTTAAAAGTTTTGCTAATCTTGTTGAAAGTTATAAAAATAAAATACAAAATGATAAGGGTATCTCTGATTTGAGAGATGCTAAACGTTTGTCATTTTCACAACTTCTTTCTCACCAGTATTTTAGACTTAACCATGAAGGGATAAAACGTTTTTACCTTAGGGAAGGTGAGATGTATGAACATGTTTTTAAAGACGAAGATTATGTTTACGATCCTTTTATTAGGAGCCTTAATAAATTTGCAATTCACGGTTTATTATCAAATTCTTCCTTATTGCATAAAGATAAATTATTTTATATCCTTAGAGATCATTTTTACAAATACATGGCAGAAAAAATTAAAGAAGTGCATATGCGTGTAGGGAAGGGTACAGGATTAACCCCTCCTTTTTCTGGTATTCCTTCTTCGGGGTTTGATTCTTCTCATGAATCCTATTCCTATGAAAAAGATGCAAAACTATCTTGGACAGATCATCATGAAATGACTAGAGGGGAGAAATTAACAAGGTGGTGGAAAAAGAATTTTGCACTTGATGATAATGGAGGTTATTTGTAAAATGGCATTATCGATTGAAGATGTTTGGAGAATGGATTTAAAGGAAGGAGATAAATTAGAGATTTCTATTAGATTGAAATACACTCGAGGCAGAAATGAAGATTCTATTATGGGATATTTTCACGAAGTTTCGGATCTAGGGTATCTTAAATTAAGGTCATCTTTAAAGGATAGGAGAACTCATGATTCATTTTTTTCTAGACATATTTCAGATATTAATGAAATAAGAATTTTGGATTATAAGAAATAAATCTTTTAATTGGTAACTTATTTAAATTGATTTTTGTTTTATTTCCTATGGGTAAAATTGTAGGTGTGCTTAGTTTGAAGGGAGGTGTTGGAAAAACTTCTAGTGTGATTTCTCTTGGTCAGAGTCTTGCGGATGTTGGAAAGAAAGTTTTGCTGGTTGATTGTAATTTTTCTGCTCCCAATCTAGGTTTTCATTTGAATATTCTTGATCCGGAAAAAACAATTCATAATGTTCTAGAGAGATCTGCAAATCTTAGAGATTCTATTCATAAAATGGAAGGTTTTGATGTAATCCCAGCTACTCATTTTAAGGAACCTAGGATAAATCCTCTTAAACTCAAAGATTATTTGAAACCCTTAAAAAGATCCTATGATGTTATTTTATTGGATTCCTCTCCTTCTCTAGATGATGAAACTCTTTCTGTGATCTTAGCTTCAGATGAACTTCTTGTGGTCACAACTCCAGATTATCCCACTCTTGGGACGACTATAAAAGCAGTTAATCGGGCAAAACAAAGAGGGACTCCCGTTATAGGTGTTGTTTTAAACAAAGTTTATAATAAAGATTTTGAAATTGGAATGAAAGACATAGAAAATACTTTGGAAGTTCCAATTCTTGCAGTGATTCCTCATGATGTAAACATCTTAAAGGCTGTTTCAAAATTTGAGCCTTGGCCAAAATACTCTCCTAAATCTAGATCTGTTGTAGAATATAGAAAATTGGCAGGAGTTTTAGTGGGCGAAAAATATGAGGATAAAAATTTTATGGGGTTCTTTAGAAAAGTAACCCCAAAAAAGCAGGACGTAAATAGGGAAATATATTACGAAAGTGTTTTTCGTTAATTAGCTATCTTTCTGAAATCAACAGTTATGAAATCAGAATGGTTTATTCTTTGTGGGAGAATTACAGTGGCATTGTAATCACTGATCCCAGCAATTTTTACTTCTAACTCCCCCCTCTCGTTAAAGTGCCTCTTTTTTATGGGCCCAGATAATCTAGATCCATTTGATAGAGGTATTAACACCTCGTATGTGTCAGTTCGGTTCCCCTCTTGGATGCTGCATTCAAGATATGCTTTTTCCATAAATTCATTTTGTGAAAATTCTTTATATTAATTCTCGAGCATTTGGAGGGGGTTAAGAGTTAGGAGCATTCTTGAGTTAAAGGGACAGTTTGTTATTGAAGGGTTAATATTGAAATGGAAAACATTATAAATGAAAATGGAATTTTACTTGTAAAGCCCTGTAGTACAGTGGTCAAGTATACTGCCCTTTGGAGGCAGGGACCCAGGTTCGAATCCTGGCAGGGCTACTTTAAATAAAATGACAGAAGACTATAAAACAGAGTTATTGGGCTCAAAAGACTATTCTTTTCCTAAAAGTTACTCTAAGAAACAGAAAGAACTTTTTATTGCAATTGATAAAATTGTTAGAGAAAAGAGAATAAAAAATAGACTTAGTTTGGAAGATGATGTTTCATTGCCTTTCCATAAGAATCTTGTAAAAGATTAAACTATATTCTGTAAAATATATATCAGAAAATATATTTTGTAACATTAATTAGGCATTACTTTAAGATCTTTGTTTTGGCCAGGATAAACAGTTACGCTATCAGAAAAAGGTTCAAATTTATCTCCTTTGTTTCCAGCACTCCCTGCAATCTCTCCGGGTTCTACCAGAATTTTATATCTTGTAGGGCTGTTTGTTGGAACTTCATAATTAACTCTTCCTGCCAAGGCTGTATTGTAAGAGATTGTGTCTTTTGAGTTCTCCCTAATGAAAGAAACTTTTGCATATATAGGAATATCAAACTCTCCTGTTTTAACTTCAAGTGTTCCTGTAGCGTTTTTGCTTGTATCACATGATGAAAATATTAAAGGGAGTGAAATTAACGTTGCTAATAATGTTTTTTTCATATTAAATTTAGTCTTTTAAGGATTATATTGTTTTTCTATGTAACTATATAGTTGTGTTATTATTTATATAGTTAGAATTTTATTAATTATTATGAAAAGATACAAAAGAAAGTTACAATTTGTTGCAGGTTCAACTTATTCTGTTTCCTTGCCCAAAGAATGGGTTAAAACTCTGAACCTTTCTCAGAAGCAAGAAATCAATTTGGTTCAACAAGAAGATATGTCTCTCGTTCTTTCTCCTGCACACATAAAAGAAGTTGATAAATCTTTTATTGAAATTTGCATAGATGGTTTCTCTGAGAAGATAAGGCAAATAATGTACTCAATTTATTATGAAGGATACGACGAATTAGTTTTATTTTCAAAATCTAAAATCCCTCAATCTTCTAAGAAGATAATTAGAGAAGTTATTTATGATTTATCTGGCACAGAGATAATATATGAGGATGATAAAAAAGTAAGAATAAAGATAATGTTAGGCGAATTAAATTTAGATGTTTTTCATATTATTTATCGAATGAATCTTTTGATAAGTTCTTCTCTTGAAAGTATTTGTTCCAATCTTGACTGGAGAGAAATAAAGTTTAATGAAGATGAAGTGGATAGATTGTACAATCTTGCTACAAGAATTATAGAAAATGCTTTGACAAATGGTAACATTTTGAATTCTTCTGGTGTTAAAAACATAAAACTTATCCCTTACTTTTTTTTGATTTTGAAAAGACTTGAGAATGTTTCGGATGATGTAAAAAATTTGGGAAATATTGTGAGAAAAAATAAACAATTTGTTAAAGAAATAAGAAATTCCCTTTTAGAGTTAAATAAACATTTGAATTATTCAATTTCTCATTTAAGAAATCCTAAAGATAAAAATTATTCTTTGTTTTCTAAAAAAGAAGAATTCGAGAAGAAATTTTCTTCAATGAAAGAAGTCTCTATTTCAAAATCTTTGGAAGCCATTCTGAAAAATATAATTAATATTCAGGAAGAAATTATAATAATAGACTTTTACAAAAAAATGATTTAATGCCTATACCTTCCTCTTTTTTCAATAGACTTTAATCTTTCAAAGACTTTTTTTGATTCTGTTGGTTCTAGTTTTTTGTACGCTTTTTCAAATTCCTTAAATAAGGTTTTCCAATTTTTGAAATGTTTCGCTTCTAGAGCTTGTTTTAGTAAATGGATGTCTACTCCTTTGTCTTCATATTTTCCATTTTGATATCCTAAGCCGAAATCAATAAAATAAACTTCTAATTTTGGTTTTTCAATCAAGATCATATTGGAAGTTGTTAAATCTCCGTGAATTATTCCTTCTTTATGAAGTTTTGAAACCGAAATTCCGATTAACTTCATTATTTCCTTTTGTTTTTCTAAGGGAAAGGAATCTAAGCTTTGAGAAAGTCTTTTTCCATTAATATAAGGCATAACTATTTTGTTATCTTCTTTTGATTTTTCTGGTTTTGGGGCAGAAATTATTTCTGAAACTTTATCAAGAATTTTTGTTTCGGCTTTTGTTCTTCTTTTGATTATTTTTTTATCAATTTCTGGATGCCTGTATTTTTTTGAGATTCTGTCTTTGATAATCTTTTCTTTATTTAGATAGATTATTGCTTCTGCTCCTTGTGAGATTGTTTTCATTTTATTATGTTTTTTTCTTCCCAGAAAAGAATTATTCCCAAGCTTATAAGTGTTGCAATGTCTGCAACCAAACAGTATTTGCAAATTGCTTTAAGTATAAAAAATTGAAGATAAAGAAAATAAAGAGCGAATGCACTTCCGACAACTATGCCCAAATTGAGTAATTTTCTTTGATATTTTCTTTTCTTTTTCAATTCAAAGATTGCTATTAATGCTAAAATTGGGAATGCAATTAGTCCAATATGGGCGGTCTTTATTCCGAATGTTGTTTCATATTTTGAAGTTTGAACTATTGTGCAGCTTCCATTTTCTCCGCAAGCTTGTTCAAGAGGCATGAAGGATAAAACAAGAGACATTGCTGTTGCAACTAACATTAAAATTAAGATTATTGTGTATTTTGTCTTGTTTTTCATTTCTTAATGTGGAGAATTTAATATAAAAATGTTAAGGTGAAATTAGTTATCTCATCCTTCTCATCTTTTTCTTCTCTCTATTTCTCTAGAGATGATTATTGTATGAATTATTAAACTAAACGCCATTTCAAAATAACTAAATGATTTGGACATTCCATAAGGTTTTTCACCAAAATTATTCATATAAAAATTCCCAGCGCTAAACCAAACATATTCTACCATTCCTTGAATTTGTCTCCCGTCTGGGTCTAAAATCTTATTCTGAAGGGAGGCATTGAATACAGAGAAAATTAAACTGAAAAATAATATTGAAGCTCCTACAAAAACGATGTATGAAACTATCAAAGGAATTCTTTTATCTTTTAGGGTTGTATAGGATATCCCCCACAACCATCCTACTGCCAAGAATACAAATGCTAATACTGAAATTGTTAATGCAGAAATGTTCTTGTTTATTGCAAAAAAGTATATTATCAAATAAAATACAAACAAAATTAAATATATCCAATTTAATCGCTTTTCACCTTTTTTGCTTAAGAATATTAAATATCCTGTTTGTAAAACTATAAAAATCACCAGGGATATCAATCTGAAATCTTCATCTTTTTTTACAGAGAACAATATTGCTAAGACGATCATAATTAAGAAGTAACCCCAAAGTAAAGGGTTTTCCAAATCTTTCTTAAATTCTTTTTTCGTTTCTTCCCATTTCTTTTTATCTCTTACCATTTTTACATCCTTCGCATCTTTTTCTTTCCGAATTTCTTCATTAATCTCTGCATTTGTTTTTGACTCATGCCTTGAGACATGTCCATGTCGCTTGAATCTTTTACAAAACTTTGAAGCACATCATATTGCTTTAGTAAACTTCTAACATCACTTGTGTTAACTCCTGCACCTTTTGCAACTCTCTTTATTCTTGAAGTCTGTTTTTGCAATAACTCAGGATTTTCTTTTTCTTCAGGAGTTAAAGATTTGATTATGTGCTCCCATTTCTTTATTTTTTCTTCTTGAGCTCCCAACATATCATCTGAAATTTTTGCATTTGCCATTCCAGGAATTAAGGACTTTAATTTTCCAAATCCTCCAAGAGAATTCATTGATTTAACTTGTTCAACAACATCTTCAAGAGAAAGTTTTCCTTCTTGCAATTTCTTTTGCATTTTCTCTTGCTTTTTTTCATCTGTTGCAGATTTGATTTTTTGCATAAGAGTTTCCAAATCTCCCATTCCCAAAAGTCTAGACAAGAAATTGTTTGGATTGAACTCCTCTATGTCATTTACTTTTTCCCCAGTTGTAATAAAATAGACTGGCGCATTTGTTTCAGCGCAAGCAGTTAATGCCCCTCCCCCTTTTGCTGTTGAGTCCATACGGGTAATTATAACCCCAGAAATTTTCAAAGCGTCTTGGAATTCAGAGGCTTGTTTTTTTGCAGATTGCCCAACATCCGCAGGCATAACTAAAATCGTTTGTGTGGGCTTTACTTCTTTTCCTAAATCTTTTATTTCTTTTACTAGCTCTTTATCTAAAGTGTGCCTTCCAGCAGTATCAATTAAAACTAAATCAAATTTATCTAATTCTTTCTTGAATTTTTTATACGTTTTAAGGGCATCGGTTTCTTCTAAATCTACGAATGCTTTCAGATTGTTTGTTTTGGCTAGCTGCATCAATTGTTCTTTTGCAGCAGGCCTATGCACATCCAATCCTACAAGTGCAACTTTTTTACCTCTTTTTTGATAGTAATTTCCTAATTTGGAAATTGTTGTTGTTTTTCCTGCCCCATACAAACCAAGAAGCATGATTCTTGTTTGCCCTTTTTTCTCAAGTTCTAATTCTTTTTTATCCCCTAAAATGGAAGTTAATTCTTCGTGTAAGATCTTTATAAGGTGTTCTTTTTTTTCTATTTCTTTTATTCTTTCGTCAAAAGCAGCTTTCTTTATTTTATCTGAAATTTTTTTAACTAAAAGTATCTCAACATCTGCTTCAATCAAGGCTCTTTGTAATTCTCTTACTATTCCCTCAACTAAATTTTTATCTAAGAATATGGCATTGGCTATTTTATCTTGAGCTTTCTTTAATGCCTTTCCTAGTTTTTCTAACATAGAATTAGTAGTTTAAATTGAGTTATTAAGTTTTTGGGTTAGTTAAAGATATTCTATTCTTCAAACACAACATGATATTTTGTACCTCTGCTTTCAAACGATAATTCTCTGCCCATGCTAGACTCACTATATTCAACAACTGAAGTAGGACTCCTTATTCTTCTTATTTCTTTTTTATCTTTGTGATAGGTCATATCCACTAATTTGATATCTCCAGAAGCATCTTCTTCTATCTTCTCTATGGTTAAATATTTTCCAGAACCAATTTCAATTTCTATTGCTCCAAAAGTTCCATCTGGAAGTTCTTTTAACATGGAGGTTAATTTTGAAGCTTGATCAAGAGATCCATTAAAATGAATCTTATCCTCAAAGTTTTTCATATTCTTTATTGTAAAAATTGGTTTATATTTATTGTTCTTGTAAAGAATATAGAACTTTTAATCTAATTTTTCAGTTAGATTTTTTTTCTTTAGAGTCTTTCTCATAAGAGGATTTTTTTTATAAGGCATATCATAAATTGTGTAAATCTTCCCTTTTTTATGCTCTCCCCATTGATTCTCCATTCTGGCTACTTTTAGATAATACTCTGCTGTCAACATCTTATTATTGGGTTTTTTTAATTTATAAAAATTATTATATTAGAGTCCTAATTTTTCAATGAAATTTTTCTTATCAAATTTTTCTAATTTTTCATATTCTTGGCCTGTTCCCAAATAAATAATTGGTTTGTTTGTCGTATACCCTACTGAAAGAGCGGTTCCGCCTTTTTCATCCACATCTGCTTTGCTCAGGATTATTGCATCAATTCCAATTTCTTCATCAAATGCTTTGACTTGATCAGTTGAATCATTTCCCGTTGTTGATTCTCCAACAAAAATTGTTAAATCTGGTTTGCAAACCTTCTTTATTTTTTCCATTTCTCTCAAAAGGTTTTTTGCAGTGTGCATTCTTCCTGCAGTGTCAATTAAAACAACATCTAACTTATTTTTTTCAGCATATTTTATTGCATCAAATCCCACTGCAGCAGGATCTGCTCCATAGTCAGAGGACATAACTTTTGTATCTAATTTATCCCCATGTTTTTTTAACTGCTCAATTGAAGCTGCTCTGAAAGTATCTCCTGCAGCAATAACAGAATTCATCTTATTTTTCTTAAATAAGTTCACTAATTTTGCAATTGTTGTAGTTTTTCCAGTTCCATTAATTCCACAAAATAAAATCACAAATGGTTTCTCTTTTTTTTCTTTAATTTTTTCAATCAAATCAAATGGTTCGACCAAAACCATCTCTATAACTTCTTTAAGAGCTTTTTTTACTTTTTCTTCAAGTTCCTTTTTTCCAACTTCTTGGTCAATCAAATCTTTTTTCAAATATTCCAAAACTTTGTCCACAACTTCCAAAGCAACATTGTTTTCTAAAAGTAGCATTTCTAATTCCTCGGAATATTCTTCAAAGTCTTTTTCCGTGAAAGTTCTTTTTCCTGAAGTTAATTTTTTGAAAAGAGATTGTTTTTTCTTTTCTTTAACTATCTCTTCAATTTTCTCTATATCTGGATCATAAAGGCTTTTTCCTTCATTATATTTCATTGGAGGTTCTTTATATTCTTCTTTTTGGATTTCTCCCTTCAATTTTTTATCAATATCTTCTTCAATTAATTCAGAAATTGTTTCCGTTTCTTCTCTTTCTAGAATTTCTTGCTTATTTTTTGATTCTTTTTTCTTTTCTTTTTTGGTCTTTTCCGATTTCTTTGATTTTTCTTTAGTTTCCTCTAGTGTCTTTTGATTTTCTTCTTCTTTTTCTTCGTCTTTTGAAACTTTATTCACCCAGGATTTTAATTTATCTTTTAGCTTTCCGAACATAAATTTATTAGATAGTTTTGGGTTTTAAGTTTTGTTATTTGTGTTATCACTCTATTTTTGTCTAAATCCTTATAAACAAAAGTTGCTTTTGTAAATGATAATGAAAGGGATTTTTGTAATTATGGATGGTTTGGGAGATTTGCCACACAAGCAGCTCGACAATAAAACCCCTTTAGAGGCTGCAAATACACCCAATATGGATTTTTTTGCAACTCGGGGTGAAATGGGTTATGTTTATCCTGTTAGGTATAATTTTATCCCTGAATCAGATGAAGCAATTGTTTCTCTTTTTGGGAATGATCTTATTGATAGTACTCGTGGACAATTAGAAGCAAGAGGGGCAGGACTTGAGCCAAAAAGAGGGGATCTTGCATTGAGGGTCAACTTTGCAACTATTGATTCTTTATCAAAAGGGAATATTAAAGATAGAAGAGTTGGAAGAACTTTGACAACTTCTGAAGCTCAAGAATTAGCAAAGGCCATAAATGAAATAACCCTCCCATGTGATTTTGAATTTGTGGCAACTGTTCAGCATAGAGGAGCTTTACTTTTGAAGGGGGGTTTTTCAGATAACATTCTAGGAAATGATAAAACTTATGTTGCGGGGAAATCTGAAGAGCCCGATAAAGTTGTTACGTGTAGGCCTTTTGATGAGGAGGATAATTCTCAGTATACTTGTGCGGTTTTGAATGAGTTTTTAAGAAAAACTTTTGAGGTTTTAGATGTCCATCCTGTGAACTTGAGAAGAAGAGAAAAAGGTCTTTTACCTGCAAATTATCTTCTTGTTAGGGGGGCAGGAATTGAAAAACCCAAACTTAAACAGTATAAAAATTGGATTTCTGTAAATTACATGCCTTTAGAAATTGGTTTTTCAAAAGTTTGTGGAATGAAAAATTATTCTTTTTCTTATCCAAAACTTAAGGGATTAGATTCTTATAAAAACCTTCATGAAGGGTTAAAGAAAGCTTGTAAATTTATAATTAAAATAATAAAAAAATATCACAAGACTGCCGATTATATGTATGTTCATATAAAGGAAACCGACTTGCCAGGACATGATAACAAACCCCTAGAAAAGAAACAAATGCTGGAATATATAGACAAAACTTTTTTTAATTTTTTAAGAAAGTTTGCTCCTCAAAATAAGATTCAATTACTTGTTACTGGAGATCACTCGACTCCATGTAAATTAAAAAATCATTCTGCGGACCCTGTTCCTGTTTTATGGTATAATCTGGGAGTTCCTAAGGAAAAACATTTTAATGAAGAGGAAGCAAAAAAGGGAAGTCTTGGAAGAGTTCTTGGAAAGGATTTATTGAAGAAAGTTGGTTTTAGTAAGTGATTTATCACAGTAATCTATTAAAAGAGCAATTGTTTTTTTTGAAGATGATAGTAATGGATATTGAAACAAGTGGCCTTGATAGGGTAAAATGTGGAATTTGGCAAATTGGAGCTTATGATACAATCTCTGGAGAAGAATTTTTGGAAGAATCAAGAGTTGATGATGAAGAGGACATTTTTGAAGGAGCTCTGAGAGTTACTGGAAAGACTGAAGAACAATTAAGAGACTTGAATAAACAAACTCAAAAAAAATTGTTGGAGCGTTTTTTTAAGTGGGTTTCGAAAAGAAAATTTAAGAATTTTCTTTGTCAAAATCCTCAATTTGATGTTGCATTTTTGGAGATTAAAGCCAAGAAATTCGAATTAGAAATTCCCTTTCATTTTAGAAGTTTTGATTTGCATAGTATTGCTCAACTTAGATATAAGGATTTAAGAGGAAAGTTTCTTATTCAGGAAGATCATAGTTCAATGGGCCTTTCAAACATACTTGATTTTTGTGGAATGGAGGATAGTCGAGGGGTACATAACGCTTTAGAAGATTCTAAATTGACTGCAGAATGTTTTTATAGGTTGGTTTATGGAAAAGTTTTATTTCCAGAATTTTTAAAATTTGAAATTCCAGAATATTTAAAAAAATGATAACGTACAAAGATATTTACGACGCTGCAAAAAGAGAAAGGTACTCAGAAACATTGCAACCTATTCCAAAAAATTTTGTAAAAGAAGTTGCTCAGTATTTGAAGGAAAAAAGAGAAGCAGCATCCAAAGACAATGATGTTTTTTCAGATGTACTTTTGAAAACAAAAAAACAGCTTGAAAATGCAATCACTCTTTTTCAAGAGTTATTGCGGAGAAGAAGAAGGAAAATTATGAACCTTGTTTTAATTGCTTCAGAAACAGGGATCTCTAAGCAAGATTTTAATAACATGCTTCTAATTGAAAAAAAACTTTTTGAGAGGTTTGTTGCAGATATAGAAAAATCAGATAAAGAACTAAGTAGCTTTCTTAATGGAAGTGCTCAAGAAAAAGAAATTGAAAATGATATGATTGTGTTTTTAGAAGACGTAGGGGATTTTGTGGGAATGGATGGAAAAAGTTTGGGGCCTTTTTCTCAAGGAGAAGTTTCGAACATTCCGAGGGAAGTCGCGAAAATACTTGTTGAAGATGGTAAAGCAGAATTTCTTTGATTAAACTGCAATTTTTTAGAAGTTTTTTCAGTTCTCAAAAACGTTTATAAAGAACTGCTTTTTTGTAACAGCACTTAAATAAGGAGAATAAAATGGCTACAAAACAATTGACTTTAGAGAACTATGAAGAAGAAGTAGAAAACTCTAGTGTGCCTTCTGTTGTAGACTTTTACGCTGATTGGTGCGGACCTTGTCAGATGATGAAACCTGTTTTTGAAGGTTTGAGTAAAGAGTTTGAAGGGAAGATGAATTTTCTAAAACTTGATACGCAAGCTCAAGAAGGTTTGGCGATGAAATTTGAAATTCAAGGGATACCGACGCTGGTCTTTTTGAATAAAGGCGAAGAAGTTGCAAGACATGTAGGTTATGCTTCAGAAGATATGCTAAAGAGTAAAATTGATTCAGTTTTGAAATCAATGTAAGAAAATGATAGACTTCGCATGTAAGAAATTTGATATAGAAGACGTAGTAAAGTGTAGCTTGGGGCTTTCTAAATCAGATTATGCCTTGTTGAAGTTTCTTTCAAAGCATTCCACTAAGAAGTTTGATACAGAGGAACTTTCTAGAGAATTGAGTCTTGACAAATCTACAATTCAAAGAGGAGTGAAAAAACTCTATGAAAAAGATTTGATAGGGAGATCTCAAATGAATCAACAGGTTGGAGGTTATTTATTTTTATATTCTATAAAAGACAAGAAAAAGATTAATGAGTTAATTTTGGATATTGTTAACAATTGGGTTAAGGTTGTTAAAGATAATTTGGGGAAGTGGTGATTAATTTTTTTAAGAGTAAATAATTTATACTCTTTTATTGTCTTATTTTAATGGTTTGCCAAATTTGTGGAGAAAAATCAGGATTTTTCCCAATATGTAAATCTTGTAATACTTTGAGAGAGGAAGGAAAAGTTTCCAAATGTCAAGAATGCGGGGTTTGGAAAAAAGGGGATAAATTATTGTGTTATGATTGTTTTTTGAAGAAAAAGGGTTTTGATAAAAAACAGGCAGAAAACTATAAGCAAACAGATGAAGAGAAAGAGGAAGAAGATTTTAGAAACAAGTTTCCTGCAACATACATCACAGAAGATGGGCATAGGGTAAGAAGTAAAGCAGAACAAATCATTGATAATTGGCTTTATCATAAGGGAATTGTTCATTCTTATGAAAGGAGAGTCCCTATTGAAGAAGAAGTTTATTGTGATTTTTTCATCCCTCTTGGAGAAAAAGTTTGGATTGAATTTTGGGGTAGTGAAGAGGAAAAATATCTTAAGAGAAAAAGGTTAAAAAAATCATATTATGCAAAGTATAAAAAGAATTTGATAGAGTTGGATGATAAAGATATAGAGAAACTAGACGATATATTGCCTATTAAACTTAGACCTTTCTTACCTCCTACTTTTAGTTTTGATTAATTTTTGTCCAAAAATAAATAAGCCTGTGGAGGGATTCAAACCCCCGACCTACTGATTACAAGTCAGTTGCTCTATCACTGAGCTACACAGGCACGAATTTTTCAAGAATTATTTGTTTAAAAGATTTATTGTTGACCTTCCGTGTTGTTCTCAACTTTCAAAACTCTAATCTCGAAAACAGAAAGTGGATAAATCTTTTTCATCTTTAAACTCAAATCTTTTTGAAGTTTGTTTTTCAAAACGTCCTCGAAGATTTGTTCTACAGTGTTTGATTTTGCATATTTTTTCAACTCTTCATTAGCCGCAACTCTAAGAGCTTTTCTAACACTTCTTGGAACTTTTCTTCGGGTAACCAAGAAAGGTTTTATTCTTATTTGAGCATCTTTAGTTGGAGTTGAAAATGAATCTTCAACATAACTAGTTCCTTTTCTTACAAGTCTTTTCAAATAGTAAGGCATTAATCTTAATTCTTTTGGAACTGTTTTTGCTCTTTCATCTTTGACATCAACCCGTAATGTTATGATAACACTTTTTCCTTTCAAGCTTCTTGTCAAATCATATTTTATGAATCTTCCATCTAGCTCTTTTGCTTCGAATGCTTGAAGTTGTGTTGTCTTTTTTATCAACGGAATATCAATGCTAAAAAATCTTTTTTTTCTTTTTTGTATTGCCATTTTATTCTTGTAATTGTTTACCTGCCCTTATACCTTTCTTTTGATACTTCGATTTACTACATTCTCTACATGTGTACATTATATTTGTCTTTTTAGTTGTTTTTGATTTTCTCTTGAATTTTGAAACAGCAGGTTTTGAACCCCATTTTCCTTTATTCCCAATTCCAATTCCTAAACCTCTTAGCTTCGCTCTTGCAATACCTCCTCTTTTCAAAGTTCCTCTTTTTCCACCTGTAGAAACTAACTTAATCTTTTGTTCAGTTTTTTTCTTACAGTAAGGACAATATCTATTTGTTGTCTTTGGAATCTTCATGATTATACTCTGAAGATTTGGTTTATAAAGTTTTTTATAGTGTGGTGTCGCAGCTATGTTATGCGTGTAAAATTTAATGAAGGAAAACAAAGGGAATTTTTTATTAAAGTTATGCTAATCATATCTTGTCCGTCGCTGAATGAATTAAAAAATCGTTTAGTGGGGATTAGTTATTCTAGTCTGAAAAATTATCTTTCTGGAAGACGATTAATCTCAGAATCTTTTTTAAACGATTTATGTAATTTGTCTGGATTAAAAAAAGAAGATTTTGATTTTGAATTAGTTAAAGATAATTGGGGGCAGTCGAAAGGAGGGAAGAAAAGTAAAAGAAATGGCCCCATCAAGAATCGAACTTGAGCTTCATCGAAGTCAGCGATGCGTCTTAACCACTGGACTATGGGGCCTTTAGAAATATTTAAATAGAATATTTTATATTTATTTCTATGAGGAAGGGATTAATTTATTTTGTTGTTTACATTGTTTTTGGAGCATATTTTATTAATGCGGGTCTTAGTTATTGGGTCATTCCAGATTTTTTAAACAAAGCAAATACTTGGATAATGTTTGTAGGGGGAATCTTATTAGTGATTGCAGGTTTATTCTCTTTCAAAGTAACTCGAAGAAGGGCATAGTTTTTTCTTGATTAAACAAATATTTATATAGATATTTTTCATCTTTTGATTATGTTGTTAAAGAGAGGAAAAAGAGGGCAAGTTACAGTTTTTATTATAATTGCTATAATAATTATAGCAATTGTTGGAGCTTATTTTTTATTTAGGAACACCACGAGGATAGGAGGCAGTGTTCCAGATTTTGTAAGTCCAATAGAAAATAGTTTTTTGGATTGTGTTAATGAAAAAGTTTTAGTAGGTTCTCGCCTTTTGGGTTCGGGTGCAGGGTACATTTATCCTACTGAATTTGAATCAGGATCTACTTATATGCCTTTTTCTTCGCATTTGGATTTTGTGGGAAATGAAATTCCTTACTGGTATTATGTTTCAGGAGGAAATATTGCAAAAGAACAAGTTCCAACAAAAAGTTTTATGGAGGGGGAATTGGAAAGATATTTATCAAATCAAATAAAAAATTGTGATTTTGAAGAATATTCTTCCCAAGGTTATGGGGTGGTGAGGGATTTAAATGGCATGAATCTTGATGTTAAAATTGATAATAGTGAAATAATAGTTGATATTGATTTGAAATTGTCTATTTCAAAAGGAGAGTCTTCTTATGTCCTTGAAAAACATAGCAAAGTTGTTGATTCTAAATTGGGTGAACTATACGACGACGCTATTGAATTATATAATCAAGAACAGAAAAGTTTATTCTTAGAAAATTATGCTGTTGATTTTATGAGGTTATATGCTCCTGTAGATGGCGTTGAAATAAGTTGTTCTCCTATGACTTGGGGAGCAGAGAAAATCTTTGAAGATTTAAAGGAAGGAATAGAGATTAATACTCTTTCAATAAAAGGTGAGGGTACAGAAAATGATTATTTTAAAGTAGATAGTGCAGTAAAAAATAATTTTAGATTTATTTATTCTAAAGATTGGCCGTATAGTTTTGAAGTTAACCCTAGTGAAGGTTCTCTTTTGATTGCAGATCCTGTTGGGAATCAACAAGGGTTAGGAATTTTGGGTTTTTGTTATACTACATATCATTTTGTTTATAATCTGGCTTATCCAACTTTAATCCAAGTTTATAGTGGTGATGAAATTTTTCAATTTCCTGTTGCAGTTGTGATAAGAGGAAATCTCCCTAGAGAGCCTGCAGAAGGGATTGCTCAGCAAGGGAATCAAATAGACATTTGTTCGGATAGTTTTTCGAAAACTTCTATAAGTGTTTCAGATTATCAAGGTAGTCCTGTGGAAGCAAGTATCTCTTACGAGTGTTCTGGAAATAAATGTTCTATAGGGGAAACGGGAGTTTCTAATGGTTCTTTAATTGCAAACTTGCCTCAATGTGTAAATGGAGAGTTGATTATAACTGCTGATGGTTATAAGGATTCAAGTTCAATTTATAGTAGTGTAAATGAGGGAAGCATTTCCATTTTCTTGGATAAAGAATATTCTAAAGAAATTGTATTGAAAAAAGATGGACAAGTTTACAATGGAAATGCTATTGTTACTTTTAATTCTTTGGAAGATTCACAAACAATCTTAATCCCAAATAGCAAGGAAGTGGTGCTTTCAGAAGGAGATTATGAAATACAAATTTCCACCTACAAAAATTCTTCTTTGAGCCTTGCAGAAACAACTCAAGAACAATGTGTTGATGTTCCAGCAACTGGAATTGGGGCTTTTTTCGGGGCCAAAAAACAAGAGTGTTTTGAGATCACAATTCCTGAGCAAATTGTTTCACAGGTTTTGTCTGGAGGAGGTTCTACAAGTTATTTCATTTCAGAAAGTGAATTAAAGAATTCAAATTATGTGGAATTGAATTTTGAAAGTCTTCCCGAGGTGAACTCTCTTGATGATTTGCAAAACAATTACATTTTGTACGAAAATAAAAAAGTTGAGGTAAATTTTAAATGAAAAAAAATAATTTGATTCTATTTTTGATTTTGTTGGGAGTTTTCTTTTCATTGGTCTCCCTAGCTGCAAGTTATTCTGCTTCAAACCCTAAATATTACTATGGGGGAACATATAGCTCTTTTGGTTCTCCTAGCTTGGAGTGGGATACAAGTATGTGTGAACAAAGTCAGGATTTTCTTCTTCAAATAGATGCTACAGGATGCTCTCCTGTTCCAGTTAGAAGTGATTTGTTAGAAGAACAGGATGTTCCTGTTTTTTGTCCTATAAGAGCCACTAAAATTAATCCTTTTATTGATGTTTCTCAAATAGATTCAATAACTTTTGGAGGAAATTATCCTAGAGAAGTCCGTACAATCGGATTTATCCCAAACAAAGCAGCTTTATCTTCACAATTTCTTGGATTTTATGGAAGTTCAGATAAAGTTGAAAATCCTACTTATGAAAATATTGGTTATGCTGTTGTAATGTTAAGACAAAATCAAAATGAAAGTTCAATGCCAGATTTTGTTAAGGGAACTATTAATGCTACAATAAGGTATGATATCCAAAATTCTTTTGGAATTGGAGAGAATACTTTTTTCATTCCAGAAATGTCTTATTCTGAGTGGGACAAGATTAAGAATCAATATAGTTTTTGGGATGGAAGAGGCTATTTGGCTGTTGAAGGAGTAGATAGTAATTCTGCAACAATAGTTGTTTATTCAGATGTTTATAGAGGTTCTTTTGAAGGACGTACTGATGAGAAAAGAAAATATGGTTCCTTCAGATTGGCGGAGGGAGCTTCTTCAAGTGTTGTTTACTTGCCTGGGCTTTATTGTTTTGCGGGTTTGCAAATAAAATTGGATGAGCTTGTTAATCCCGACACAAGAGCTGTTTTGAAAGTTGATTCAGAATATTACACTCTTCAAGAGGGAGATAAATTTTTAGATAATAGATGCCATATTGTTAAGAATAGTATCGGAAAAGATGGAATAAATCAAAGAGTTGAAGTTTATTGCAAGGAGGATGACTCTACTTTTTGGGAATCAGATGCCATGAAAACTCTATTCATTTCTCCTCAAGTAAATTTAACTATTGATGATCAACAAGAGAACTATCATGTAGGAGATTATCTTGGGTATTCTGAAGATGAGGGAAAGCACATGTACTTAGGGTATGCAAAGTTTTCTGGTTCTTCAAATAATCCCAAGGATCTTCAGGCGTATATTTACTTAACTCCTGAGAAAGTTGGAGAGGTCATTAGTGAATCCCAATATGATTATCTTGAAAAAATGGCCAATTACAAAGATAGGGCTACTGATAAGGGATTGACTCTTGTTGAAAGTTTTGAAGAAGATTTTGGAACTCTTAAGGGGGATATTTTAGATATTGAAGAAGGAATAAGAACTGGCGATGATGTAATCAAGATCGTCGTCGGAGAAAGTAGCTCTTTAAATGAAATTAAAGATCACATTATAATTCTTAATGGACTTGGAATTGGGGACACTTTGGATTTGAATATAAATACTTCGGAATATTATGGAGAATCCAAGCAAAGCTATGAAAGAGTTATTGAAGACTATCCTGACGAAACTTATGAAAGTCAGGAATTGTCTCTTGAATCTTTTAAGGAAAAAATTGATTTGGCTAAATTCCTTGGTCAATCTTTTGAGGTTCTTGAAATTTGTAGCGAGTTTAAAGAATTATATCCCGAATTAGTGGATTCGGTTGGATGTGAAAAAGATGTTTCTTTCTATAGCTCTTCAAATTCAAAATATGATGTTTTGATAGACGGGGAGTTGCATAGTATTTCTCTTGTTAAGATTGATGAACCTTCTTTTGAAGATTATGGGGTTTCTGTATTGGTTAAATTTTCTGATGGAACTACAACCTCATTTAATTTGGACAAAGATGAAAGGCGAACAATTAACATCTCTTCTGGGGAATACATAGAACTTACTGGTTTGGATATTGATTCTGCAACTTTAAAGGTCTATGTAGCTAACGATTCCTTTTACAATAGGTTTGTAAGCATAGAAAGAAATTTTAATTTAAATGATCCTAAGACTCTAGGAGATAATGTCGTGATAAAAGTAACCAAAATAAATCTTAAAAAACAAGCAAAAATTTCAATTATCCCTGAACAAAAATATCAAAGGTCTTATTCTGATTTTAATTTTAACATTGGTATTGAAAAGAGAGCAATTCAATTAGCTCCTGAAAAGGTAGAAAGTCTTGTTGAGAAATTAAATAAGCAAGTTGAAGATTGGAAGAAGTTTTCAGATAATTTAGGTGTTGTTGTTAAGGATATGAAAGCGGCTTGTTTAGGAGTTGGCGCAGCATTAACTGTAAAGAATTTTATCCAAAATGCTGATGGGAAATCAATTGCAAGACAAATGGTTATGAGGAGTAGTGGAGGATGGACAGAACATTGTGCTGGTGAGGTTTCTGCAGGTAATTATGCTTCACAAGAAAATTGTTATTTCCAGAACGCAGACACAATAAACAAGGAAGTGAATTCTGTTTACCAGACGATAAAATCTCAAAATGAGAACATAAAAAATATTCAAGATAAACATCTTATTCCGAATCAACTAAAAATATTTGGAGATAATGTTGTTGACACAGAAAGTTTTGTGGGCGAATATGCCCAGTCAGTTATTTCCAATGTTAATATTGGTTCAATTCAAAATCCGGATGATTCTAGCCAGTATGTTCTGACTTCCGATATGTCAACAATTTTTTCTGGAGAAGACTCTTTTAACAAGGGGTATTACAATTTGGAAGATTTGAAAAATTTTGACCTTTACTATAGATTATATCAGCAAACCGGAGATGAAAAATATCTGAAAAAACTTTATGATTTGTCTTCTAGATTGAAAGAAAATTCCGATAGTTTCCTTCAAATAAATGATGCTCTTCAAGGAACAGGAATCTCTGCTTCTGATTTTTCTTATGTAACAACAGAAGAAGGAAGAATTCAAGAATATTATAAGGGAAATACTCTTGATAAATGGAGTTCGGTTATTGATAATGAATATAATCTTCCTTTATCGACTCCGGTTCAAGGAATTCAAACAAGTGATGGATTTTTCTTGTTCATTTTGGATGATTCTATAAAAACAGGCGTTTATCCAATTAAACAACATATAGAAAATGATGGCACTTCTTCTTACTTGATTTATGACTTTACTGGAACTAGGGTTACCGATAAAACGAGGTTAGATAAATTACTTAAGATTGATTTCAGAGTTTTAGATTCCACTAGTTATAACAATAAGTTTAATCCTTCTCCAGGAGAAAAAGATGTTATTGTGAGATATTATGAAGAAGAGCCTTACCAAGGATTGCCTGCAGTTGTGCCTTTTGATAAAGATAATGGATGGTATGCTTATGTGCAGCAGAAAGTTGCAGTTTTGGGAGGAATAAATAGTTATGATGTTTCAGGAAGAATCAATAGTTTCTGGCTTTGTAATGTTGGTCCAAATGGCTATGAAGAATTTAATTCAAATCAAAAAGATGATGTCTGTGAATTAGTGAACTTGGGAACTGGGCAGCCTTATAATCAATTTCCTGGGTTGACTGAATCTGAATCTTCTAGATTGGTTAACAAAGCAGTTAGTGCTATAGAAGCTGCATCAAGACAGTATAAGTCTGGGGTTAAAAGAATTACTCTTCCAGATGGAGGGATTGTTGGAGTTGGAAGTCCTGCTACAAATGTGCCCTCTGTAGAGTGTACTGACTTTATGTCTCCTTCAGATTGTAAAGTTTTATTTAATGTTTGTGATCCTGTAATTTGTCCTTCAAGTAGATGTGATTTTGGAGGAGCTTATCCCGTCAAAGATGTTATACAAACGGGAATCGTTGGAAGTGTTGCTTTATGTTTGCCAAACGCTAAAGAAGGGATTTATGTCCCTGTTTGTTTAAGTGGGGTTAAAGCAGGTTTAGATGGGTGGGTTTCTGTTATGGATTCTTACAGAGATTGTTTGCAAACTAATCTGGAAACTGGGGAAACTGTTGGAATATGTGATGAGATTCATAGTGTATATATGTGCGAGTTTTTTTGGAGACAAGCATTGCCTTTAGCAAATTTGGCGGTCCCAAAAATTTTAAGCACTGTACTAGGTCAAAATTCTCATGGTGGAGGAGAATATTTGGGGGTTCAATCTGCTTGGCAAAATGCACAAGACTCTGTCTCTTATTTTACACAGTATTATGCAGCTGATTCATACAAGGCATTTAAAGCAAGAAGCTCTGAAGAGGTTGGAACTGCGGCTTGTAAAACTTTTATTTCCGCAACTTATCCTGGAGGAGTTAGTATTCTAGATTCTCTAACAGAGCCAGATTCACCTCCTCAATTCACAGGCAAATTTGAAGAAATTCCCTATAGTACTGTTACTAATCCTCCAAGTTCTCATTACAAGGTTTTTTACCATATTTATGCTGGAAATGATAGGGGGGCATATTATAAAGTTTATTTAAGAGAAAGCTCACAGTCTTCTTATTATCAAGATGGGGTTCTTTTCGGTAATGTAAGAAATGTTGATTCGGGTTATATCCCTAAAGGAGATTATGAAACTCAAACAGTTGATTTTACTGCACCTTCAGGATTTAAAGAGTTGTGTATAAGAGTAAATGATCAAGAGGAATGTGGTTTCCAAGAAGTCTCAACAAGTTTTGCTATAGATTATGTTCAAGATCAATATGTAAAGCAACAAGCAACTCAAACGGACATAAAGACACAAAAGGCTTGTATTTCTGGAACAGCTAGTTTCTACAATCTATTGAATCCGAATCTTGAAGAAACTGCGAGTGATTTGATTGATCCAAAGATTTACAACCAAGGGATTCAAAGAATTTGCGCTTCAAATAATCCTGGTTCTGGTTCCAATCCTGAAAGGTGGGTGGATGTGGGATATTGTGGTGACACTGAAATAAGATGTTGGTTAGATAAAAGTAGTGTGGGTGATGCAGTTGTTTTTAACTACACAGAAGGTCAAACTTTAAGTGAATTAGAAAAATACTTCCAAGATAATTTAGAAAATAATCCTAACAATACTGATTACTTTGGAGAGGGGCAATTTAAAGAAGCTGTTGAAACATTGAAACTAGAATCTAACCCTATCAAGAGAATAAATTTTATTGATTCAATTGTTGGAAAGATGTTTTTTAACTCACAAAAGGCTTATTTATATTATCTCCGAGGAAATGCTTATAGAGACTTGACTAAGGGATCTTTTAATGAATACCAGAAAGTTTTAGCGCAACAAAAGGCAGAGAGAGAAGCTGCGGCTGCTAAGGAAAAAGAGGAAAAGAAAAAAGAAATTTTGGGTAATTCTAATCCTCGTGAGAGAGTTTTGGCTGCTGTAGAATATTTTAATGGAAGAATTGTCGATAAGGCTGAGATTGGGGATTGTGATAATAGTGGTGTGATTACTTGTCATGATTCTGTTTTAGCAATTTATCAATATGCAAATGTGGACAAAAATTGTGTTTATTCTGATGGTAAAGGAAAATCTTATTCTCTTTCAGGAAATATTATCAAAATAAGTGAAACTGAAAATGCTTATGGTGCAATTATCTTTCAAGCCAATGATCAACCTATGAAGAGTTGTACTTTAAATAAGCAAAAATCTACTTTGGATCTTTCTGCTTCTGAAAAGTTGGGAGCATTAAAAGAAGGAGATATCCTATCTATTGCTTTAGATTATAAGACTCCTCATAATATAATCTTTCTTAAATGGATTGACGAAGAAAATTATGTTGCAGAAGTCTTTGATTGGAACCAGCATGATGAAAAAGGAAATAGGATCTTTGGAAAATTTACTCTTAATCTTGGAGACAATTCTCACCCAGTTTATATGTATTGGGAGCCTATAGGAGATGGCGTAGATATTAATGGGGAAGAACAAGTCGCTCAAGAAACAGAAGATTTGAATGAGGCTTTGGACAATGTTGTTGATCCTAGTACCTCTTCAAAGATTCAAATGAGGAACATGTGTTTCAAATTTTTTAATAATGAATGGCATTGGTCAATGAATTGTGATGTTGTTGGCACAACTCTTGATTTAGATGTTTCTGGTTCTGGATTGGTTAATGAGTATATTACTGTTGAATGGGTGGATACGAAAACTTTTGAAGATAGTTATGGAAGAAAAACTCCTAGAGACAAATATTCAAAAATAATTCTTGAATTACAAGACAAAAATTATGATGAGGGTTTATCTCTTTTGATAAATAAAGCTGTAGAATTGGGAAATAATCTAGATTCTCAGAGTACGAGAATGGATGATAAAAAAGTTTTTGAGGTAGGTGGATTTAGCAATTATAAAAAAGTCTCTTTTGAATTTGTCGAGGATGAATGGGTATTTAAAAGGTCTGGAGATAAATATTACTCTTCTTTAAGAAATGAAGATACCTTAGATAATAATCCAAAGTTTACTGCAAGGGAGAAGGCGGCAATCAAGAAAATTAAAGATGATAATTTTGACTTTGTGAAGGGTGCAAAATATTTATTTTCTTTAAATCTAGAAGGCCTTCCTAATGTTTATGAAGGAGAGAACTATTTTAAGGATTTGACTATTGAAACTGCAATAGAACAGATCAGACCTTTAAGTGGGAAATATACTGACGAGGATAGACCTCAAAATAAAGAGATTATTGATGAAATTTGCAGGTCTTCTGTTGTGAGTTCTAGTGAATATATTTTGACGGAAGCACAGTGTATAGATGTTAAAGGAGGTTCAAACTTTTTTGAAAAATTGGCAAATGGAGCAAATAATTTTGATGATGTTAAGGAAATGTTGATTGTAAGATATAATGAAGTTAATGCAGGTAAATGGGGTGTGCCTTCGGCAATCTTGAAAGCAGAACTAATTGGAGAAGGAAATTATTTTGATTTAGAAAGAGCGAAATCAGGGGATTTAAATTTTGGGCTTGAGAAATTGAGAACAGATGGCCTTCTTGAAGTATCAAAGTATAATGAACTTAAGTCAAAAGGACGTAATGGAGAGGATATTGTTCCAGAACTTATTTCTTATCTTGAAGAAGGGCATGAGTATCAACCTTTAGTTACAGTGTGGAATTATGATTCTGCAATAAAGAGAGCAGGTCAATTGCAAGGGACTTACTCTGATTCTGCAGTCAACACAGATTTTATAGACGAAATTTGTAATCAAGATTTGTTGACAGAGGATCAATGTTCTGATGTTAAAGGGGAAGGGGCTTTTTTTGGATGGTTTAATAGGGAGAACGATATTCCTACTGATGTTAAACAAATGTTGGAAGAAAACAAAGCGAATGGGATTGGAGGAAATTCTGGTTCAAAGGTTGATCAATTATGTGATGCTTCCATAGAAGGAAACCTAAATTTAGTTAAGTCTTTGGTTATGCAAGGAGTTTCAGTGGATTCAGAATGCTCTGGTGATGGAGGGGGGCTAAAACCCTTACATTTGGCTAGCTTATATGATAATTGGGAAATTGTTGAATACCTTCTTGAAAAAGGTGCTAATATAGAGACCACCAATAAGAATGGTTTTACTCCTTTACTTTGGGCTGTTGATCAAAATTCTTTGAATACTGTAAAAATTTTGGTGGAGAATGGTGCAGATATTGAAGCAAAGAGAGAGGATGATTATAAGGGAAGGAATTCTTTAATTACAGCTGTTTATTTGGACTATTTCGAGATTGTTAAATACCTTGTAGAAAGTGGTGCGAATGTAAATGCCGTAGATAATGAAGGCAAAACTGCATTGGATTATGCAATTGAAGAAGAAAATCAAGAAGTAATTGATTATTTAATTTCTAAGGGTGCTGTAAGTGGTTCTGGAAGTACAATTCCAGATGTTAGTTTTACTTTAACTGCTATGGATAATGTGGCTGTTAATGTTTATACTCAAGAGGAATATGATAAGCTAATGCAGTTTTATGAATTAGCTGGTTGGAAATGGCAAGATGGGACTCTTCCTACTTCTTCAGAATCTTTTCAGCAAGGTTTTGGAGATTCCTCTAGTTTTTATGTAAATCCAAATGATTTGAAGATTGATTTTCAAGATGTTTATCACTATGTGGATCTTGGTTATGAAGTCATTACTCTTAATGAATTTTTTTCAAGACAGGGAATTAATCAAGAAACTCAAGATGCAGTTTATCAATGGTTTGAACAGAATAAGCCAAATAGAGCTAGTAAAGGATGATTAATTATTTTTTCCAAGAAGGAGGAATCTTGTAGGTTTTTCCAGCAATTATCTCGTTAGGATTTGTAATTTCATTTAAATCTAAAAAATCTTTGAATTCTTTTGATTTTGGATTTACTCCATAAGATTTTGCAATTCCAATTAGATTATCTCCTTTTCTTGCGTCGTATGTTTTTTCTTTTGTTCTGTTAACTGATTTTGTAGAAGAATTATTTCCATTTGAAGTTCCGAAAGGTTTTCTATTTAGAAAATCATACATGTCTAATGAATTTAAATTTCCTTTTTGAGGAGAATAAATTGAATTTGTTTTATTTTCTCCCTCTACTAAGAAAGGTCTCTCAATTCCATATTTTGTATTTTTTACCCAAATATTTCCAGTACTTTGATCAATTGTCCAAGAAATTCCATCTCTCTTGATAAAATATAACTCTAAAGTTTTTGAATTATTGTCATTTTGAATTCCTAAAACTAAATATTCTTGATCCCCCCATAAAATATTTGTTTTGTAGTTTCCAAAAGGAAAATCCTTTTCAGTTTTAACTCCTTCTGGAAGGATTTCTTCTTTAGAATTTCTATTTTTCTTGTGTCTCTTTGAATGCATCGCATTTTCAATTTTCTTAGTAGTATAATTTCTTCTAGTATTATCATTTTCAATTTGAATGCTATCTTGGTTTTTTCCAACTTTTCTTAAAACATATTTTTCTTTCCATTGTGCTTCTTTACTACCTTCACTTAAAGCAGTATTTATTTCTCTTTCTGGAGTGATATATCTCTCTCCTCCCCATTCATTTAAAATATACTCCACTCCATTCAATTCTTTTGTTGGTTCGTAATAAGGGTAATCTGAACTTGAGATTGATCCTTCTCCTTGGTAAAATTGGGTATTTTCTAAAGCTTGCCTCTCTTGGGAGAATGCAGGAGTAAATGGTGCTGTTGCTATTCCCCCTACTAACAAGGTTTTTCCAACTTTTTTTGCAGTGTCTATTAATTTGTTTTTAAGTGATTTTCTCATAATATTCTAGAATTTCTTTATTTTATAAACCTTTTGTTTTGTTACTTTTAGATAATAGTTACAGAATATATGCGGGGACAAGGATTTGAACCTTGGTAAGCATAAGCTAACAGGTCCTAAACCTGTCCCGTTTGACCACTCCGGCATCCCCGCTTATTAGAAAATTAGAGATTAATGGTATAAAAAGTTTTAGAAATCTCAATTTACCAATTTGAAAATTTTTTTTGACATATAGATTTTTATTGCAGTTAAATAATGACCTAATTCTTTATTCGTAAAAACCAAGATTTTTAAGTTTCTTTTTTTCATTTCTTTTATTAAGTTCTGGCTTCTTTTGTAGGGAATTACTAAATCGGATTTTGAATTAAATATTATTATTTTTGTATTTTCTAAATTTTTAAGATTATTCTTTGGCTCTAGCTCTTTCCAAATTTTTTCTAGTTTTTTAAGACTTATTTTTTGCTTTATCAAATCTTTTCTTATCTTTCTTGTTCTAATGCTCTTCCATACCCCTTTTGCTAAACTATCAGAAGGCATTAGAAGAATCAAATAATCTACTATTTCTTTTTTGGCGATCATAAGAGTAGGTATTCCTCCAAGGCTTGTCCCGATCAAAATTTTTTCATTTTTTATCTTTTTTAAATCTCTTATTACTTCTTTTCTTATCTCTGCCATGTATTCCTTGACTTGTTCAGTTCTTGAAGAAAGAATCTTTTTTGATAATTCATAAAATATATATGAATCTCCACTTTTTAATATTCTCTTTCTAAATAATATTGAAGGATTTTTATTTTCATACCATCCAGATAGTATCAAATAAGTCTTTTTTGAAGAGGGAGTTCTTTTTGATATTTTTCTTTTGATTGCATTTTCTTTTGAAATTTTTTTAGAAGTTTCAAGATTTTGATAATTTTTTTTTCTTATTAAATTAAGAATTTTGAGAATAATTTTGTCGAATCCCATTGCATCCTATTTTTTGTCTTTTGTCTTCGATTCGGTTTCTTTTTGCTTGATTTTCTCTTCAAGGTTTAATCTTTCAATCAATTCTTTATATCTATTACGGATTGTGACTTCTGTAATTCCCGCAATGTCTGCAACTTCTCTTTGTGTTTTTTTCTCGTCGTTTATTAAAGCCGCAACATAAAGAGCAGCTGCCGCAATTCCTGCAGGCCCTCTTCCAGAGGTCAATTCAACATCTCTTGCTTGATCAAGGATTCTTAATGCCTCATTTTGCGTTTTTGGGGATAATTTTAACACTGAAGAGAATCTAGAGATATAATCTTTAGGAGAGGATTGTTTTACCTTTATGCCTAATTTTCTTATAATGAACCTATAAGTTCTTCCAATTTCCTTTCTTTCAACATCTGAAGCTGTTGCCATTTCATCTAAAGTTCTTGGGATATTATAAGAACGACAAGCTGCATACAGACAAGCTGCAATTACAGATTCCATGCTTCTACCTCTAACTAAGCCTCTCTGTAAAACATAATTGTAAATTCTAGAAGCCTCATCTCTGACAACATTTGGTAAATTCAAGTAAGAGGCAATGACTCTTAATTCTGCCATTGCAAGTCTCAAATTTCTTTCAATTGATGTTGAAACTCTTTCTTGCCATTTTTTTAATCTAAGAAATTTACGGGTTTGCTTTGGTTCTAATCTATAAATGTCAGAAATCTCTCCAACATTTGTTGTTAAACCTTTATCGAATTTTTGCATTGAGATTGGCGCTCCACCACGACCTTTTTTCTCTCCCTTATCAAATTTTCCAGAAAGATCAATTCCAGTGTCAACCATTTTTTCCTCGACGACAAGACCACAATCATTACAAATTATCTCTCCAAGATGAGAATCAAAAGTTAAATTTACGCTGTCACATTCAGGACATCTTTTTACATTAGCCATTGTTTTTAGAACCTATTTTGGTTTATAGTAAAGTTTATAAATAGTTTCCTTTTATAAAGCTTTCGGCAAGCTATTCTTTAAATTGCTTTCAGAATTATTCAATTAAAACTCCGTTAAGAGTTCCTTCTTGAGTGGGTCTATTTGTGATTCTAACTTTTCCTAGATCTGTTTCTACAATTGTTCCTTTTGTGAGTATGTTCTGTCTTGCAAGGAATCTGTTTGAAGGAGTTTCAAGAACGTTTTTGATTTCGGTTTTTTTTATCTTTTTGTCTGATGTTTTTACGTTTATGAATTTTGCTCTCAGAAGGCTCGTTTTTTTATTTCCTCCTTGGACTCTATCTGTTTTCCTCTTGTCATCTCCAATTTTTATTATCTTTTTTTGGCCAGGCCTTTCATACCTTTTCTTCTTTCTTGCTTTCTTGTACTTTCCTCCTGTTATTTTTCTTCCGAGCTTCATGTTTATTCAATTAAAATTTTGTTTATAAATTATTCGTTTTGGGAGAATATGAAATTATTCTCAAACCATTTTTCTGTATCTATTGCTGCATCTGAAATAAGGCTCATTTCTATTGCTTTTTCTTTGGATACCTTTCTCGCTAACATTATATCTTCTATTCCTACCAATTGGTTTTGCTCTTGCCCGTTAGGATTATTTAAGTAATGAAATGTCAATTCTCTTGCTTTCTTTTCTATTTGATATTTCTCGCCAACTCCCAAGGGAAATTTTTCACTTAGTCTAGAATAAACTTCTTTTAAATACACTTGAAATCTTTTATTATCCATATTTTAGTCCTTTTTAATCTTTATTTAAACTTTTTCTATTGTGATAAATACAACACGAAAAAATTTATAAAGAAACTAGTGCAGTTCTTGGTATGGCAAATAGCATTGAAAGACCTTTGGACTTGTTGAACAATTCTAAAGGTAAAGAAGTTTTGGTGCATTTGAAAGGAGATAAACAGTTTGTTGGAACTTTGTTGGCTTTCGATATCCATATCAATTTGGTAATGGACAACGTTAAGCAAATGGAAGACGGCGAAATAAAGAAAAGTTTGGGATTGACCTTCTTGAGAGGAGATACAATCATTTACATTTCTCCTGCTTCAACTGCATTAAAGTAAATCCGCGTTTTTACCTTATCTTTCAGCAAGGTAGACTTCTAGGGATTCAAAAGTAGTTTGGACTTTAATAAATCTTAAAAACTCATTATTCTATAGATTTCTATGGCAGAGAAAATAAAACTATTCTTTTTGGGAACCTCTGGTGCGATTCCAACTGCAGATAGAAATCACACGAGTATTCTCTTAACTTATGGTGGAGAAAATATTTTGATAGACTGTGGCGAAGGAACTCAAAGACAGTTTAGAAAAGCGAAGTTAAATCCTTGCAAACTTACAAAAATCTTGATTACGCATTGGCATGGAGATCACGTTTTGGGGTTACCTGGGTTGATGCAAACTTTAGCTTTTAGTGAATATCAAAAAGGTTTGACAATTTATGGTCCAAAAGGAACTAAGAAATATCTTGCAAATATGTTTAAGACTTTTGCTTTTGTAAACAAGTTTCCTATAAAGGTAGTTGAGGTTACTAAAGAAGGAGTTTTTTTTGAGAATGGTGATTTTTACATTGAGGCAAGAAAAATGTTTCACAACGTGCCTTGTAATGCATATTCATTCATCCAAAAGGGAGAAAGAAGAGTTGATAAGAAGAAATTGAAATCTTCAGGTTTGCCCCCTGGACCTTTGCTGCAAAAATTGAAACAAGGAAAAGATGTTGTTTTCAAGGGAAAGAAATACGAATCTAAGGATTTGACTTTTGAGGAGGAAGGCAAAAAAGTTTCTTTTGTTTTAGATACTAAATTGAATAAAAATATTGTTCCTTTTGTTAAGAATGCTGATGTTCTTGTTTGCGAAGCCACCTTTGAACATGGAAAAGAAGAGCTTGCTAGAGGAAGATATCATTTGACTTCTGGGCAGGCTGCTGAAATTGCAAAACGTGCAGATGTTAAGAGATTAATTTTGACTCACATTTCTCAGAGGTATGAAAAAAATACAGAACCTGTTTTGAAAGAAGCTACAAAAATATTCAAAAAATCCTCTTTGATTGATGATTTGTACTGGGTGCAGGTTTAAACAAACTTTTTAAATAGTTCTTTGGATATATCTTAGTATGCTCCTGTAGCTCAGCCTGGATAGAGCGACTGCCTTCTAAGCAGTAGGTCGCAGGTTCAAATCCTGTCGGGGGCATTTTTAATATGAAAAAAGATCGTAAACTGAAATTCCCTTTGAAAGGAAAATTTGTGGCAATGGTTGCTCCAAGTTTCGTCGTGGATTTTCCATATCCTGGAATGATTTACGGCTTGAAAAAATTTGGTTTTGATAAGGTTGTTGAGTTGACTTTTGGAGCAAAACTTGTTAATCAGGCCTATTACAAAGAATTACAAAAAGAGGGTTTTTTTATTTCTACTGCTTGTCCTGGAGTTGTTAGTGTTGTTTTGGATAAATACCCTCAATATAAAAAAAACTTAATTCAAGTTGATAGTCCGATGATTGCCATGTCCAAAATTTGTAAAAAGGTATATCCTAAACATAAGACTGTGTTTATTTCTCCTTGTAATTATAAAAAAGAAGAAGCGAAGAAATCCAAATTTGTTGATTATGTTGTAGATTACAGAGAATTAAAATCTCTTTTTGAAAAAAATAAAATTAATTTAAATGCAAAGAAAAAGATGCACTTTGATAAATTTTACAATGATTATACCAAAGTTTATCCTCTTGGAGGAGGGCTTTCTAAGACAGCTCATTTGAAAAATGTCCTCAAGAAAAAAGAAATAAAAGTTATTGATGGAATAAGTCGAGTGATGAAATTCCTTGATAAGCCTGATAAAAATACCAGATTTTTAGATTGTAATTTTTGTGTCGGGGCTTGTATTGGTGGACCTTGTGTGAATTCAACAGAGAGTTTGAGAAAAAGAAGGAAAAAAGTTTTGAATTATTTGAAAGAATCCCTCAGGGAAGATATTCCTGAAGCAAAAAAAGGTTTGACTAAAAGGGCGAAAGGAATTTCGCTTATAACCAGTTTTGCCCGTTGATTATCAATAATGCTCCTGCAATTATTATGACCGTTGCAATTATTTTTCTTATGAGATTCTTGTCTTTGAACAATGCACCTCCCACGGCAACTGCGAGAAATACCGAAATCCTTTTTATTGACAAGGCCAACGCAACTGAAGTGCTCTTTATTGCCAAAAGATGGGTGTACCTATAGGTAATTGTAAAAAGTGCAACCAATGCAATCCATGCCCATGAATTTTTTAGTGCAGATTTAAATTCAATTTTCTTTCCTGTGACAAAGAGTAATCCTATGAAAACTATTGCGAAGAAAAGATGCTGAAGACCCATAAATGCGTTTAGAGGAATTTTGAATTTGTTCAAAACTGCTTTATCTAAGATTGAAGTTATGGTAAAAATAATCAAAGCGAATATTATGTAATAATGGCCTTTTTTACTGAAGGCTTTTTTGAAAGGAGTTTTTATTTTTTGTTTTTCTTTTAAGGATAGAAGGTATGTTCCAATTATCAAAAGAATTAATCCTAAGATTTCTATTTTGTTTATGTTTTCTCCTAAGAAAATGAATGCAAATATTGCAACCAATCCAGGTGCCAAAACTAAAAGAGGCAAGGCTTCACTTATTTCTAAATTTTTTATTCCAAGCATTACAAATAAGAATGCAATTGCTCCTAATGTGGATTTTAAGAATAAAACTAATATTCCCGAGGTTGTTAGTGTAGTGTACTCAACGAAGAAAAAGAAAGGTATCGCTAAGATTAAATTAAACAATGCCACTAGTAATGAAAATCCTAGTGCTGATTCTTTGAAGAGAATTTTCTTTTGGGAAATTGCGGCTCCTGCTGAGAAAACTGCAGAGATTAAAGACAAAACATACCACTCCACCATTTTATTATTTTAATTGAACAAATAGTTTTAAATAGATTCTTATTTCCTTAATTTTAATGCGGAGGTGGCACAGCGGCTACTGCGTCTGCCTGCAGAGCAGATATTCACGGGTTCGAGTCCCGTCCTCCGCTTTTCATAAAATGACAAAAGGAAAAGTTTACTTAATACACGGATGGAGCGGAACTGGATCTGGAGGATGGTTCGACTGGCTCAAGGAAGAACTTCCAAAAAAAGGATTTGAAGTGGAAAGTTTTGATATGCCTGATACTGAATCTCCCAGAATTGAAGATTGGGTGAAATATTTAGAAGAAAATATTGAATCTGTTGATGAAAGGACTTACTTTGTGGGACATAGTATTGGATGCCAAACAATAATGAGGTATCTAGAAAAACTTCACAAACACAAGAGAATTGCAGGTTGTGTTTTTATTGCAGGTTGGTTCGATTTAATTAATTTGGAGCCAGAAGAAATTGAAATTGCTCATCCTTGGATAAAAGAGAAAATTCATTTTGAGAGAGTTTTGGACCATTGTAATAATTTCTTCTCAATTTTTTCCACAAATGATCCTTATGTGCACTTAGACGAAGCAGAAAAGTTTAAAGAAAAACTTAATTCGAAAATTTTGATAAAGAAAAATCTTGAGCATTTCAATAATGTCTCTGAAATCTTGGAAATTTTAGATTTTATAAAATGATTAATTTAATACAGATTGTTCAAATTCTTTCTCCTCAAATTCATAATTAAAATGCAATTCTCTAATAATTTCCAACCTATTTAGACCTTTTTTTGGGGTTCTTCCAGTCCAATTCTCATCTCCCTTTCTTCTGATTTTCACATAGAATTCGGGATCATCATAGTGAGTGTATCCGATCAATCGAGGGTATGTTGTTCCATTTCCTGTCTTAATATAATCTATTAATCCTTTTTCTTCAAACCCTTTCATTATTTGATTGTACGCTTTCTTTGCTTCTGTTTTATATTCATCAAAATTTCCTCCCCCTCCTTTTCTTAAAATATTTTGTATCCTCCATAAGTATCCTCCGAACATAATTATCTTATTATCTAAATTTGCTTCTTCTATGAGTTCCTTATACAAATATAATTCTCCCTCTTTTGTAATTCCTGTCTTAAATTTTATTTTTTCATCTATCGCGGGATTTCCCATAATTTTATATTCTCTTTCTATTTATTAAATTAATTACACTAAAATGGCAGTTTATACAAAGAAAATTAAAATTAACACAAGAGAAAGGATAGAATTTGTGAATATAACTGATGAAATTCGAAAGGCAGTTAGGGAATCTGGAGTTCAAGACGGAATTGTTCTTATTAATCCAATGCACATCACCGCAAGTGTTTTTATAAATGATAATGAATCTGGTCTTTTGAAAGATTTTAAAATTTGGCTTGAGAAACTTGCGCCAAAAGAATTTGATTATAATCATCATAAAACTGGTGAAGGTAATGGATTTGCACATTTGTGGAGAACAATTATGGGGAGAGAATGCACGGTGAGCATAAGTAATTTTGAATTGGATTTTGGTCCTTGGGAAGAAATTTTTTATGGAGAGTTTGATGGCCAAAGAGATAAAATAATTTTAATTAAGGTTCTTGGAGAATAAATAATTTTAAATAATCTTTTTAATGTCTTAAGTTATGGAAAATAAAGAAGTTCTTTCTATTGAGGAAATGGCTAACTTTTGTAAGAAAAAGGGTTTTATAACTCGTTCTGCAGAAATCTATGGGGGCTTTGCCGGATTTTGGGATTATCTTTTTTTGGGTGTTGAATTGAAAAAAAATATTGAATCCTCCTGGTGGAATTTTTTTGTTAGAGGAAGGGAAGACATTGTGGGAATTGATGGGTCAATAATCACTTCTCCTCAAGTTTGGAAATCTTCAGGGCATGTTGATAGTTTCTCAGATGTTTTTGTTAAATGTAAAAAATGTAAAAAAGCTTCTAAGATTGATAAGGCTGAGTTAGGTAAGTTAAAATGTGAAAATTGTGGGGGGAGTTTTGATGAAGAAAATGCAAAAGATTTTGAATTAATGTTTAAAACAAATGTTGGGGAAAAAGATTTTGCTTACTTGAGGCCAGAAACAGCTCAATTGATTTTCACAAATTTTAAATCTGTTTTTGAAGGCGCAAGAATGAAGTTGCCTTGTGGAATTGCACAAATTGGAAAATCTTTTAGAAATGAAATCGCCCCTAGAAATTTTTTATTCAGATCAAGAGAATTTGAACAGATGGAAATAGAGTATTTTGTTAAGCCTAAACAAAAATGTCCTTATGAGATTCCAGAGATAGAAGTTCTTGTTTTATCCTCGGAAGATCAGAAAGGAAAGAGAATGAAAATTTCAGAAGCTTTTAAGAAAAAAATAATAAAAAAAGATTGGCATGCTTATTGGCTTTCTCAAAGTTTATTGTGGTTTAAAAATCTTGGATGCAATCTAGATAATTTTAGAATAAGGCAACACGAAAAAAGTGAGCTTGCACATTATTCCACAGACTGTTGGGATTTGGAATATAATTTCCCTTTTGGTTGGAAAGAACTTCAAGGAATTGCAGATAGGGGAGATTATGATCTATTGCAGCATGAAAAAAATTCTAGAAAGGATTTAAGAATTTTTGATGAAGAAACAAGAGATAAATTTTTGCCACACGTTATTTGTGAACCTAGTTTTGGAGTTGAAAGAAGTTTACTTGTTTTTTTATATGAGGCATACTTCGTCGGAGAAAAAGGAAATGTTGTTCTAAAATTCAACCCAAAGATTTCTCCAGTCAAAGCAGCAATTTTTCCTTTGGTAAAAGGAAAAGATTACGAAGAGCTCTCTAAAGAAGTTTTTGATAAATTAAAAAAAGAATTTAATGTTTCTTATGATAAATCTGGGAGTATTGGAAGAAGATATGCTCGTAACGACGAGATTGGGACGCCTTTTTGTATCACAATTGATGAAGAAAGTTTGAAGAATAAAGATGTTACAATTAGAGATAGAGATACCACTAAACAAGTGAGAATCAAATTTTCTGATTTGAAAAATATCTTAAGGGAGCTTGTCGACGGTGAAATAAATTTTGAAGATTTATAATTTTTTACAAAATTTTCTTTATAAAAAAATATATAAAGTATTTTTTCTTTGTTCTAGTAACTAAAAGGAGGTGTTTGCTATGGCTGTAAGAAAAAAAGCTGCTAAAAAGAAAACAACTAAGAAAAAGGTGGTTAGAAAAAAGAAAACTGTGAAAAAGAAAGTTGTTAAGAAGAAAGTGACTAAGAAAAAACCAATGAAGAAAAAAGTTACTAAGAAAAAAGTAGTTAAGAAAAAACCTGCTAAGAAAAAAGCAGTTAAGAAGAGAAGATAAAACCTCTTTTAGATTTTTTTATTTTTAATTAATTTTATATAGTTCTTTTTTATTTATTTTGCATGAGTGAATGTGTTTTTTGTAAGATTGCAAATGGGGAGATCTCTTCTAAAAAGGTTTTTGAAGACGATAACTTTTTTGCAATAAAAGACATTCATCCAATTTCTGAAGGACATGCATTAGTTATCTCCAAAAAACATTTTGAAACCATTTTGGATTTTCCTATTAGTATGGGTCCTGAATTAATTTCCACAATAAAAGAAGTTTCATTAAAGGTCATGAAAGAAGTTGGTGCGACAGGTTTCAACATTGTTCAGAATAACTTTCCTGATTCGGGGCAGTTAGTTCCACATTTGCATTTTCACATTATTCCTAGAAAGAAAGATGATGGAGTTAAACTGAATTAATGGCTCCACTGAGATTCTAACTCAGGACCTCTGCCTCATGAGAGCAGCGCTCTAAACAACTGAGCTATGGAGCCTTAAAGTTAGTAAATGAAAACGATTTAAAAGGATTTTGTTAGAAGTTTAGGCCTCAAGTTCTTTCTTCTCTTGAGCCTTTTTCTTGTTGTGTCTTGTTAAATATCCTGCCATTTGATTTCTCATCTTCTTACTGGGCATTTCCTTTCCAAGTATTTTTTTGTTTTTTTCGAAGTCTTCAGAAAAATCTATCCCTGCTTCCATCAATCCATGAGCAGATCTCTTTATTTGTTTTGATTTTATCTTTCCCATGGAGAAAAAGAGGTTTGAGGTTTTTTAAAGCTTTTTATTCAATTTTTTCAATATTTGAGAGGTTTCTTATGGCTTCAATGAAGTTCTCTAGCTTCTTTGTTAGATCCCCTAAGCTAAAAATCATGTACTTCTTGTCTTCTTCTGTGGCCTTTTTGTGCGCTTTGAGTATGTCTACTTCAGAAATTTTTTTCTTATTAAATGCAACAAGCAGGTAATCTTCATTATTTTTCTTTATTGTAAGAATCAGATCGCTTTTGCTGAATCCTTCTATTCCGATTATTTCCATTCCTTTTTCACTTAAGAAATTTTTAACCTTATCAAAGAATTTTTCATTCTTTTTTTGTGAGGCTGTTTTTTTTGCAAGCTTCTTTTTAACGAACTTTCTGGAAGGTTTTTGTTCACCTTTTTCGGATCCTTTAGATTTTTCCAAGTTTTCTTTGGGCTTTTCTTTTGCATCATCTTTTATTTTGTTTATCTCTTTTATTTCTTCTTTTTCTTTGATTAGATTTGTTTCTTCTTTTTTAATCTCTATGTGAGGGTAATCTTTTTCTGAAATTAAAAAATACCTCCAAATTATTTTATCATTATGTTCAAATGGAATTGCAAAATCCTTTATTTGTCTTAAAGCAACTCTTATTGGAGCCTCTTGGGTTTCGTCTTCAAGAAAAGATTTTTCCTTGAGTAATTGAAGAGCTTCTTTTTCCTTTCCTTTTATATGCTCTTGGTATTTCTCCAACTGATTTTTTTGATCTTCTAGATAATAAATTGCTGAGCTTCCAACTCTCATATGGCTTGAATAGACTTCTTTTTCTGAGATTAGTTCTGACAGAAATGCGGATGTAAAAAGCATGTCCATCCCAATCTCCTTTGAAACATATGCCGGTAAAAGTGGGCCTTTTGATTTTAAAGAATTAATGATTTTGTTTTTTATTTCTCTTGTATTTGTTGTCATGAATTATGGAACTTGTTATCAATTATAAATATTTGGTTAATTTTATAAGTTAACTTTTGTTTTTTAACTTAATATGGATAGAGAGGATAATTATGGTGAGATTGTTTTGAATTTGAAAAAAAGTATGGAAGAAAGAATTCAGGCAGCTTTTCAATTAGAGAATGCTGTAAAGGAAGAAAATATCTTAAAACTTGTAAAAGGTTTATTTACTGATCCTTCTCCCATAGTTAGGCATGAGTTTGCTTTTTCTTTAGGTGAAACTGGGAGAAGCGATTTAGTTGGAAAATATTTGATGAAATCTGTTGAAGAAGATGAAAATCTTTTTGTTAGACACGAATCAATTTTGGCTTTGGCTACTTTAGGAGATCCTAGGGTTATCCCTTTTGTTGAAAGATTTTTGAAGGATCCTGATAAAGAAATGTCCGAAAGTGCAGAAATAGCTTTGCAAAGATTGAGAATTTAAGGCTTAATCCAGGAAATCTCATAATAAATGACTTTTCCTTCTTCATCAATTAATCCTAAAAGTAAGTTCTTTTTTGTTGAATGCGCGACACGGTTTTTAGAAGAGAATTCATGCCAGTTTATTTTGTTTGATTCCTTTTCGGTGATTACTAGCCATTTTGCGTGTTCTTGACCTGGTTTTTTTCCTTTAGAATAAACTCTGAACTCTGCTCCGAATTTTAAAGCCGTTTTTACAATGTACCCTTTCTTTCTTAAATCTTTGAAAACGATGTATTTTTCTTGGAATTTCTTGTCTATTTTTTGAAGTTTTTTTACAATTTCCTCATTGGGAAGTTTTTTGCTCTTTTGAAAGATTTCAAGTTGATTTTTTTCAAATAAATAAAATGCTTCTGTAGGCATATACTGGATTTTCTCCCCTACTTTTTCTCCAAAATAGCTTTTTTTTGACATTTGGTAAGCTGATTTAGAGTTTGAAGTCAAAGTTTTTCCGATTAAATGAGTCTGTATTTTTTCCATGTATTTATTAATCAACAACAACTTTTAAAACTTCTTTATCTTGATTTTTTAATGAGTGATATTGATTTCGGAAAGATTGAAAAAAAATGGCAGAAGAAATGGGAAGAAGCTAAAATTTTTGAGGCAAGGGATATAGCCAAATTTGAGAGATGTTATGTTTTGGAAATGTTTCCTTATCCTTCTGGAAAAGGCTTGCATATAGGGCATGCTTGGAATTTTTTAATAGGAGATATTCTCGCAAGATACAAAAGATTGAAAGGGTTTAATGTTCTTCACCCAATGGGATATGACTCTTTAGGGTTACCTGCAGAAAATGCTGCAATAAAAGATGGAATTCATCCTAAGAATTATACAGCAGAATCAATAAAAAATTTCATTAATCAACAGAAAACTCTTGGATTTAGTTATGATTGGTCGAGAATGATTTCAAGCGCAGATTCTAGTTATTACAGATGGGATCAATGGATTTTCTTAAAAATGTTTGAAAAAGGATTGGCTTATCAAAAAGAATCAAATGTTAATTGGTGCCCTTCTTGTGAAACGGTTTTAGCAAATGAGCAAGCGCAGACTGGAAATTGTGACAGGTGTGGGTCAAAAGTTGAAACTAAATTTTTGAAACAATGGTTTTTGAAAATCACAGATTATGCGGATGAGTTATATGAAGGAATTGATAATTTGAAAGATTGGCCTGAGAGGACAAAAGCAATGCAAAAAAATTGGATTGGAAAATCTCACGGAACTGAGATAAAGTTTGAAATAAATGGAAAATATTGGAATATCTTTACGACAAGGCCAGATACTTTGTTTGGTGTTACTTTTATGGTTATTTCAGCTCAGCATAAAAAATTATGGGATTTAGTAACTGATTCTCAAAAGAAAGATGTTGAAAAATTTTTGAAAAAGTTGAAATCTGTTTCTGAGAAAGATTTGGCGGATATGGAGAAGGAAGGAGTCTTTACAGGAAGTTACGCTATAAACCCAATTAATGAAGAAAAAATTCCAATCTATGCTGGTAACTTTGTTGTTGCAGATTATGCTGGGGGAATGGTTATGGCTGTGCCTGCACATGATCAAAGAGATTTTGAATTTGCAAAAAAATACAATATTGAAATTAAACAAGTTATTGGTTGTCCTAAAGATCATGACTGGAAAAGAGCTTACACCGATTGGGGCAATTTAGTCAATTCTCCTGGTTTTAATGGATTGAAAAATGAAGAGGCTAAGAAAAAGATAACTGATTGGTTGATAAAGAATAAGCTTGGTAAAAGAGTTACCCAATTTAGATTGAGAGATTGGGGAATATCAAGACAGAGGTATTGGGGAACACCAATTCCAATTATTCATTGTGGGAAGTGTGGAATCGTTCCTGTAAAGGAAAAAGATTTGCCTGTTGAACTTCCAGACAAAGTAAAATTTGGTGAAGGAAATCCTCTTGAGACAAACGAATCTTGGATTAAAACAAAATGTCCCAAGTGTAAAGGAGAAGGAAGAAGAGAGACAGATACAATGGATACTTTTGTTAATTCTTCCTGGTACTTCATGAGATATTGTGACCCTCAGAATTCAAAAGAAATTTTTAATAAGAATAATGTAAAAGATTGGTGTCCTGTGGATTATTATGTTGGAGGTTCAGAGCATGCCTGCATGCATTTAATCTATTCCAGATTTTATACTAAATTCTTGGCAGATATGAAATTAATTAATTTTAGAGAACCTTTTAATAAATTGTTTCATCAAGGATTTATTTATGGAGAAGATGGAGAAAAGATGTCTAAGTCTCTTGGAAATACTGTTGATCCTTTAGATACCTCTAAAGAATATGGAGTCGACACTTTGAGATTCTTTTTAGTTTCAGTTGCATCTCCAGATAAAGATTTTAATTGGTCTGAAAAAGGAATTTCTGGAAGTTCAAGATTTTTGAATAGGGTTTTTAATGATTTTTCAAATTTGAAATTTGGAAAGGATTCTGAAAAATTAGAAGTTAAGTTGAATAATACAATAAAGAATGTTTCAAATTACTATGAGACTTTTGAGTATAGAAAAGCGACCATTGAATTAAGAGAATTATTCGATATGATTTTTGAAGAAAAGGAAATCTCTAAAGAAACTTTTGGAAAGGCTTTGAAACTTTTGAATCCAATTTGCCCGCACATTACAGAAGAACTTTGGAGCAAACTGGGAGAAAAGGAATTTCTTTCTATTAATGAATGGCCTGATTTTGATTCTAAAAAATTGAAAATAAAAAAGAAGGAAGTTGATTTGAACGCGAAAATTTTTGATTTGATAAATCCTCATGTTTCAAAAGGAGATTATAAAATGGTTTATATTTATACAGTCCCTTTTGAATTAGATAAAATTAATCCAAAATTTCTCGAGGATAAGTTGGGTTTGAAGGCTAAAGTTTTCTCTGTTGCAGACCCCAATAAAATAGATCTCCAAAATAAATCTAAGAGGGCTAGACCTGGAATGCCTGGTTTTTATTTAGAATGAATGTTGTAATTGTTCACGGTTGCCCAGGAAATGAAGAAAAAGAAAAAACCCCCGAGACTAGAACTTATAATAAACATTGGTTATATTGGCTTAAAGAAAAATTAATTGACAAAGGGATTGCTTGTGAAACTCCTTTGATGCCCGAGCCTTGGAATCCAAAATATGAAGATTGGAAAAATATTTTTGATGGGCTGAATATTGGTAAAGAAACTGTTTTAGTAGGCCATAGTTGTGGATGTGCTTTTTTAGTTAGATGGCTTGGAGATACACGTAAAAAAATTAAAAAATTGATCTTGGTTGCTCCTTGGAAAATTAGGAGTGATGAATTTACGAAGGGGGAGAATGAACTTTATGATTTTGAGATTTTCCCTGCAATTAAAGATAATGTGAAAAAAGTACTTATTTTTACATCTGATGATGAAGATGAGGATGGAAAAAAGAGTGCTAAAATATTTGAAGAGTCTTTGAAGGGGAAATTAATCGAAATGAAAAACAAAGGCCATTTTGTTTTTGGGGATATGGGAACAAATGAATTTCCCGATCTTCTTGAAGAAATTCTAAAATAATCTAATAAAAATCTTTAAATAACCTTATTTTCTAAGATTTTTATGATTGATAAAAAAGTTGTATTAAAAGAACTTGAAGAAAGATATGAAGAATTGAAAAAAGAAATGGGTCTGTCCATGAGTTTCCAAGAGATGGAAGATGAATTCTCAATAAAAGACGCAATCCTTTTTGATGGTTTTGTAGGAGAGAAATTTTCAAGACAGTTATGTTCAAAGATTGCTGAAAGATTTGCTAACTGGAGTAATTATCTGAATGGGTTAATTGTTCCAAATTCTGGATTTTTGCCTAGCTCTACTGAATCAAAGATATTCTCTTTAGAAGAAGATAAGAAACTGATTTGGAATCTTATAAAAAATCTTATGGCATTTACTTCAAAGAATTCCTTGATTGTAACTAAGGGGGATAAGGAAATGGAAAAAGAATTTTTAGAGAGATCATTCTTGTTCTGGAAAAATGAATTTAAACCTGCTGCTAGTTCAATTATTAAGAGGGTCAATGAAGTTTGGGATGGAGACTAGATAGCTTTTTATAATTTATTTCATATGTTAATTTATGGATGTGGTTTATGTAAAATCCAAGAAAAGAGTTGATTCCAAAGAAAAGATTGATTTGATTTTGAAAGAGGTTCTTTTTATTTTGATTTTAATAGTTTTTTTAGGAATAATCACATTGCTTGTTTTGAGTGTTTTTGGTGAAAAAAAATTGTATGAAAAGATGCCTACGTGTGGAGATGGAACTTTTTATGATTCTTGTTCTTTAACAAAGCCTTATTTTTGTGGGCAGGGAACTCTTGTAGAAAAATCTTCTAGATGTGGTTGTCCGAGTGGATTTTTTAAAGAAGGAGATTACTGTTCAAATGTTTTGCAAACAGGGGTTGTTGATTTGAATTTACAATATACTCTGAAGGGAGTGTCAGATTCAATTTCTTTTAGCGTTTATGGGGGAATAAATGATTATGTAAAATCTCTTCCACGTTCATTGTATTCTTCCAACAATGAATCTTATTCTCGTTATGAATTTAAAAGAATAAAATTAGATGACGAATTACAAAGAATTTCTATTGAACCTTTAGTGGTAAGGATTCAAAACCTGGCTCCAAATAGTAAGGTTGATCAAGCGAGAATCGCAATAAGCTTAGTTCAAAATATTCCTTATTCTGAATCTAAAGAAATCTTAACCATTGGGAATCTGAGTATTAGTAATGTTTCTAGATTTCCTTACCAGGTTTTATTTGAGGAATCTGGGGCTTGTGAGGGTAAGTCTGAACTTCTAGCTTTGTTGTTGGATGAAATAGGTTATGAAACTTCTTTGTTATATTATCAAGATGAAAATCACGAATCTGTAGGAATAAAATGTCCTTGGGAGCATAGTTTGAGAGGCTCAGGTTATTGTTTTGTCGAAACAACTTCTCCTTCAATAATAACAGACGATTCTGGAACCTATCTAGGAGCAGGTCAATTATTTTCTATCCCAGAAATTGTGATAATTTCAAAAGGAATCTCTTTGCCAGAAGGATTAGATGAATATGGGGATTCTTTAGATTATGCTAGGATAAGAAGTAAGGGAGTGGTAAACTTTTTTACTAAGGGCAAATGGGAAAGACTAAATTCAAAGTATGGTTTGGATAATATAGTTTATTTTATTGAATGATTGCTTTTATTCTTCTAACTCCTGCTCCGCAAGATTCTTGTTTTTTTATTTTAAATTTCCCAATCTCTTTTGTATTTTTAACATGTGGTCCAGTACAGATTTCTTTTGAAAAATCTCCTACTGTATAAACAGAGATTATTCCCTTATACTTTTCTTCAAAGGCTCCTTCTGCACCTTGTTTTTTTGCTTCTTCAAGAGTCATTTCTTCTCTTGATACAGGAATTTCTTTTTTTATTTGATCATTAACTAATTTCTCTACCTCAGAAATTTCTTCTCCTGTTAATTTTCTATCAAAAGAGAAATCTAGCCTTAGTCTTTCTGGATTTATGTTTGATCCTTTTTGAGATATATTCGAATCTTTTAGAACTTTTTTCAAAGCCGCCAATAAAAGATGTGCTGATGTGTGAAGTTTTGTTGTTTTTTCAGAATGATCTGCTAAACCTGATTTGAACTTTCCTTTTGTTGCAGTTTGTGAAAGTTTTTGATGATTCTTTAGCTCTTCTTCAAAATCTTCTTTGCTTGTTTTGATTCCCTTTTCTTTTGATAATTCCAAAGTCATTTCTATTGGAAATCCATATGATTGGAATAATAAGAAAGATTCCTTTCCAGTCAAATGTTTTTTATCTTTTGTAAGTTTGCTAAAGAGATTTAATCCTTTTTCAAGAGTTCTTTCGAACTTTTCTTCTTCTTTATTTAATTCATCAATTATTATATTTTCATTCTTTTTGAGTAGATTATATTCAGGATAAATCTTTATTATTTCAATCACCAAAGGAGTTGTTAAATCTTTTTCAGTGGAAATTCCTAATTGTTTTCCATATCTTATTGCCCTTCTTATTAGTCTTCTTAAAACGTATCCTTGTTCTGTATTTGAAGGTTTTATTCCTTCTGCCAAGATAAAAACGGCTGCTTTTAGGTGATCTGCAATTATTCTCATTTCTCTTTTATTCTCAGAATATTTTTTATCAGACAATTTTTCTATTTGCTTTATTATTGGTTTCCAAACTTCTGTTTCATAGTTATCCTCTAAGTTATTTATTATCGTCAATGTTCTTTCTACCCCCATTCCAGTGTCAATATTCTTTTGTTTTGCTTCATTATAATTCCCTCTTTTGTCTTTTTCATATTGCATTAAAACATCGTTCCAAATTTCTAAATCTTTAACGAACATTTCTGTATCCGGTCCGCATGGACCTGTTTTTCCTGCAGGCCCCCACCAATTATCTTTTTTTCCAAGGAATTTCACTTTTTCTATTCCTAATCTTTTCCAGATCTTAGCAGTTTCTGTATCTTTTGGAGAATCTTTATCTCCCTCAAAGCAAGTTACAGATAGCTCTTCTTTCGGAATTTTAAGAATTTGCGTTAAAAATTCAAAACTGTATTCTATTGCTTCTTTTTTCCAGTAATCTCCTAAGCTCCAATTTCCAAGCATTTCGAAAAAAGTGTGATGGGAGTTATCTCCTACTTCTTCTATGTCTCCTGTTCTTATGCATTTTTGCACTCCTACTAATCTTTTTCCTTGAGGGTGTTTTTGACCTAATAAAAACGGAACTAGGGGATGCATTCCTGCTGTAGTAAATAATACTGTAGGGTCGTTGTCTGGGATTAAAGAAGAATTTGCAATTTCTTTATGGTTTTTAGATTTGAAGAATTCAATGTACTTTTTTATTAAATCTTTTCTTGTTATCATTAAAGACAGAACTCGAGATAAATTTTAAAACTTTTGGTCTATGACTCTTAATTTTTCTTGTATCTCTTGGAGTTCTCTTTCAAGAGCAGTGGAATACGTTTTTTTCACAGGTTTTTCTTTTCTTTCAATAATTTTTTTAACGGAAGGTTCTTTATATTTTTTTGGAACCTTAACATCAGGAATCACTTTTTTTAAAACGTTTATTTGGGCATTTACTTTTCTAATTTTTGTGTTTATGCTCATCTTTGTTTTTAATTCTTCAATTCTTAAGGAGTGATATTCTTTCAAGGCTTCAAGCATTTTTAATACAGCTAGTTCCATGCCCAACAATTCTTTTTTTCCTTGAATTCCTTCTCTATAGTCAACCTTTACATGCATTAATGTTTTATCGTCCATTTTATAGTTTAGAAAAAAGTCCGTGGTCGATGTGCTCTATCTTCTTTTTTACCTCATGCAATTCTGATTCCCATGTTTTTAATTTATCTTCTTCCTCGGCCTTTAACTCTTTTGTTTTGTCTAGTAGTTTTCCGATGTCTTCCATTTGTTTCTTTATCTCATCTAAGGCATCTTGGGTTTCTTCAAATTTATCTAATCTTATGAATAATGGCTCCATTTCGGATTTCATTTTTTTTGAATTTTCTTGAAGAGATTTCATTTTTTTGAGGGGTCTCTCTTCTGGGATTTCATAATCCTCTCCAATTTCCCTTATTTTTGGGGATCTTTCCAGAGGTTCCTGCATCATCTCATCTTCATCAAAAGAATCAAATTCATCTGCAAATCCCTCTGAGTCACTCTCTTTTTTCCCAGATACGGCTTCTTTGATTGTGTCTTGAGAAAATTTATTTCCTAATGAACTATTTGGAAATCTGGGTAATTGATTATGGGGTTCTCTAAAATTAGACAACTCTGGAAGTTTAGGAAGTTCGGGGAGATCGGGTAATTCTGGAAGTTTTTCTTCCTCTTTTTTACTCTTTTTATTAAACAGTCCCATTTTAATATATATTTTCTTAAATATATTATACAAAATAAGTTTAAAAACTTTTATCTTTTACTTTTGTTTTTTTGTTGACCGAAAGGTATTTATTTATGGTCTTTTTAATATTGTGATGTTAGATAATCTATTAAGAGAAATAGTTACAATTGTTGTCGGTAAGCAAGCAGAGCCAATTGCAGACCTTCTTAATTCTGGTTCACATGTAAATGAATTTATAATTGCAAAAAAATTGGATGTTACTATAAATCAAACTAGGAATATTCTTTACAAAATCTCTAATTTTGGTTTGGTTTCATCCATCAGGAAGAAAGATAAAAAAAAGGGATGGTATACCTACTTTTGGAAATTTGAAATTTTAAAGTGTCTTGAATTTCTTAGAGAAATTTATTCTAAAAAATTTGATGAATTGACTCAGGAGATAAGGGAAAGAAACGAAAAAAGATTTTATGTTTGTGAAAGATGCAATATTGAAATGGAAGAAGAAGAAGCTTTAGCAAAAGATTTTGCTTGTGAAGAGTGTGGGGATTTGTTAACTGTAAAAGATAGTTCTAAAGTAATAAAAGATTTGGAAAGGAATCTTTCAAAAATAAAAGAAAAAATGGATGCAATAGATGTGGAAATTGAAAAAGAAAAAATCTCTTTAGAAAAGATTAAATTAAAAGAAATAAAAAAGGCAGAAAAAGAAAAAGAAAAGAAGAAAGAAGCTGCAAAGATTGCAAGAAGGGTTAAAAAGAAAGCTTCCGAAAAAACTGTAAAAAAGAAAACTGTTAAGAAGAAGACTTCTAAAAAGAAAACTACAAAGAAGAAAACTCCTAAGAAAAAAACTGTAAAAAAGAAAACTGTTAAGAAGAAGACTTCTAAAAAGAAAACTACAAAGAAGAAATAATTATAAATGATTTTCTTTTATTTCAAATATGAACTTTCACAAAATTTCAGAAAAAAAGAGTATTTTTAAGCGTCTAAGTTTAACAACAAATTTGATTGTTCTTAATGTTTTGTTTTTTATCGTGATGCTATTTTTTTCTGGAGAATTTATAGGGAAGTTTATCGCATTAGACCCTTTTTATATTCTTAAGGGAAAATTTCTTTGGACTTTTGTTTCCAGTATGTTTATGCATGCAGGTTTTTTTCATTTGTTTGTAAATATGCTTTCATTGTTTTTTGTTGGAAGTTTAATTGAACAACTTCTTGGGAGAAAAAGATACCTCTGGTTTTATCTTTTTTCTGGAATATTTGCCGGTTTTATCTATGTGGGGTTTTACCTTTTGTCTGGAAATTTGACACTGAGTGTTCCTGCAGTAGGAGCATCTGGAGCCTTGTTTGGCCTTATTGGTTTGTTGATGATTTTAACTCCTAATCTAAAGGTTTACATGATGTTTATTCCAATTCCAATTAAGATGAAATATGCTGCCCCTGGGATGCTTATAGTTTTATGGTTAGTTTCGATAGTAGGGCATCTGGGAATTGGAAATACTGCTCATTTAGGGGGGTTAATTGCAGGATTAATCTACGGATTTTATTTGAAAAGAAAATTTCCTAAGAAAACGAAATATATCTCAAGGAGGTTTAGTTAAATGAAAAAGAAAAAGAAATTTTCATTGAAAGAAAATTACCTCTTTTCTTGGGATTACCTTGGAGAGTCTAAGAATTATATTTATTCTATGATAGTTATTTTTATTCTTTTTGCTATTCTAGGTTTCTTTGTTTCTCCTCCTGAGATTGTTTCTTCTAAAATTTTGAACTATTTGCAAGAACTCTTAAGCAAAACTTCTGGATTTGGTTTTCTTGATATTACTTCTTTTATTTTTTTAAATAATCTTAAAAGTAGTTTTTTTGGAATCTTCTTTGGAATCTTCTTTGGAATCTTTCCTATAATTAGTTCTGCTGGAAATGGCTATATTCTCGGTTTTGTTTCGTTGATGTCTTCTTCTCAAGAAGGACTGTTTGTTTTGTGGAGATTGATTCCACACGGAATATTTGAATTAACTGCAGTTTTTATTTCATTGGGGATGGGAGTTAAATTAGGTTTTGAAATTTTTAGGAAAGATTCCTCTAAAATGTTTAAAGAAAATTTAAAAAACTCTTTGAGGGTCTTTCTATTAATAGTTTTGCCTTTACTCTTCATAGCAGCAATAATAGAAGGAATTCTTATATCTTTTTTTTAACTATTTTTTTAATTCATCTATTCCCATTACAATTAGAACTATCCCTATCAGAATAACTAAAATTGTTATTCCGCCTTTTATTAGGCTTAATGCAGCTATTCCCCAAGATGCTAAGGCATTTCCTGGAAAAATTAAGTACAAGGGAACAATTACTAATATTAATCCTAGTAAGATTTTTAGTGCTTTGTTCATGTTTCCCTTAGAATTTTTTATTTTAAAAAGATTGTTGTGATTTACTTAATTGGTTAAACTTAAAAATGCCCGTTTTTTGGTATTTTCATGAATAATAAAAATGTCGCTAGAGAAAATATATTGCGGGAATCTGAAGAGGCGGAGGGTCTTTCTATTGAAGGTTATGATTTTAATAAAGGAGTAGATTATGATAAAATTCTCGATAGTTACAAATCTACGGGAATTCAAGCATCAAAAATGTATGAAGGCATTGAAATTATAAATGAAATGATCTCAGAAAAGGCTTTTATTTATCTTGGTTATTCTTCAAATATTGTGACTTCTGGTTTAAGAGATGTGATAAGGCACTTGGCAGAGCATAAAAAAGTGAATGTTTTGGTCACAACAGCAGGAGGAATTGAAGAAGATATAATAAAGTGTTTGGGGGATTTTAAGCTAGGGGACTTTAGAGCTATTGGCTCTGAGCTGAGAGAAAAAGGAATTAATCGTGCTGGAAATATCTATGTTCCAAATTCCAGATATTGTAAGTTTGAAGATTTTATTATGCCTATTTTGAAGGAATTTTATGAAAGGCAAAAAGAAACAGGGAAAGTTGTTACTCCAAGCGAACTTATTTGGAAGCTGGGAGAAAAAATAAATGATGAAAAAAGTATTTATTATTGGTCATGGAAAAATAAAATTCCTGTTTATTGTCCTGCACTCACTGATGGAAGTTTGGGAGATATGATTTATTTTTTCAAATCTCAACACGAAGATTTTAAGGTCGATATTGCTGAAGATATTTGGACCTTGAATAATTCTACTTTAAGTCCAGAGAAAACTGGGATAATTCTTTTGGGGGCGGGGGTTATAAAACATCACATATGCAATGCAAATATGTTCAGAAATGGCGCTAATTATGCAGTGTATATAAATTCAAATCCAGAATTTGATGGTTCTGATTCAGGGGCTTTACCTGAAGAGGCCGTTTCTTGGGGGAAAATTCTCCCAAGTGCTAAAAAGGTAAAAATTTACTCTGAAGCTAGTTTGGTTTTTCCGTTAATTGTCGCTAAGACTTTTTTGAAATCTTAACAACCTTTAAATAAATGGTTCAGCTTTTTTTATTATGTTAACAGAAAAACAAGTAGAAGAAATTAGAGAACATTTGGATAAAGCTCAGAATCCCCTTTTTTTCTTTGATAACGATCAAGATGGGCTTTGTAGTTTTTTGTTGCTTAGAAGATCCTTTGAAAAAGGGAAAGGAGTTCCTGTAAAAAATACTCCTATGGGGAAAGAGTATTTTAGAAGAGTTAATGAATTTGAACCAGATTATATTTTTATTTTAGATCAACCAGTCGTTTCAAAAGAATTTTTTGAGGAAGTTGAAAAAATTAATCTTCCAGTTGTTTGGATAGACCATCATGAGTATGGAGAAAAAATTCCTGGTTTTGTGAGTTATTATAATCCTCTTTTAAATAAAGAAAAAACTAGTGAGCCTGTAACAGCTTTATGCTATCAAGTTTCTAGGGAAAAATCTTCTTGGTTGGGGGTTGTTGGTTGCATTGCCGACAAATTTGTTCCAGATTTTTATGATGATTTTTTAAAAGAGTATCCCGAGTTAGGAATTAAGTCTGAGAAGGCTTTTGAAATTTTATATAACTCTGATATTGGAAAGATTGCACAAATTTTGGGAAATGGTTTGAAAGATAAAACTACGAATGTTATGGCTATGATAAGATTTTTGATAAAAGTGAAAAGTCCTCATGAAGTTTTGGAAGAGTCAAAGGAAAACCAGGTTTTTTACAAAAGATCTAATGATTTAAAATCGAAATTAGATGATTTATACGATAAGGCAAAATCTCATTTAACAGATAGCAATGTTCTATTTTTCAAGTATGCTGGAGAGATGAGTATGAGTGCAGATTTGGCAAACAGATTGTCTTATAATCACCCCAAAAAAATAAGTGTTGTTTGCCGTATTAAAGGAGATCGTTCTTCAATATCGGTTAGAGGAAAAAATATTAAAGAAAAATTTCTAAAAATTATAGAGGAATTTGATGATGCTGGAGGAGGAGGTCATGATGACGCAATTGGTTTGCAAATGAACACAAAAGATTTAGATCCTTTCCATGATAAGCTTAAAGAAGTTTTTGATAAACAAAAACCTTAAATATTAGTTACACTTCTAATTATTGGTATGAAAGCTACATTTAGACCAACGTATTGTAAGTTTAATATAGTGGCTATTATCGTATCAAAACGTTAATTCAGTTCGGTTTCCTCTTGGGTCTCGAATTGAATTAAGGAATATTTCTCCGAAAAATCAGTTCGAGGTCTTTAGAGGTTTCTGACTTGAATTTGTTTAAAAAATGGACAAAAACAAGATGGAAAAAAAAGAACTCGAGAAGGAATTGAGTTTTCTATTAGAGAAAACTTTCAAATGGGAAGATGAGCTCAATTCTTTAGTTAGCTACGAGAATTAATTCAAATTGGAATTAATCTTTCTTAGAGGTATTTGTTAATATTTAATATGACTTACTAAAGTATATCTTTACTTTGGCAGGTTTTCCACACATAGGACAATTTCCATCAACTTTCTGTTTTTCTGAACCAAGAGGAATGCATCTTGAACTTGCCCCTGTTTTTTCTTTAATGTCCTCTTCACAAGATTTTTCATTGCACCAATTAAGATAAATTATCTTTTTGTCTTTTACAGCTTTTTCGAATTCTTTAAAGTTTTTTGCTTCAACAATTTTCGAGTACATTTCTTCTTTTGCTCTTTTGAATAAATCCTCTTGCATTTTTTTTAATATCTTTGTGAGGGTATTTTTTGTGTTTTTTACTTTTGAGATTGTTTTTTCTTTTGTATCCCTTCTTACAATGACGACTTCATTTTTTTCCAAATCTTTTGGCCCAATTTCTATTCTTATTGGTATTCCTTGCAACTCATATTCCGAAAATTTATAACCTGGGGAGTATTCTTCTGAATCATCTAAAATTGGATTGAAACTTTTTAATGTTTTGAATATTTCTTTGGATTTTTTAAGAACTTTCTCTTTGGTATTCTCGAATAAAATTGGGATTATTACTACTTTGTTTTTTGCAACTTTTGGAGGAAGAACTAATCCTTTATCATCTGAGTGTGTCATTACCATTCCTCCTATTAATCTTGTTGAAATTCCCCAAGAATTTTGCCACGGTAGATGCTTTTTCTCATCTCTTCCTAAGAATGATATTCCAAATGATTTTGCAAATCCTTGCCCAAGGTTATGAGAGGTTCCACATTGTAACGCTTTCCCATCGGGCATGAACGCTTCTATTGAATAAGTGTGTTTTGCTCCTGCAAATTTTTCTTTTTCTGTTTTTCTTCCAATTAGAACAGGTATTGCTAGTAAATCTTCAACTAATTTTTTGTAACTTTCAATTACTTTTAGAGTATCTTTTTCACATTCCTTTTCTGTTTCATAAACGCAATGTCCTTCTTGCCATAAGAACTCCCTTGATCTTAAGAATAATTTTGTAGTATTTGTTTCCCACCTGACAATGTTACACCATTGGTTCATTTTTAAAGGTAAATCTCTGTAAGATCTAATCCACTTAGAATAAGAGTCATACATTATTGTCTCGCTTGTCGGTCTGATTGCTAATCTTTCTCCTTCTTTTGTTAGAGATTTGTCTAACCATGCCACCTCTGGCGAAAATCCTTCCGCATGTTCTGCTTCTTTTTTAAAAAAAGATTCTGGAATGAATAGTGGGAAATATGCATTTTCAACTCCCAAAGGTTTGTTTATTTTCTCATTGAAATAATCTTGAATTTTTTCCCAGATTGCATAACCTTTTGGTTTTATTACCATTGTCCCTTTGACAACAGCAAATTCAACTAAGTTAGATTTTAAGCAAACTTGTTCATACCAATCAGAAATATTTTCTTCCTTTTTTGCAATTATTCCTTTATTATCTTTCATTAAAATTTAAAGAAGAAAGGGTTTATTAAATTAAGGTTTGACCAAAATTTTCTTTTGAAATTTCGTTTATTACTTCTTTTAATTTGTCTGATTCAAGTGCAAATCCGATACTTTCACCATCACTTATCTTGAAATTATTCAAACCCACTATGTTTCCAGATTTGTCAATTAAAGGGCCTCCAGAATTTCCGGGATTTAAGGCCGCATCTGTTTGGATATATGTTTCAGCACCATTTATTCCTCTTCTATGGACTCCTGAAATTATTCCTTCAGTTACTGAAAACTGTAACCCTAGAGGGTTTCCAATTGCAATTACTTTTTCTCCTATCTGAACATTTTCTATTTCTTCTAAAATTAGGGGAGCGTATTTCCCGGAAATCTTTAACAATGCCAAATCAAATTCTTCATTATGCCCTATAAGTTGTGCATCTTTTGTTTCTTGCTCATAAGTTATGGCTTGTATAAATTTTCCCCCTGTTAGCACATGTGCATTTGTAATCACGTATCCATTCTCTTCTACCACAAATCCTGTTCCTTGACCAATGTCAGTTCTGATTGTTACCACAGACTTTATTGAATTTTCTATTATTGAAGAAAAATCTTCTGTGACAGAAACTTTTAAATTATTTAATTCTGATGTGAAAGATTCATCCAAATTTGTTAGAGATGCTTTTGTTTCAATCACATTTTCTGAAAGATAACTTATTTTATTTGATGTTGAAGCTTGGTATTCTTCTATTTTATCGTTTAAATTTTTGTAATGTAGTCTTTGATTTAAGATTATTCCATTGAGCAAAATTGCTACAACTATCATAAATATTACTACTAAAGAACTAAAACTTCCGAGGAGTATTTTGTGATGCCTTCTCAATTCCATTCTCTTTTTTATAGAAAAAATCTTAAAGTATATAAATTGTTTTAATTTGTCTGTATTAGGCCGGTCGTTCAACGGATAGGACATCAGGTTTCGGCCCTGATGATGGGGGTTCGATTCCCTCCCGGCCTGTTTTAATAAAATGGGGTTTGATAGTAAATTTTATTCAGCAGTTTCAGTGTTAGTTGGAACTTGTATAGGTGCAGGAGTTTTGGGAATCCCCTATGTTGCTGCGCAATCTGGTTTTTTTTTAGCCTTGGTTTATTTGTTCTTTATTGGAGGAATTATTCTTTTGGTTAATTTATATCTTGGAGAAGTTGCGCTTAGGACAAAAGGAGATCACCAATTGATTGGTTATGCTAAAAAATATCTTGGCAAATCTGGCAAACACGTAATGGAATTTGCAACTGTTTTTGGAATCTATGCTGCTCTTGTTGCATATATGTTGGGAATTGGCAGAAGTATTAGTTTTTTAGCATTTGGAAATTTTTCATATGAATTGTTATTTGGTGTTTTGTTTGGAATTTTTATGTCCTTTTTAATTAAAGGAGGGTTGAATTCATTGAAAAAATTTGAGAAAATGGGCGTGATAATAATCCTTTCTCTTTTGGTAGCCATTCTTGTAGTATTTGTAGGGAAGATCCAATTATCTAATCTTTTAACGTTTAATTCAAAGAATATTTTACTTCCTTTCGGGGTTATTTTATTTGCTTTGATGTCTTTTCAGTCTATATCTCAAGTCAAACTTGTTTTGAAGGGTAAAGAAAAATCTCTTAAGAAAGTTTTATTTGTGGGGACTCTAATTTCTCTATTTTTCTACATTATATTTACTTTTGTAGTTGTGGGTTTCAAAGGGATAGAAACTCCAGATGTAGCAACTCTTGCTCTTGGATCTGTCTTTGTTTTTTTGGGGATTTTTACAATGTTTACTTCTTACTTGGCTGGAGGTAATGCTTTGGTGGAAAATTTCATGTTTGATGAAAGATATGGAAAAACTTTTTCTTGGTTTTTAGCTTCTATAATCCCAATTTTTATTTTTGTTTCTACACGTTTTTTCAGTTTTTTCTCTTTTACTGAAATACTCTCCTTAGGAGGAGTTGTTTCTGGGGGGATTCTTGGTTTGCTGATTTTATTTATGATTCGAAAGGCAAAACTTATTGGAAAAAGAAAACCAGAATATTCAATTCCAGTTAAATGGATTTGGATTTTAATCTTAGGAATTGTCTTTGCTTTCGGAGTTTTGAGAGAAATATTGCTTGCTTTTTAGAGTAACCTTTTTAACTTGAATTTTCTTCTTTTAAAAATGTTAAAAAGATTTTGGATAGGAATTTTTGTTTTTTGTAGTTTATTTTTTCTTATCTCTAATGTTAGTTCAGCAACTAATGTTTCCTCTTGTCAGGCGATTTCTAGTGCTGGAGATTACTTGCTAAACCAGTCTATTACTTATTCTGCCGGTTCTCACTGTATCACCGTCTCAGCACAAAATGTTACTCTTGATTGTGATGGTTTCTCAATTATTGGGGATAATTCTTCTGACAATTATGGAGTGTATACCAACCAATTTAATACTACCATTAAAAATTGTGTTATAAATAATTTTCATGTTGCAGCAGAGTTTTCTAACTCAGACAATAGCTCTATAATTGATAGTAATTTGAATTCAACATATCTGAATCTGCTTAAAGGGGTTTTGGACTCTGGTTATTCTGATTTTCTTAATATTACAAATGTTTCAGTTTTTTCTAGTGGGGTTTCTGTATCTCTTACATATGGGAATGATAACTTCCTTAATTTAGTAAATGCAACTTCTTCTACTACTTCTTCATTTCTTTATGGATACGCTGATAGGCTTGTTATGAGTAATTCTAATTTTACTTCTCTTTTATTGAATACTCCGGGTTATCATTCGGTTTATTTCTTTAATGGGGATGGTTTAAATATTTCTAACTCTAGTTTTTATTCTTTTCAACCTACAGATAATTCTTTGGCAACTTTTTATAATGCAGGCCTGACAAATTCCAATTTTTATGGTCTTGATGTTTTTAGTCAAATATATGTTGCAATTTGGGAAAAGGGAAGTAATAATACTTATAATTATGTGAATGCTACTGGAGTAGAGAATGCTTTTTATCAAGAGGGAAGTTCTTCTTATGTGAATATCTTTAATAGTAATCTTACAGTTGAAGGCAATGGAGGGTACGGGGCTTTGATGTTGAATGGAGGTTCATATTTTAATGTTACAAATAACCTTATCCAAGCTCTATCTGGTACAAATTCTGACGCTTTGGTAATCGCAGGCGCTTCAAAAAATAATCTTTTTGAACAATGCCGATTCATTTCTAATGAAGGAAAAGGAATAGACTTTCAGTATAATTCAAATAGGAGCGGTAATAGTTTTATTAATTCAGAAATCACTTCTGAAGGAATTGGTTTTAATGCAGATCATTTTGAATCTTTGCTTTTGAATAATGTTACAATTACTTCTAATTCAAGTAATGCATTAAAGCTTATTTCTAGCGCGAACTTTGAAATTGCAAATAGTAGTTTTTATTCTGGGGGAAATTCAGGGAATATATCTGTTAATATCACTTCTGATTCTAGTAACGGGGTTTTTTACAATAACACTTTTGGTAGCTCTGAATTAAGTGCAGATTTGCTAAAGATTGATTCTTCTTCTGGTAACAACACTTTCTATTGGAACAATTTTTCTCAAACTTCTGGAATTTATGTTAATGATTCAAATGGAACTAATAACTTTAATACTACAATAGGTTCTTCTCCAGCAGGAAATTTTTGGCATAATGTTCTTTCAGGAGGTGTGTCGATGACTGGTAATGGTAATTCCATCTTTTCTGGATATAGTTATGCTTCTTCAGGAACGGGTTACCCTTATTCAAATTCTACCTCTTTGGGGAAGATTTTTGGAAATGTAGTTGATTGGGGGCCTTTAGTGGTAACGCCTATTTCAAATAATGATGTGCCTTCAAGTTCTCCTAGTGGAGGATGCGTTTATTATGCAAAAGAAATATCTATAGAAGAAGGATATTCAAAAAGTCTCTACAAAGGATGTAGAATAATTTTTGAGTTTGAAAACCACTCCTATTCTTTTGACTTGAATAATCTTTTAACTCCAAATATCATTTATTTTAAGGTCCTTAATGAAGATGTATATTACGACTTTGAATCAAATGGTTCTGTTAGGGTTGATTTAGATAATGATGGAATTTTTTATGATTTATTGGTTGAAAATTCTGATTTGTATGGAAATTCTATGAAGATTACTCTTAAGAAAATTTCGGAGGAGATTTCTCCAAATTCTTCTCAGGATTTATCCGATTCATCTGAAGAAGATTCTCAAGAAATCCAAGAACCTTCCCAAGAGAAGTTTTTCAAAAAAATAGGTAATTTTTTCAAAGGAGAATCTTTGTCAATTTCTGAAGAAAGTTTGCTAAATAAAAATTATATCCGAATCCCTCTTATTCTTGTTATTTCATTAGTAATTATTGTAGGGATTTTCCTTTTATCAAGGTACATTTATTCAAATAGATCTAAGAAACCTTTTTCGGAAAGGTTTACTTATTCTGATTCAATGTAGGACAATCTTTTTAACTTTGATATTCTTAATTTTTTTATGAAAACTAATGCTAGTCCTGGAGATTTTGTAGAAGTTCATTTAACTAAATTGATTTATGAAGGAACTTTGCTTGAAAGCCCAGATTCAAAGATTGTTTTAATAAAACTTGGAACAGGCTATAATCTAGGTTTGAATAAGAAAGAAATTAATGAAATTAAGGTTTTAAAAAAAACAAAGGAATTTCAAGAGCATAGTAAAATGAAAGCCGATTCTAAAAAACCAAATATCGCAATGGTGATTACTGGAGGGACAATTGCTTCTCGTTATGATCCAAAAACTGGTGCTGTTAAATGGTTAACAAATCCAGAGAATCTTTTCAAATTTTATCCAGAACTTTTTGAAAAAGTAAATGTTTTGAAAGTTGATGTTCCTTTTATGAAAGGTTCTGAGAATATGGATTTTAAGGATTGGAAAAAAATCGCTAAATCCGTTGAAACTTTTCTTAATGATAAAAATATTCAAGGAATAATTGTTACTCATGGAACAGATACTTTGCATTATACTTCTGCAGCTTTGAGTTTTTTTCTTGGTAAAATTAACAAACCTGTTGTTTTAACTTATTCTCAGAGAAGCATAGATCGGGCTTCAAGTGATGCTAATTTGAATTTACAATGTTCCGCTTTAGCAGCAATTTCTGATATTGCTGAGGTTATGATTGTGGGCCATGCAAATTCAGATGATGATTTTTGTTATGCATTGCCCGGAACTAAAGTAAGAAAAATGCATTCTTCAAGAAGAGATGCTTTCAAGGCGATTAATGAAAGGCCTATAGCTAAGATTTACCCAGATATTCTAGAGAAAATTTCAGAATATTCTCCAAGAGGTAAGAGTAATAAGATAAAAGTAGATTCAAATTTTGAAGAAAAAGTTGCTTTGTTAAAATTCTATCCAGGCCAAGATCCCAATATTTTGGATTATTATGTAAAAGAGGGATACAAGGGATTAGTTATCGAGATGGTTGGTTTAGGTCATGTAGCAACAAGTGAATCTAGAAATTCTTGGACGAATAAATTGAAAGAAGTTATTAAGAAAGGATTAGTTGTTTGTGCAGCTCCTCAGACTTTGAATGGTCGTTTGGACCCCTTGGTTTATTCTACTGGAAGAGAACTAATTGATACGGGAGTTATTTATTTGAAAGACATTTTGCCTGAAACTGCTTTGGTTAAACTTGGTTGGGTTTTAGGCCATAAAAATTGGAACGCTAAGGAAAAAATGTTAGAAAATATTTCTGGCGAGTTTAATGATAGGTTAGAAGAATAAATATCTTAAAAATAAGAAACTTTTTCTTCTTGTTTTCCAGAAAAATATTTTCCGTAATATTCTTTAATTTTGTAGAAAATAGATTTGTTTATTGGGCAAGGATTGTCTAATTTTGAAACATTTCCTTCTTCTTTTAGTTTTTTAATTATTTTATTTTCTATTGTTGCCATTTTAAACTTCTACAGTTGTTGATTCTATTTCATATGCGAGTCGTTTGGAATTTCTATGAAGGTAGTCAAATTCTCGTTTTATTTCTGCAACTTTTTTTATATAATTGCTATCATGTAGGCAATTTAAATTTACTTTTTTTACTAAACCTTCTCTTGCCATTTCTTCTAGTACCCTCTGAGCTCTTCCTTTAAATTTAATTTTCATATTAACTAGAAGAAATTAATCTTTATAATAATTATTATAATTTATCTTTTCAAAAACCTATTTTCAATTCTTGTTAATTGTTTTTTAATTTCTTGGATTTCCCTTTCAGACTTTCTATTAACAGCATAATCATATTCTGCCCTTTGTCTATCTTTTTGTGCTGCTCTGTTTTGGGCCATAAGAATTATCGGAGCTTGAATTGCTGCAAGACATGATAAAACTAAATTCAATAAAATAAATGGATAAGGGTCCCAAGTGTTAATCCAAGCATAAATATTTACAAGCATCCATAAAACTAAGAATCCCAAAAATCCTAATATAAACCCCCAACTACCAGCATATTTTGCAAGATTATCTGCAGCTTTTTGTCCAAATGTTGGTGCGATTAGAGAAGGGAGCTTTATTGTGTTTTTGATTTTCTTATTCACTTCTTTTTTCTTCATATGATTCTTTAGGGAATTTTAATTATAAATGTTTTGAAAAGTTAGTTTTTTAATGTATCTTTTATTAAAATATTTATGAATCAGAAGAGGTTGTTTTTATTTTTATTTGGGATTACGTTTTTAATTGGGATTTTCTCATTTGCTAGTTCTGCTTGCCCTGGTTATGATGATGGAACTTACTGTTGGATTTCTGGAGCTTCTGGGCAGAGCTGTGATGGGGCCTGTTCTGATGAAGGAAGCAGCTGTGTTTCTCCCCCTGCAGATGATAATTCTCTCTGTTTTATTACGAGTTTCTTAATTGGAGGATGTGATTTTTGTACGGAAGGGAGCATGAGTATTCCTTACGCTCCAGGGTATAATTTGATTGGAGGAAATAATTGCAACTATCTTGGACCTGCACCTTCTTCTTGTTCTTTATCAAATGCAGGATATTATAGAACGTGCTCTTGTGATAGGGGCGTTTTTGCAAATTCAATTATTGTAACTATTGGGTCTCCAGAAAATATTACATATGAAACTTTTTCTGTTATGATAAATGGTACTGTTGATGCAAGTTCTAATGTTACTTATTCACTTGATGGCGAAGCAAATCAAACTGCATGTAATTCTTGCACAAGTTTTTCAAATACAAGTTCTTCTTTGTCTGATGGGCTCCATAATGTTAGTGTTTATGCTATCAAAGCAGATAATGCTTCTGTCACTAGCTCAAATTCAGTTTATTTTACAATTAACACGAGTTCTTTTTATAAAACAAACCATACTTCTTGTGATCCTCTTTACTCTTCGGGTTATCATATTTTGTCAAGTTCTGTTAATATTTCCAATTCAACTTGTTTTAATATTTCCGTTGATAATTTAATTCTTGATTGTCAAGGTTTTTCTATAGTAGGGAATAACTATTCTGGTTCTTATGGGATTTTTTCGAATAAAACAAATACCACTATAAAAAATTGCAACATCTCTAATTTCTCTATTGGAGTTTATTTTAATAACTCTAATAATAGTAAAATTGAAACTACTAATATAAGTGGGTATCTTGATGGATTGAGAGTAATTGATTCTAATTTTTTTAATTTAACAGATAGTTTATTCGATTTGAAATTAGATTCAATTTATCTTTCTGGAAGTAACAATAGCTATCTTGGGGAGGTAACTTCTTCCTCTGGCTCAAAGAGGGCGATTTATTCTATTAATAGCAATCATCTTCAAATAGTTAAATCTAATTTTTCTGCTAATAATTCTTTGATAAAAAGTACTGCTAATTTTTTGAATTCTGTAAACCTTAGTTTTTCCAATTCTAGTTTTTATGCACATGATCCTAATGTAACTGCAATTGGTAGTCTTTATCTTCAAGGAATTTCCAATTCCGCTTTTCAGGATTTGGAAGTTGTTAGTGAATACTATGTGGGGATATGGGATGAACTTTCCAATAATAATTCTTGGATTAGAATTAATTCTACGGGTAAGGAAGATGCTCTTTATTCCTCCTCTTCATATAATAGTTCCTTTTTGGATAGTAATTTCACCGTTTCTGGTGGATCATGGGGGGCCTTAATGCTAGATGGAAACACGAGTTATTATTCAATCAGCAATACAAAAATTAAGTCTTTATCTGGAGTAAATTCAAAAGCTTTAGTAATTGGAACCACCTCAAGTTATAACTCCTTTAATAACTGTAGTTTTATTTCAGAAGAATCGTGGGGAATTTATTATTATTCTTCTGGGACTAATAAGTTTAACAATTCAATTACGAATTCAAATATCACTTCAGGAAAAGCAGGAATTGAGGGCTATAATTTTGAAAATTTTTATCTTGAAAATGTTAATATCACCTCTGGGCTTAGGGGGATTTATTTAATCAATAGTGATAATCTTTCCGCTAATAATTTATATATTCTTTCTAACAATGATTCAGCTATTCTCCTTGAGTCTAGTGCAAACTTCGAAATTGCAAATAACACATTCACTTCAAATTCTTCTGATAACAATTATACCATTTATTTCCGTTCAAATTCGGATAACGGGTTTTTTTACAACAATAGTTTAATATCCTTAAATGGAGAGGGGAATTTATTGGGAGTTGATTCTTCCTCAAGTAATATAACTTTTTATTGGAATAATTTTACAAATACTTCTGGAATGTATATTAATGATTCAAATGAGAATAATTTTTACAATGCTACCATAAATGATTTGTCTGTAGGAAATTTCTGGTATAATGTACTTAATGAATCTGTTGTTATTTCTGGAGGGTCTTCTTCTATTTTCGAAAATTATTACTATGGTTCTTCCGGATCAGGATATCCTTATAATAATTCAAATTCTTTAGGAAAGGTTTCCTTAGGAGTTATTGATTGGGCACCTTTGCATTATGTTGCCCCCATTTCTTTCTCGGTAGAAACAGATCCTTCCATCCCTAGTACTGGAGGTTCTTCTTGTTATTTTTTTGTATATGAAAAAGATTTTCTTAATGGAATTTCTAAAAAACTCTTGAAGGATTGCAAGGTAAATTTATTTTTTAAAAATTCTTCTTATTTATTTGATTTGGAGAATATTAATTTTGAAAATGAAAGTATTTCTTTTGTTCTTTCTAATGGAGATTTTGTTTTGAAGAATTCTTTTTCTGAGGAATTAAAAATTGATTTTGAAAATAAATCTTATGTTTTATATCTTAAAATTTTGAGTTTTGAAAATTCCCATTTGTA
>JAGQJT010000019.1 GCA_020430505.1 Nanobdellota archaeon | reverse complement strand
TAATATCTTTGATGTAAAAGCAAATAAGCTTCACAAAGATATGAGTAAAAATGATGTTACTGATGTACTCACTCCTAATCAATATGTTTTATCAAATAGATTTGAATTATCTAAAAAAGATGCTGATAAAATACCAATTAGTATTTCTAAAGTAACATATAATGAGAAAACAAATAAAGGTGGAGTAAAAGAAAAATATTTAGGCGATCTGTTTAAAAAAGATAAACATACTTTGGCTGAATTATCAAAAATATTAAGAGATAAATACCCTACAATGTTTGAAGAACAAGATGGTAATATATTTGCAAGAAATGCTTCAAATAAGAATAGAGAAACAAGAATGAATTTTTTAGCTGAACTTATTCAGATGAATGAGGAGAAAAAACAAAAAAAGGAAAATAATCAACAAATGAGCATGAATGGTATGGCAAAATATGGGGGAGTTCCATTATTTGATGAAGGTGGGCCTGTAAATTCATTACCCAAAATTTCAGGGACTCTACTTAATTTAAATAAAATATTAGCATTAAATAAATATGTTTCTAATGATAAACATCAAATAACAGATGGACCTAAAAATTCATTACCCAGTATCCCTGGGACCCCATTTAATTTAAATCAAATGTTAGCATTAGGTAAATATGCCTCTAATAATAAATCTCAAATAACTTATAATCCTTTTGGAAATACATCTGATATAAGTGCAATTAAACCTCAGATTCCATGGCCAAATTTTAATATTGAAGTATCAACAGAAACTACACCAGATAATAAAACTATTGTAACAGATGAATTTGGTAATAAAAAGATTGTTACTCAAGAACCATTTGATCTTGATAGTATAAAAGACAATGTAGATATGTCAAAACAAAATGCACATAATCTAAATGAAGTTAAAGAACAAAAAGTTGGAGATGGTTCTGCTGAAGAAGAATCTAAGTATATGAAGATGATAAATGATCAAATACAAAAAGATTTAAATGATATTGAACCAAGATATCAAAAAGGGTTAAAAGGAGCAAGATCTTTATTTTTTCAGAATCTTACAGGAAACGCAATGGGAACATTAGCTGGTATGTTTGGTGTATTATCACAAGATGCATTTTCAGAAGCACCAAAAGTTGCAAGAGTTAATACTCCTAGAAGTGTTGGAAGAGGGTATTATGATTATCTTAATTGGAATAATAATAAAGCACTTAGAAGTGCTGTAAGTGCAGCTCTTGAAAATACAGGTGATTATGGGAGAGCAATGAGTTATATTGGAAATGCATTAGGACAAACTGTAAATGCAAATAATCAAGTAGCTGCTCAATCAATGCAGCAAAATCTAGGACTTGAAAATGCATATCAACAAGCATTATCAGCTTCAAGAACACAACAGTCTCAGTTTGATGTTGGAGCAAGAGAACAAATGAGATCTGCTGCGAATTCAAATGCTGCTAATATAGCTAGTCTAAATATTAACAAAATTAATCAGGATACTGCAATTAATAATAGATATTTTGATTATATCAGTAAATTAAATCTTGATAAAAATTTACAAAAACAACAATTATATAATAATTTAATTCAAATGGAGTTAATGAAAAAATACTTTAAATAAATGGCTCAAATATTCCCAATAAATATATTACCACAATCCTCATTTGTGGAATATCAACCTACTGCTACAAAAGGTACAGATGTATCCAGTATTTTAAATACTGCTTTAACATTTAAAAAAATGGATGAGGAGCAAAAAAGATATGATTTTGATAAAAGATTAAAAACAACTGATCAAATTATAAAATTTAATGAGTCTTTTGATGCTCTCAATTTAAGTGCAAAAAATCCATGGCAAAAAGCAGTTATGGAAAAAGTAAATAGTGCTTCTGATCCTATAAGGAAAGAGATAGATTATGAATTTACTACTGATAATCCAAATTATCAAAGTATTTATAATAATATGTTTAAGCTTTCAAGTTTAATGAGAGGTAATCCTGAATTAAGAGAAGTTATGGCACAAGATATAAGATATCAAAATATAGAAAAACAAGTATCACAATTAAAAGATTTAGATGAAGATGCATGGAATGATTTTCAGGCTAAATACTTTAGTTATTCAGGAGAAAATGGAGAATTAGATCCAACATTAGGTGTAAATATAAATAATTTTAAAGCATTTGATATAGATAAATTCAATACAAGAATTAAGTCATATATGAGTCTTACAAAACCTGGTATTGAGGATATAGATGGAGTTGCTGTTAAAGGTGAGTATTTACCACCAATTGATGATTTACTTAATTCTGAATGGGAGAAAAATAAAAGACATTTATCTAGTATTTATGGGGATAAAGATACTTTCATAGAATCTATGAAAGGAATTTATGAATCAGGATCATTCTTATTAGATGATGGAACAAGATTTAGAGCTGAGGATATTAAGGGAGGCACAACAACAACTACAACTACAACTACAACTACAGATGATAGTCAAACAGCTCCAGAATATTCTCCTGAAAATACAGTATCTTATAAAGATGGAATTTATACCTTACCTGATGGTAAATCAATTATTGTAAGCCCTAGTGGAGAATTAGTAATACCAAATAAAAATACTTCAGATGGATTTATTGCAATATCACAAGGGGATATTCAAGGGCCTTTAATAAGTAATTTTGATTCTTTTACTAATGCACTAAATGGTAAAGAAGAAGCTGAAATTCAAATTAATCAAATTTCTAAGAATATAGAAGATGCTAAGAAAAAATATGGAATAACTTATGATGAAAAGGGTAGATATGTAGGTGGAACAAAAGATCAAAGAGCTGAGATTGATGCAATGAAACAAGAAGCCAGAGATTTAGGCTATAAGATAAAACAATTTGATAATATAATTAATAAACTTAAAGATGATAAATTTTATGATTCTGAGGATTATAAGAAATATGTAAACAGTCTTAATTCTTTTCCAGTTATTATAAGTGATATATTGGAGGGTCCACTTAAGGATATTATACCTAAACTTATGGGTATACCAAAAGAAGCATTACTTAAAGAAGATAAAGATAAATTCGCAAGTTTTAAAACTGTTGGAGAAAAAGTATCTTTTTTAAAATCAATAATACATAAATATCCTGAACATATAGATGATTTAAATGTAGTTATAAATGGAATGATAGAGAGGGAGAAGGTGCTATATAAAAAATATTCAGGATCCAAAGAAACATCTTCATCACCAAAAGAAGGATATACTATAACACCTGATGATTCTGATAGTGATGCATTATTAAAACGTTACCAAGTAAATGATGCTAAGACTGTATTAAGAGGTAAGACTGTTACTTTACCAGGAGGTTCTAAATATGAACCAAAAGATGATGAATATATAAATATTAAAGGAGTTGTTTTTGATCCAAGATCTGGTAAATATGTATTATATGCATCTATTGGTAAAGGAGAAATGGATAAGAATAATAAAGTAAGCAGAGTTGAATCTACAGGGGAAGCAATAATAAAAGATGGAAAGGATGTTTATATTGAAGATCCTAATGTTAATAAACAAATTATTTCATATAATCTTCTAGATTTAAATGCAAGATTGGCAGGTGATGGTGATCCTAAACAATATAATTTAACAACAGAAGAAGCTGTAAAATTAACTGAAAATCTTTTACAAAAAATATCAGAAGATACTAAGGGTGAAAAAGGTGCAGTTACTCATTATAATATAGGAAATATAAAATATACAATTAAGAATAAAGGTGATAATAGATACGATATAACATCTAACTTTGATGGAGATCCTATGAATAAAGAAAATTTAAGTCTCCTTGAAGTTGCAAGAAGTATTTATATAGATTACAAGGTAAAAGCATGGCAAGAATATGCTAATTTAAAAAATCAAAAAGAAGAAGAAATAATAAAAAATAGTACTCAGGGAGGGGGTACTACAGATTTGGGAAAGTCTTTTCAGATGGGATCTAATTTAATGGAGACCATGGCTATTAATTCTGAAACTAAAGGAAGGAAAGAACCATATACTGCTGTAAATGCTGATACAAATGCTTTAGGAAAATATCAATTTACTCCAATATGGTATGATAGAATAGAAAATTATTTTAATGAAAATTGGAGTAAATATTATACAGAGGAACAGAAAAAAGAATTGCTACAAAGACCATATAAAAAAGGAACAATTCAAACAATAAAAGATTTAGGATTAAATAAGAATACTACTAATAAACAGTTGGATATAGCTAATATTTTCTTAAATACACCTAAATTACAAGATGATTTTGCTCAATATGCTTATGACAGTGAGTATAAGAATCAAATACCAAAAGTAATAGAGGCTTTTAATAAAAAAGGTAAAAAAATTAATGAAATAGAAGCTCTTGATATACTTCATCAATACGGCAGTACAAATGCATTAAAGGGTATAGGAGAACCTAGGAAGTGGACTAAAAATTTTCAAAAACCTGTAGTATCAAAAAATAAAGATATTGAAAATTTTAAGCCTAGATTTAATCCTGGAGTTTCTTATGAGGGCATTAGCAAAGAGAATAGGTATGGATTTAATGCTTTAATGAAAGCAATAAATATAAGTGATTTAGATTATTATATAACATCTGGTTATAGAAAAGGTGATAAAAATAATCATGGTGGAGCTAATGCAATAGATATAGATATAACAAATATAGAACAAGAGGAAGAAGCATTAAGGAGGATATGCAACTTAACAAGAGATCCTCAAAGAGCTTGGAAAATATTAATGGTTGGGAAAGGTACAAATGGGCATGGGATACCTACATTAAATATACCTGTAAATGCAAATGGCAAAATGTTAAAAATACTCTACCATAAAAACAGTGAAAATAGTAGAGATAAAGAAGGAAATCATATACACATATCAATAGAATAATATGGCAGATAAAGATAAAATTATAACACCTGAAAATCAAGGTGATGTAGAACCAAAAAGTGGTATTTCATTAATTACTCAATCAGGCCCAATAGTTAGAAATAAACCTGATTTTAGAGGTCTAATACAAGATAAACATCAAAAAGCTTTATCAGCTAAACGTCAAAAGTCTTTATCAGCTAAAGAGAGAGAAGCATTAATTCGACAGGCACAAGATGAAGCAAGAGCAAATGTACTTAGAAATTTAGGCAGTAATGATGTCCTTGATTATATAAGAAGTACTAGTCCTTATAGTTCTGATACTACTGATCAAAATACTTTTGATTTTAACCCTTATACAACTTTTGACTCTTTAAGTCCTGATGTATCTTTTTATGCAACAGGTAATGACAGTATAGCTAAACAAGCTTCTGATCAACAATCAGGTTGGCAACAAGCTGGATATGCTATTACTGGTGGTATTACAAGTGGTGTAATGAGAGCTCTAAGAGCTATAGCATCTATACCTAATTTAATACCAAATTATGAAGGAGAAGGAAGTGAAGGATATCAGAAAGGGGGTATATTTAACCCATATAATTGGCAATTTGATTGGGAGCAAAATGCAGTAGCTAAAACTCTTTCAAATGCATCTGATAGTATTCATGAAGCTATGCCTATATATACTGATCCTGATAGACCTTTATCTATGGATAGTTCAATGTTTTGGAGTGGTGTACAAGGTATTATTGAATCAGCAATTGAATTTGGAGCTATTGCTTTAACAACAAAAGGATTAGGTGCAACAGCTAGTGGTACATTAGGAGCTGCTGTAGATGCAGCTCAATTGTCAAAAATAGGAATAATACAAAGAATTGGAGTTGGTGCTGCAAGAACAGCAAATGCTGCTTCAAAATTAACAAATGTATTTGGAAAAACTGCTGGTGAATTTATATCAGGATTACCCCATGGATTTGTAGCTAATCAAATGGAAGGTATTGTAATGGGGCTTGACCATTACAAACAAAGAGTAGAAGAATTAATACAAGCTGGTATACCAGAAGATGTAGCTAAAAAATATGCAGCAAATGAAGCTAGTGATTTAAGGCTACAAAATACATGGATGATGGCTACAGATATACTTCAAATGAATGCTATATTTGGAAGAGCTGGAAAAAAAGGATTAGTGGGTGGTGGTTTTAGACAATGGTTTAAAGATTTTAATCCAACTAAAGTAAGTAGTTGGCTTAGTGTAACAAGTCCAATAACACAAGGTGCATTAGAGGGAATAGAAGAAATGTTGCAAAGTGGTATTGAAAGCAACATAACAAATCAAAGTAATAAAGAACTTAATAGAATATATAGGGCTGGTTTAAAATATGATGAGGATAAAGGTACAGGATTAGAAGCTATTTTAAAATATTCTACTACTAATCAGGCAATATTAGAAGGATTAATGGGTGTTTTTGGTGCAGGACTTCAAAATGGTGTAGCAAGATATGGGAATAAAATAGCAAGTAATATTAGATATAATAAGATACAAAAAAATATAGATATTGCAGAAAAGGAATTAGCTTCTTTAACTGATTCAAAAGAAGATAAGGTTAAAGCTGAAATTTTAAATAAAAAAATAAAAAATTATAAAGGTGAACTTCTTTCTACGGTTAGAGGAAAATATTTAAGTCAGCAAGACCAAATAAAAGAAAATAATAATATTGTAGCTAATCAAATGTCTGAGCTTTACAATCAGATGGAAGCATATAGTGATGCAATTGATAAAGGCGATGATGTTACCTCTGATACTATTGAGGGTAATCTTTTTTCAGGTTTAATGTTAAGGAATTTAACTGCTGGTACTGATGAGCAT
>JAGQJT010000018.1 GCA_020430505.1 Nanobdellota archaeon | reverse complement strand
CCTATTTCATTACCATTTGTACAAAAAATAGGGCACATTATTTTGGGGAAATTGCAGATAGGGAAATGCAATTATCCGAAATCGGGAAAATTGTTGAAAATGAATGGATAAAAACACCCGAAATTCGACCTGACATGAATTTAAAACAGGGAGAATTTGTAGTCATGCCTAATCATTTTCATGCTATTTTGATAATTGGGCAAAATGAATATAATATCCAACCCGATCATGGGGAATATAATAACCAATTTGGACCTCAATCCAAAAATGTATCCTCTATTATACGTGGATTTAAATCTGCTGTGACTATGGCATCAAGGATGATTTATCCGGATTTCGGTTGGCAATCTAAATTTCATGATCATATCATCCGAAATCATGAAGAATACCTCCGAATCGAAAATTACATCATCAATAATCCTAAAAATTGGAAAGAAGATAAATTTAATGAATAATGAATATTACAGATATGTTTATCGATCATAAATATTCGAAATAAGACATTGTACTTTCAACAATAACTAGAAAAGCGATGGTTCAGTGGCAAAAATCTCTTAAACCTGAATTCCTCTTAAAGACAATATTTTGACTTTAAGAAGAATTCGGGATAAAAATGCTCTAAGTTGCGAATAGTCAATAAAAAAGCCCCGAAGATAGTCGAGGCGCTAAATGTCTTCACAACGGAATAATCCTTATTGTGAATTGCTTTCGATTGTAAAGTTAGGAAAATGTTTTTATATACTAAATTGCTTTTAATCCTAAATGGAATCATTCATAAAATTAAAAAAAATCAATTTAATTGAGTATAATTGTAATCGATAATTACGTAAAATAATTATTTAACGAATCAGAAAATATATATCTCTTAAACATAACTCATGAGCATATCACTTAAGCTATTGATGTATCTGGCAGGCAAATGCGCATATACAATTGATGAAATTGCACGAAGTTTTGAAATGAGTTCACGCTCTGTATTTAGGTACCTAAAAAAAATCGAAGAGGCCGGATTTGTGGTTGAAAAAAGAAGTGGAAAATATAAATTAGCCACTAACAGTCCGAATTACAAAAATCTTCAGAGGTTAATTTATTTTTCAGAAGAAGAAGCGTATATATTCTATAGAGCGGTATCTGAAATTGAAGGAGGAACGCCTATAGCAAATCGATTGAAGAAAAAGTTGATATCATTATACAACTTTGCAGCTCTACAACAAGGTGACTATCAAGCAGAAACAATAAAGGTACAGACAATAACTGGTGCAATGAAGAAACAGAAAAGGCTTAAATTTATACAATACCGATCGTCGCATAGTGGAGAGATAAGTGATCGCATTGTAGAAGCTTTTGATTTTTTTGATAATTATCAGTCTGTTTGGTGTTTCGATTGTCAGGACAAGTCGGTAAAACAATTTAAACTATCTCGATTAGCTCGGATAGAGGCAATGGAGGAGTCTTGGTTCTTTACTGCAAAGCACAAAGAACCATTTGTAGATGGTTTTAGAATGTCTGGGCCAAATCCAATTGCCATCGTTGAATTACAACTGAGTCTAAAAGCTTATAATTTACTTAAAGAAGAATTTCCATTGACCGAAAAAAATATTACAAAAATTGATGACAACTCATATCATTTAAAAATCCCCATTGCCGATTATCATGGCATCGGTCGCTTTGTCATGGGCTTGCCCGGAGATATAGTAAATATTGCTCCTGAAGAATTTAAAGTATTTATAAAAGAAAAAATGAAATTGTTAAATTACTGACAGTTTTTGTCAGTAAGATAACATAGATTTGGTAAAATTATTAATAGAAGAGATGACCTTTAATATAAAATTACATCGAAATGGTAAGAATGGATATGAAATCCCCATCAATTACCAATATCCGTTGAGTGCTGCCATTTATAAAATACTATCTAAAGGCGATGCGGGTTATGCCCAGTTTCTGCATGAAGAAGGTTATGGCAAAGGCTATAAGTTTTTTACTTTTTCGGATTTAAAGATGAAATATAAAATAGCTGGAGATCGAATGCAACTTTTGGAGAATGTTGCGGAGCTGAATATACATTTCCAGTTGCCGGAAGCCTCTCGAACTTTTGTGGAAGGGCTTTTTAAGTCAGAAGAAATTGTGATTGCCGATAAAAAGTCAAAAACAAGCTTTCAGGTGCAGTCGGTTATTTCATTGGCGAGTCCGCTAAAAGATATTCAAAATGAAAATGAGATTACACAATTGACAGTCCGACCGAGTTCGATCATCGTTGCCGGCACCAAACAAGAAAATGAGAATTATGCTTTTAAAAATCCGGATGAAGCCGAATTTGTATCCAGCCTGATTTTCAGTTGGCGTAATAAAATCGCCGCTGCTTACAATCAGGATATTGCCGATCATGCGATTTTATTAATGGAAATAGAACCCTATAAAAACCCTTACCGCTCCCGGTTGGTAACCATCAAAGCCGATACCCAAGCCACCACCAAAATACGAGGTTTTCACAATTTCAAACTAAAGCTCACCGCCGAAAAAAGGTTTTTAGAATTGGCACTGAATGCTGGTTTGGGCTTGTACTCGGCACAGGGAATGGGGTGTGTGGAGGGGGTGAGAGAGGTAATATAAAAGAATAAGAATAAGATGTAGAATAAAAAAAATGAGAGAGTTTTTAAGCAATATAATTGGAGGTAAACCTTATGATTATCAATTAAAAGTAATAGAATTACTTTTGAGTGGTAAAAATGTAATTTTATCCGTACCTACAGGCGCAGGTAAAACATGGGCTTCCATTGCTCCTTTTTTATTTGCAAAGAAAAATCATGATTTGACTTTCCCTAATAAAATGATTTATAGCTCTCCATTAAGAACATTAACCAATTCTATCTTTGAAGATGTTTCAAAGACAATTAAATCTGGAAGTATCCAAACGGGAGAATATAATGAAGATAAATACTTTGAAAACGATATCATCTTTTCAACTATAGACCAAACCCTAAGTAACTTTTTGAGTTTTCCACTACCCTTGTCCAAAGCACAGGCAAATATTAATACAGGGGCGATTATTGGCAGCTATCTTGTTTTTGATGAATTTCATTTACTTGACCCTAAAAGGTCTATGGCAACCACAATTGGGATGCTGAAAATGTTAGGGAATTTGACAAGATGTTGCATAATGACAGCAACATTGGAAAGCAAGTTTATGACTGATCTGAAAAATCAATTGAAAAATTATGAAATTGTTACTTTGGATGACTTTCCTGAAGATAAAGAAAGGATAGCATCGTTACTTCCAATTGAAAATAAGAAAAAATTAATTATTAAAGATGAAGTTTTATCCGCAATAAGAATAGCCGATACTCATAAAGGAAAAACAATAGTCATTTGTAATCGTGTTGAATCCGCTCAAAAAATTTATCAGGAATTAATTAGCATAAAGAAATCGTATAATAATTTAAAAACAATAAATCCTGAAAATATAATTTGCTTACACTCTCGTTTCTTTGATGAAGACCGAAAGAGGAAGGAAAACAAGCTCAAGTCTCTTTTTGGAAAACATTCAGATAAAGATGAACAAGCAATTTTAATTGCTACACAGGTTATAGAGGCAGGAATGGATTTATCATGTGATACAATGCATACTGAAATCTCACCAATTAATTCATTTTTACAGAGGGCAGGACGCTGTGCGAGATTTGCTAACGAAACGGGAGATATTTACGTTTATGATATTTTGGAGCAGGAAGAAAAAATTGCTTTAGAGACAGCCTTAACAGAAGAAGACAAAAGTGAAATCCGTAAAATAAACAACAAATACCTTCCTTATTCTAAAGAAGAAAGCCAAAACTCTTTTAATGAATTGAAGAAATATAAAACTTTGGATGAAGGCATACCTAAGACAATGATAGAGAACATAGCAAAACTATCTAATGGAGACTTGATCAACCAAATGCGGATGACTTCTTCGGGTGGTTTTAATATAGGGAAAATAAGAGAAAGTTGGGAAACCTGTGAAAAAAACAATTATAGAGACACCATCCGTGATATTCAAAGTGTTGATGTCGTATTAATAGATGAGGATTTGGTTTGTGAAGTCAATCAATTTCCCTATCGTTTTCAGTCCTTAAGTATGTATAAATGGAGCTTGGTGGGTTGGTTAAATAAAATAGAAAAGGAAGAAAGCCCTATTCAGTTATCTCCTGAGGATTGGTTAGTTATGGAGTTGAAAGAAGCAGATGACATGTTTTTAGAAAACGATGAAAGTGTCAAATACGAATTACAAAAAATCATTCCAGAAAACTTTAAAAACATACCGAATCTTGTCTTTTTAAATGCTCAATTTATGGGTTATGATGAAGGCTTAGGGCTCAACTGGCAATATGAAGATACCTTCAATAACTTATCTCCTAAACATAAAATTAAAGAAGAAGAAAAAGAGTTTGCTCCATTAAAAATGGATACTTTCTATCAGCATAACAAAGGGCTACTAGCTGTATTTGAAAAGGAGTTTCTTCCTAAACTAGATTTCACATTTGCACAGCTTTCGGAATATCTAGAAATGCCGGGAATGACAAAAGATGAACTCATTAAATTAATAAAATTGATGATTGTTCTTCACGATTATGGCAAATTGAACGAAGCATGGCAGAAGCCTATGCAGAAGTATCAAAGACTGAAAAACCCAAATTATCAAAATGAAGTTTTAGCACATACGGATTATGATAGAAACTTTGAAAATGATATTGTTTTAGGAAAGCAATCTGGTTTGGATAAAAGACCTGGGCATGCGGGCGTGGGAGCTTTTGCAGCACAAGATGTCATTGAAGAATTGTATGATAATGAAATATTAAAAAGCTCAATTTCAATGGCTATTTCCAGACATCACAGTTCTCTATCTCACTCTTATCCAGATTTTAAGATTTCAGATAAAAACTATTTAGAAATAAAAAAGCTATTATTGGAATTAGGATTTGATATACAATTAGAGCAGTCCGATTATCAAGGTCAGCTTGACGGATTTGAAACTACCGATTACAGAGAAAAATTATTATATTTCTTCTTTGTACGAATCTTGCGATTATGCGATCAAAAAGCAACAGAAAACTTAAAGAAATATTATAATTTTTAGAATTATGGAATTACAAGAATTTAAAATATACAAAACGTCAGGCACATATTCTGAATTGCTTGAAGCATACGGCTTAGCAAATTTACTTGATGAAATTCATACAAGAAATGAAACTATCGGAGTAAAAATAACTATTGAAGATAATGGTGGATTTTATAGAATCAATTTGAATAAACCACTAACAGATGAAATAGTCAATTCATTAAAGTATTTCCCAATTTTTAAATTTATAAAAAAAGGAAATGAAACAGTGATTCCTGAAGGAGTTATTGACTATTATGATTACACTGAACAAAAAAAGTTAATCGATAATTATAAAGAAAGGTTTAATGCCATTGATAAAAATAAAACTCTGACTCAGGAACAAAAAAGACAATCCAAAAAAGATTTGAATAAAGAAAAATTATCAGAATTTGGAAAAAAAATAGATCCTGAATTTGACGTGTATAGAGAAATACAAGGAAATCCTTATGCATCATTTACTAAGTTATTTGAAAATTTCCATCTACATCAAAAAGAGTTCTGCATTCTAATCAAGGAAATACTGTACACTTATAGTCAACAGCAAAATGAAAAAAGAGCTTTTAAGCTAAAAGATGAAAATCCAACAGCTCAACAATTATATAATCCTTTTCAAGGTAAAGGCTTAAATAAAAGTAAAGCTAATAATGCGTCAATGGGAAACCTTAATTCAAATTGGGTTTCAGAATCTATGAAGATATCAGGAGCTTTATCAATGATGGTTTGCCAATACGTAAAAGTTGGATCAAGCTATGACTTAAAGATATTTGTTCCGGAATTCAATCAAATTTCCTACAATCAATCAAAACAAATATTATTTGATTTTAAGAAGAATCTAAAAAGTGCTTCTCCTGTAAAATTAGATATTATAAATATTATTGATTTATCTCATAAATTCATTCAGAGAACACCAGAATACAATAAGGGAAAGATAAAAGATACTATTAAAGGTTTTCATGCAGCCTATTTAAAAGATTTAGGTCAAAATAAAGCAGTTGCAAACTTGGCTTTTATAAATACTCCTGATTTTATAGAGTACAAAACTAAAGAGGAAGGAAGAGAATGGATAGAAATATTGGAAGAACAGAAAAGAATTATTTCAGGAATTGAAGAATTAGGAGATTCAATCCAAGGATTACAAGCATATAGAGACTTTTTAGGGAGCACAGGACAACTAGCGATTGATAAATTTAATAAATTCAGTTATTGGTATGGGAATTATTTAACCCAAGCAATTAGTAAGGAAAAGTATTATGTAAGACCATTTCAAACAGAAACGCTAAATAAATTTTATATAAATATGGATACACAAGAATTAAATCTCACAGAAATCATTAAAAACGATGGATTTCAGGCAGTAGCAACGGCTATTAGAAAAAGCACGATTAGTTTGCAGTACACTCCAAAGGATCAAAGAAAATTTGAAATCCGCTATGGACTGGCACAGCAGTTACAGAACAAATCCAAGTCTAAAGAAGATTTGGCAACTTTTATAGGTGAGTTCATCGGAGTTTATAATGCCGAAACTGGTCGTTTTGCAGAGAAAAATGAGAAAAAACCTGAACCGCCTAAAGCGCCTAGAGCTACTGTCAAAGATGGCGAGTTACTTGAGTTTTATCAACTCTTAGATAAAAACTCACCTAGACTTATTGGTGCTCTACTTTCTTCCTATGGATTTGCTTTAACTTCAAGAGAAAATGTACCTAATCAATCTGACAATGATTCAGAATTTGATAATGAAGAAAATCAATAAAATTATTAACTTATAAATTTCAATAAAATGACAGAGAATAAAAAAATCGCTTCCATCTCCATTAGCGGAGAAATCACGTTAAATCTTCATTCATTAAATAATGAAGGTGGTGAAGGAAATCAAATTATCACAAGACAAGTAACCATTGTTGATAAGAACGGAGAACCACATACTGTAAATGCAATTTCAGGAGATATGTTTAAGCATATTCATGTACAGCATTTAATAAATATTTCTAAAGAAAAAGAGATTGGATTATGTACAAACTGTAAAGTGGGAAACCCTAATCGCTTGTCAAGTGGAGAAGATTTAGGAACACATTTTCAAGGTAATTCAAACTATAAAGATTCCGATGTAGTTGATGCTCTCATAACAAAATGCGCTATAGATGACACACATGGTGTGCTTGTTACAAAAATTGGTTCTACCAATAAAAATGTGCCAAGAAAATCAACTGTAGAATTTGGTTGGACTGTCGGAATACCGGGTAAAAATAACACTGAGAGCTATTTACATACAAAATTAGTAGCTGATGCTTCCGGAGTAAGAGGTGAAGGAAGTAACGAAGGTCAAAATATTTTCCATAGACCAGCCAATCACGGAGTTTATGCTTTTGTTTGTAGCATAGATGCATACAGAATAGGCTTTAATGATATTAATAGAAGTTATCCTATTAATGATGAAGAAAGAACAAAGAGATACAAAGCCTTATTGCAAAGTTTGTTGAGTTCTTTTATTAATCCACAAGGTGCAATGACAAGTACTCAAAAACCGCATATCACAGATTTTAAAGGTGTTGTTTCTATTTCTGAAAAATTAATTCCTGCTCCTACAATTAGCGCTTTGAATGAGGAGTATATTTCAGAAATTAATAGCATTTCAGAAAATCTAAATAAGATAGAAGAAAATTCAATTGAGGTAAAGGAATTTAATGGTTTAGGAAAATTGTCTGAAATATTTGTAGAATTGATTCAAGCTGAACCTTATAAAATTCAATAGTTATGAAGTTTTCAGTAATATTCAGATCAACCTCCTTGTTTTCGCTAAAAAGTAGCAATGCCACTAATTCAGGGGCGAAGTCTTTGTTTTTGCCTTCTCCCTATTCCATTAAGATGGCAATATTGAATCAGGCAATTACAGTGGGAGGTGATTTAGAAAAACTCTCCATCAAAAAAAGTAAAGAATTCGAGTATATCAGAGATGCCAAAATAGAATATTATATACCAAAAGGAAGCTGTTTTACTGTTAATAATTCTTTTATAAAGATCCTTAAACTGAAAGAGGATAAAAGGAATAAAAAGCAACGTGAAGAGGGTGTTGAATTTGAACCCGGATTTTCTTCAACCGTCTCATTTAGAGAATATGTTCATATTCATGGTGATGTCGAATTGATTTTTGATGTAAAAAATGAAGAAGCAAAATCCTATTTGAAACAGTATTTACATAGAATCAATTACTTTGGTAAAAAAGGCTGCTTTTTTCAATTTATAAACTATTCTGATGAACCGAGTAGTGCAAATGTTCAATTATTTTCATCTGAAAATTTGCAGATAGGGCTAATAGAGGAATATGACGATTTTGATACAAAAGCAACCTTTGAAAATGTAGATAATTTTTCTAGTAAGACCACAAAAAGAGAAAAGTTGATTTTAACCTTGCCTATAGAAAATTTCAGTTCATCTAAGTCTTTTAGTTGTTATAGGGTTATTTAAGATTTTATATTTTTCATCAACCCAAAATTCAACATTTCACAATTATAGAATAACGAAAAATGACAATGAAAAAACATAATATTAAAGATCAAAAAATCATTTCAAAAACAATAAAGGTTGCTGAAGAAGAGATGGTAATTTATGTTGCATTAAATTGTTATGACCCAAATTGTGGATTGCAATTAACGAACAATTCAAATGATGATCAATTTTTGTAGAATCACAATGCATTGTGATTCTACAAAAATTGTGATTCTACAAAAATTGTGATTCTACAAAAATTGTGATTCTACAAAAATTGTGATTCTACAAAAATTGTGATT
>JAGQJT010000017.1 GCA_020430505.1 Nanobdellota archaeon | reverse complement strand
ACTCCCCCTCTTTTGCTTCTTTTTCTAAAAGAAGAATGAGATTTAGACTAGTGAAAATTTAATTGCGTATAACATCGCGATTAAGGAAAGTTTTTTCTTCCTCGTGGAGCGAAGCGGAACAGAGCTGAAGAAAAAATTTGGGTGGAGAAGTCTGCAAGACTTCGGAACTCTTTAATCGCTGTTATATTCGTCGGAGTGAAACGGAGACCTAAAATTTAGTGCAACGATGCCGAAGGCAAAATTTTAGAGTTTGTCCCTCGCAGTTTTTTAGGAAGCCCCCCCATTTTTTGCTTCTTTTTTTCTAAAAAAGAAGTCGGCACTTTTACCGAAAGGTTTAAATACCACCATATATTACCTTGTTATATGGAGTTACAAAATGAAAAATGACAAAAATACAAATAGACTTGAGCGAGGAAGAAGACAAAATTGTAGAAATTTACAAATTAGTAAACAACCTAAAAACAAAACAGGAAGCAATTAAAAAAATGGTAAAATACTTTAAAGCAGAAATTAAACCGACAAATCTAAAAGAAAAGGAGTATTTCAAATAAAATGTTAGACATAACAGGAAAACAAGACGCAATAGCAATTAAGGAAGAATATCAAAATGCCTTAAACTATTCTCACGAAAAAGTCAAGAAAAAAATTGAATGGCTTTATGGTATGAACCATAAACTAAAAGATAATCTTGCTTTAGTTCAAAAATACAAAAAAGATATTGTTGCTGATGAAGAAGAAAAAGCAGAGCTTTATGCAACATTAAATAATCTTTTAGTAAAAGAAACAGATTTTGAGAAAGAGATGCTAAAGACTTCTCAAAAAGGCAAGAAAAATACAAAAGTTACGATAAAACCAAAAATAAAAGACTCTGATGTGGATGATTTTAGAATTAATGCAGTTCAAGAATATTTAGAAAAATATCCTGAATATGCTTCTAAATCAAGTTTCAAAAAAATATTAGACAAGATAACCGAAGTTGAAAAGGGAATTAAAGACACAAAGAAAAAACATAATCACGCAGTTTCTGAAGTTATGAGAGAATTAGCATATTGGCCTAGAAATCTTTTGGAAGCAGAAGATTTAGTCAAAAGATTTAATGAGCAGATGAAAGAGGCCAAAGAAAAACTAAGTAAAATGAGATATTTGAAAAGTATTGCATATAAGTTGGCGAGTGAAAGAGAAAAGATGAAAGTTAATATCCATACTCTTTATTATAGAATAGAGGAAATGGAAAACACAATAAAGCAGTTTAAAGAAGAAGTAGCGAAAGCAAAAAGACAAGATTTAGAAGAAATGGATTATTAAGATGGCTAAACAAAAAGAAAAAATTGATTTAGACAAAGAAGTTAGAAATATTGGAATTGCTTTAATTGTTCTTGGAGTTATACATTTTGTTCTTTCACAATTTTTAGATTTTACTTGGGGATTTGTTTTAATTGCTGTTGGTGTAATCTCTTTATTTTATCGTTCAAGAAAAATGCTTTTAACTTTTGGAATTTTATTAATTGTTGTAGGTGTTCTTAATATTTCAAGTTATGCGATGACTTTGGAAGAAACATCTGGATTTTGGGGAATTTTTGGGATAGTCCAGATTGTTTGGGGTATTCAAGAAATAAATCGTTTTAGAAGAACTAAAGAAAACCCCAAATATGAAGTTAAAGAAAAAATAAAAAAAGGTTTTGTGTGGCATGGATTAAGAGCTGGATTTTGGACTATGATTGGATGCTGGGCAATAAGTATTTTTCTTAGTGGAGAAGAAAGTTTATATTTTGCATTTTGGCTATTTTGGATTGCTTCGGTAATTTTCACTTTTGTATTATCAATAATTCATTTAACAAAATATAAACAAAAAGCGTTGGCTGTAACCTCTTTAGTTTTTGCTTCATTTTTAATTTTAACCGCGATTATAGGATTTGTTTATTATGGTTCTTATGATTATACAAATTCCGTGTCTAATCCAATTATATCTAATACACCTCAAATTAATGTAGTTGATGGAACTCTATCCTCCAATTATGCAGAGTATCGTGAATTTGCAGACCAAACCACTACTGCCGAAGTAGATTTAAAATTTAGTAGCGATTATCCCATTAGTGTTTATTTTGTGCCTTCTGAAATGGATTATGAAAATTTTATGAAAAATGAGGCGTACAATTCATATCAAGGTTGTTCTTTTGAAAATAAGGTTTTTTCTGAAATTAGTTGTAATGTTAGCACAGGTGGAATAATTATATACAATCCGAGTTATTCCACAGCAAATTACGAAATATCTTAAAACAAAAAAGTAAAAGTGCCGAAATAAATAGAAAAATTTGCGTGAGTGATAACGAACCTCTTAACCTTTGTTAGACGAAATCTTTAATTTCGTTGGTTTTCTCGTCGGTCGGTTAAGAGAAGTTTTTCTGCGAGGCGAAGCCGAGACTATCTGTCCGTAGGACGGGGGCTTCCGTTTTTTTATCAATCAGCGAGGGACAAATTGAATATAACATATATTAAGTCTACTTGGAAAGTAGATTTAATCTTTAAAAGACATTTTTTACACATAAATTTAAATAATCGAAAGCCCAAAAGTTCCCATATGGATTACATTCAAAAGAAGAGAGATTATCTTAAAAAACTAGAAGAAATTTGTATTTTAAGGGGGTTTTCCAGAGAAACAATCAAATCTTATACCTACAATGTATCAAGATTTATAGATTTTATTGATAAAAGTAGACTAAACCTGAATAAAAACGGTGTTATATCTTACTTATTGGCTCAAGATGTCAGCATAAACACTTCAAGATTACAACATGCCTCCATAAATTTCTTTTTCAGAGAGATTCTAAAAAAACCATTTACACTAGAAGAAGTTCCAATAAAGAAAAAGAAAAAACAACTCCCAAAAGTAATTTCCAAAGAAAAAATAAAAAAAATAATTGATTTGACTGAGAATTTAAAACACCGTTTAATAATAAAATTATTTTATTCTTCAGGGCTAAGATTGCAAGAGTTAATAAATCTTAAAAGAAAGGATCTTGACTTTGAAAGAGGGGTTTTAAATATAAGAAAAGGTAAGGGAAATAAAGATAGGATTAGTTTAATTTCAAAATCTTTAAAATTAGATTTATTGAAATATTACAGCAAAGAGGTATTTAAAACAGAGTATCTTTTTGAAGGAAGAAAAGGAAAATATACGAAAAAATCTGTCCAAAAGACTTTAGACATTGCAGGAAAAAAAGTAGGAATAAAGCTAACCCCTCACATGTTAAGGCACTCTTTTGCAACACATTTGTTAGAATCAGGAACAGATATAAGGCATATTCAAAAACTTCTTGGGCATTCTGACTTAAAAACAACAGAAATATACACCCATGTTTCAACAAAAGATCTCTCAAATATAAAATCCCCTTTAGATAATTTATAATGGAAAACCAAGAGAAAGTTTGGGATGCAATAGCCCCAGAATGGCATGAGCATAAACAAATTCCTTCAGAAGCTTCAAAAGAATTCTTAAATGAATGCACAGGAAAAGTTCTTGATTTTGGAAGTGGAAGTGGAAGGCACCTTACAGAAATAAAAAATGGAAAGATGTATCTTTTGGACTTCTCAAAAGAAATGCTAAAACATGCAGAAGAAAAAGCAAAGAAAAATAAAATAGAAGCAGAATTCATAAAATCTAATCTAACAAAGACCTCCTTTGAAGAGAATTTCTTTGATTATGCAATTTCCATTTCTGCATTACATTGCCTAAAACCAGAAGATTCAAAAAAAGCAATAAAAGAACTATATAGAATTTTGAAACCCCATGGAAAGGCATTCATAGGAGTTTGGAATTTCCATTCAAAAAGATTTAATCAAAAAAAAGGGAAAGAAAAATCGATAGGTTGGACAGATAAAGGGAAAAGATATTATTATTTATTTGAAGAAAAAGAAATTCACGATTTATTCAAAAAAATGGGCTTCAAAATTCTTTCATCCCATAATTCGGAAATGATGATAAATTTCGTGGTAGCGAAATAATTATTTTCTAGGAATCTTTTGAGGAGCTCCATCATAAAGACTTTTTAACAAAGATTCATTATCCTCAACTTTAGAATAAGATTCTTTAACCAAGCTAAACCCATTTACTCTAAGTTCCCAATTAAAACAAGACCTATCTCCATTTTCATGAATTATCATTCTATCTTCATCCAAATTATGCTCTCCGCTAGGAGAATAATTCAAAAGTCTTTCTATTTCATCATCAGTGTAAACCATATAAAAAATCAAGAAATTGTATATTTAAATTTATTCCTTCTTATTTTTCTTAAAAACCTTAAAGATATCTCCCAAAGATTTTTTCTCAAAGCTAACAATCTCTCCCTTTGGAATAGAGATATTTACTTTTAACAAACCCAAATTTGAAAGAAAAATAGTGGCTAAAAGAAAAGCTTTACCTTCAAGAACTTGAAAACTAAAAAGAAATTTTTTGGTTGAATTTTTAACTCCTTCGTTTTCCATTTTTTTTGTAATTGTTTTTATGAAATCTTCTAAATCAATATCAAAATCAGTATGAATTTCTTCCGGAATTCTTTCATCATAAATTTTTAATTCTTTCAATTCAATTTCTCCATTCAAGCTAAAACTAAACATTTTCTTAGACGAAGGAACATAAAAATCAAAATGGACTTCGTTCTCATTTTTCTCTTTGTCTATTGTAAAAAGCCCAGAGCAAAAATAAGCATCTTTGTTTTCTTTCATAAAGTCCTTATACTTTTTAAAATCCAAAAGTTTCTCGTTGTAAAATTGAAGTTTCATATTTTTCAAAGAGAGAGGGAGTTTATAAAATTATTTTATTGGGTGGGATCCGCGACTCTTCCCATAAATAAAATCTCTCCAGTTTCTTTTTCTTGAATTATGAAAATAAAAGGATGATCTGCTTCAAAATTCTCCCCTCCAAATGCCGCCCGAACTTGCATAATAACTGCAGTAGCAGCAGCTGCTTCTGTTCCTTTCTCATTTACATCTATATATGCTTTATGAATTATCTTTGAAATAACTAAATTTGTCATTTCCCCCATTCCAGAAAAGTCTGCCAAAACCTGGTCAAAAGCAGTTGGCATCCCCATTGAACTCAAAACATCATTAAGAAGATATTCAGTTTCAAACTTAAATTTTGGTAAGATAATATGGGCTAACTTTGTTTCATTCATTTGGGATTTATATTCTTCAAGTTTTTCATAAGATAAATTAATATCTTCTAAGGTATAATAAACTCCCTCTTGTTCTCCCTTTTCATAATCGAAAAAGTTTCCTTGTTTAGGTAAAATAATTAACATTGATGTATCATTCCCTTTGTAAGGCAATTCCAAAATTTGGAGTTTTTCTAGATTTGCATAATTCAACTCAATATCTTCGGATTTCATATACATTGTTGGAACATTTATCTTTTCATTTTCAGATATTGAAAATTCCCTATCTCTTGTTTCACCCTCATCAAATTCATAAACCCAATCCCCTTTGAAGTAGATTGCATTTGTTAAAACCAGCCTTGTCATAGGAGAAAGCATACCTTGAGAAATTAAATCAACTATTTTGTTTTTTGTCTGCTTTTCAATAAATTCGTTTATTGTTTGTCTTGATTTTTCTGTTTCCCCAACAAAATCAACTTCCGCGGCTTTTCCGCCATAATAATTCTCAACTCTACTAGTGTAATTTTCAGAAAAAGGATAATCATACTGAACCCACAAAGCATTGCCTGTGCTCAATTCATAATCCTTGTTATTCTTGTTTATTAAATTATAAATTGCTGCAGAGTTAGGCCTCAAAATTTCAAATTCAGGAAAGTGAAAAACAGTTTTCATTTCTTCAGCGGTTTGACCTTCAGCACCTTCATATGTCATTGCTAAAGCAGTTGAAATACTATAAGGAGAATAAAATAAATTTCCTGTTTCATTTTCAGAAAGACTGTTATACAAACCAAAAGCAAATTGATTATTAGCATCAACCACTTGTTGAATCCCTTCTTGAGTTGAACCTGAATCATCTGCGGTCGGAGGATTTGTGGGTTCATAAGGAAATATAAATAATAAAGATCCCGCAACCACAATTGAGATTGCAAGTATTACAACCAAAAAAACCAAAACTTTCTTCCTCATAAAAAGCCTAGTAAAAAAAACTATTTAAACTTTTCAATAACTTCAAAAAGAATTGCATAAAACTAATTTCGCTCTTCAATCTCTTTTCTTAAATTTTTAACAAATTCGTCAATCTTAAAACTCTGAATTTTTGAATTTCCTTTAACTCTTACAGCCAAACTATCTTCCTTCTCCTCTTTATCTCCGACAACAAGAATATAAGGAACTCTCATTAATTCTGCCTCCTTAACTTTCTGCGGAACAGTTGTTTGTCTAAAATCTTTATCAATTCTCAAACCAGGAATTTCTCTTTTCAACCTATCAAAAACCTTCTCACCATACTTTTGATTTCTATCTGTAAAACTCAGAACTCTAACTTGAACAGGAGCCAACCATGTAGGCAATCTTCCGTTTGTGTGTTCTAAGATAATTCCGATAAATCTTTCTAAAGAACCATAAATAACCCTATGTAACATAATCGGCCTTTTTTTCTTATTATCCTTATCAGTGTATTCTAATTCAAACCTTTCTGGCAATGCAAAATCCAATTGGATTGTAGATAATTGCCAAGTTCTTCCCAAAGAATCTCCAACGTGAAAATCAATTTTAGGACCATAAAAAGCTCCATCTCCCTCATTTATTTTATACTTAATTTTTTTCTCTTTCAAAACATCTTCTAAAATCTTCTCAGCAACATCCCATTGTTTATCTGAACCAATTCTCTTTTCAGGTCTAGTGGAAAGCTCAACATGATCAAATTTTAAATCAAATTTGTTGTAAAAATAAGTTATCATATCCATAACTCCTTTAATTTCTTCCTTAACTTGTTTTTCATTCGCACAAAACAAATGTGCATCATCTTGAGTGAATTGAATGACTCTGAACAAACCAGCTAAAACTCCAGATAATTCGCATCTATGAACAGTTCCCATCTCTCCAACTCTCAAAGGTAAATCCTTATAAGATTTAGGAGTGGCTTTGTAAACCATCATGCCTCCAGGACAATTCATTGGTTTCACTAAAAAAGGCCTTTTTTCATATTCCGTAACAAAATTATTTTCCTTATATTTGTCCCAGTGTCCAGAAACCTTCCATAGCTTAGCGTCCATTACTTGAGGAGTTCGAATTTCTTCATAATTTGATTTCAAATGTTGTTCTCTCCAAAACTTAACTAACTCGTTGTAAATTGTCAATCCTTTATTGTGCCAGAAAACCATTCCAGGAGCAACATCGTTGAAACTAAACAAATCCATTTGCCTTCCAAGAATTCTATGATCATTATCTTTTAATTTAGAAGTATCAAGTTTGGATTTAGAGATTTCTCTTAAAAGTTGAACAACATCATATTTTTCCTCAATAGCTTCTCCTTCAACTCCTCTAATCTCTCTAGATAACTCTGATAATGGATGGCCTTTGACTTTTAATTCAAATGACTTATAATACCCAAAAGGAGCTCTAACAACTTCAAAACCTTTCAACCCCTTATCAGCCAAATCCAAAATTTCAATTGCGCTTTCTGGACTTCCTAGATTGCTAGATAGATGTGCATAAGGATAAAGAACAATATTTTTAGTTTTGACCTGTTCAGAGATATTTTTTATATCTTCAACGAGTTTCTTAGCAGTTTCTTTGTTATCTCCTTTCTCTACAGCCACTAAAACCACTAAACATTCTTCACTTGAACCTTCTAAAACTTGATTTGGAGCCAAGTCATCTATTTTCTTAAGAGCTTTCTTCAAGCCCTTAAACTTGATATAATCACAATGTAAATTCAAAGTCTTCATTCTAATTTAAGAAAGGAATATTTTATAAAATTATGCAAAAACTTGTCAAATTAATTAGAAGGGAACAAAAGATTTATATACTAAATAGACGGAGAATTATTTCCAAATGAAAATTGAGGTTAATTTCCAAAATGAAGGGTTTAACAAGATATTTACTAACAGCAGGCCTTATGCTTTCTACAGTTGGAAAACCAACAATAAATTCTAGCGCGCCATCATATTTTTCAGAACTCACACCTAAACAAATTTCATACGGAAATGATATTGAATCTTTCAATGAACAAACTACTTACTTGATGGAAAATTCAAAAAAAGAAGAAAAGAAAAATTTATTTGGATTGCCTGCGAAATATATTGGAAAAACCCAAATAATGGAAATATTAAAGAAATACCACAAATACCTTCCCCCAGAATTTTCCGCGAATGATATAGCCAAAATAATAATGAAAGAATCCTCTTTTAATGTGAATGCTTACAGAGAAGATAAAAGAAAAGATAAGAAAACAAAAGAAGTAGACATAATTCCTCAGCTAGGGTTGATGCAATTAACTGATGAAACCTATTATGGGTTTGAAAAAGAAATTCCCTTCGAAGAAGGTGCAAGAGACCCAGAGAAGAACATCTTAATTGGACTGAAAAACTTTGGGGTCATAAGAAATTATCTCAAAAAAAACAATCCCAATTGGGAAAATTCTGATTTGGAGTATAAACAAAAAGCACTCATTGCGGGGCATAATTGGGGGATTGGTTCTCTAAAAAAAGTAGATTTTGATACAGATAAAGTTCCAACAATAACAAAGAAATTTTTTGATTATTTTTATGATAATAATTAAACAAAATCTCTCATTAACAACTTATCTCATTTCTTTAGTTGCCTTCTAATCTCTTTTATCTTATTAACATTTAAGGATCTTATTATTGATTTCATTTCAAGAAAGAATTCAAAAAGTTTTGCATAATTTATTTTTACTTCTTTATCTTTTAGATAATATTGGTTATCAATTCGAATTTCTTTATCTTTTTTCAAGATTTTATGGGTATCTTTTGTAAGTAGGTCCATTTCTTCAAACTTTTTTATTAGGACAATTGTGCAATCATGAATTTCGCATTTAATTCCCAGTTTCATCAAAAGAGAATAAATCAAGAAATATTCAAAATAATATTTCTTCGTGGCTTTCCAAAGATTTGATTCCTTATTATCCTTTAAATCTAAAAGTGTCTCCTCCGCATTTTTCAAATATTGATTTGATAAATTTTCATTTGGTTCAATAAATTTAATTCCCTTACTTTGTTTATAACACCAATCTAGATTAACCATTTTACAACCTCTTCTGAATTGTTTACTATCAAATGTTTTTTTAAAATTTCATTTCTCATCGTCCCAGACATAGACTTTAAAGAAGGAACATAATTCACATGAAAATCAAAGCTAAATTTATTTTTTAATTTCTTTAAATCCAAATTTTTATCCAACGTTAAAATATCAATATCATTAAAATTCTTAAAACCTTCAGAAGCCGAACCAAAAATCAAAAGAGTTTTACTTGTAATCTTATGTAATTCAAAAACTAGCTCTTGCAAAACAAAATTAGTTTCCATTAGCCTAAGTAGCCTATCTTTCTCTGCTAGAACCAAAATCTCAAACAAAAGTTCAGAATCAAGATTAAGTGAATATAGAGTCAATCTTCCCTTCTGGGATTTCTTTAAAATTCCCTGGTTTTCAAATTCATTAAGATATTTTCTAATTGTCGCATGGTTTTCTTTGAGCCTACGCGAAATTTCCAAAAGATGCAATTCTTCTCTTGTTGTTAAAAATGGTTCAAGATATGAATATTTTGTTTTAGTTACTTTTTTAACCATATGGTTAGATTATTAACGATAATATATAAAACTTTCTCTCAAAATATTAGTTTAGAAAAGTTTATAAATTACTACTAGATAGTAACTATATGGGAAAGATAATAAAAATAGATAATCCTGAAAGCCTAGTAGTGACTCAGCCAGATCATGAATTTCATGGAGCCATAAAATTAGATCAATTAAGGAAAAAAATTGAAAAAAGTCAAAAGGATCCCATCATCCCCTTAAAAGAATCTAATAAAAATTTACTCATAATAGATGGTCATAACACCTCCGTAATTATTGATTATTTAAATTCTATAGGGAAAAAAGAAAGAGATTTGGGGGTATATTCCTGAAAATGAAAGCGATTTAATAACAAAACTTCCGGAAAATTTTTACCAAGAAACTGAAGCAATAAAGCGAATGAATGAAAACATTTCAAGGAAATATAATAATTTAGAAGAAGGATTGAAAAATTTAGAAAATGGGATTAGAGAGTATTCCCCTTCAATAAGAGAAAGAATGCTAAAAACATATTTTTTTTATTGACTTAAGTTAATCAAAAAACAATCTTGCTTTAATAAAGATTCATTCCCCTAAATAAACTTTCTTTATCTTCTTATTCCTTATAATATCTTTTCCGCCTTCTAAAGCAATAGAACCATTTTCCAAAAGATAGGTTTTATCAGAAATCTCTATTGCCTTCTTTGCATTTTGCTCTACAATTAAAATTGAAATTCCCTCTTTTTTTAAATCTTGAATTATAGAGAAGATTTGTTTTTGAATTTTCGGGCTCAAACCTAGAGAAGGTTCATCTAACATTAAAAGTTCTGGCTTTGAAATTAAAGCTCTACTTATCGCCAATAATTGCCTCTCTCCTCCGCTAAGGGTATAAGCAAGTTTATTCTTTCTTTTTTTTAAGATAGGAAACTTCAAATAAATCTCCTCAATTCTATTTCTAACCAATTTTTTATCTCTTAACAATCTCCCTCCAAATTCTAAATTCTCCTCTATTGTTAAATCACCAAAAACAATTCTCCCTTGAGGAACATAACTTATTCCATGAGAGATTAATTCATGAGTTTTTGATTTTCTTATTTTTTTATTATTATAGTGAATTTCTCCACTAAGAATATTTGCAATTCCAAAGATAGATTTCAATATTGTAGATTTACCTGCCCCATTAGGGCCAATTAAAGAAACAATTTCTTTATCTTTTACAATCAAATCAATTCCTTTCAAAACCTCAAGATTTTCGTAACCCGAATGTAAATTTTTTATTTTTAACATTCTAAAAATAAGGAAAGGAGAGTTATAAATTTTTATTTTTTAATTGATTTTATTATTAGGTAATAAGGATATTTTATTTCGTCTCCCCACATCCTCTTGAAAGAGCGTAAGTCTTTTTTTGAGGGTTTTGGTTCTAAAACCCTTTTTATTTCAAATCCATTTTCTATAAGTTTATTCAAAATCGTAGAGAATGTTCTATGGATGTTTTTAGTTCTAAAGGAATTTCCCCTAAAATCGAACAATTTTTTAAAAATGCCTTTTTCATCCCAGTATACCTTATTCTCATTTTTTATGTGATCTATCCAATTTGTTTTTGGGGAATGAACAATTTCAAAAGGATGTTGTAGGGCTAAAACAAACTCTCCACTTTTTTTGAGAATCCCATGTATTTTCCTCAATGCAATATTCCATTCTGATTTTTTATTCAAATAATTAAAGACCATTACGGAAATAGCTTTATCTATGGAATTCTTTCTTACAGTTTTTAAAGATAAAATGGAATCAACGCAATACTTAACTTTGTTTTCTTTACTATAATTTTTTGCTTTCTCAATCATCCCTCTTGAAGAATCGATCGCAACCACCATGGCTCCTTGATTAGATAAAATTCTACTTAAATAGCCCTCCCCGCAACCAGCATCAAGTATTCTTTTATCTTTTACTCCCCCTAACAACTTTAAAACATGGGGCCTACATAAAAAATCACTTTGAATTATTTTTGAATCTCTATTCCAGAATTCGACGTTTGAATCATACTTGCTTTTCATTCTTCAAGAGCCACAAACTTTCCTCCCGAGATTGTTTTTAGATAGTAGTCGCCCTCTTTCATGTACTTCTTGAAGGAAATATCTCCTCCCAGACCTTCATAAGATTTACCTGAATTAAGCTTTTGCTCCATACAACGAGAATTATCTCCGCAATCTTCATAAAGCTGTCCAAAAAGCATAACCACCTCGTAACCATTTACAGAATCTATATTTGGTTCTTCATTATACTCAGATACATACTCTTGATAAAATTGATTAAATTTAGAAGTATTTAATTTTTTAAAAGGGTGGGTATAGATTATGCCTTCTGCACGTTCACCTGCCAAGTCTATTAGGCTTGGGTGCTCTGTAATCCATTCACTAAAAAAAGGAAGGCCAACTCCAACTTCTTCAGAATTTTTCAGGATAAGGTCATAATTTCCTGGATGTGCAACAAAATTTATAATTGCCTGAGATTTAGTTGATTTAATTTTTGTTAGGGAAGTTCTAAAATCAACTGCAGTATTGGAATCTGTACCTTCAACAAGAATAATATCTCCTCCTTGCCCTTCATATGAATTCCTAAATTTGTCTAAATAAGTTTGTCCAAAAAAGTCTTGCTGGTAAATAACAGACACTTTGGTGAAATTATGAGAAATTAAATATTTTGAAAGCGTATCCATTTCATCCTTAGGAGGAGGCAATAAATTAAATAAAAAGGGATCTTTTTCTTCTGCAATACTAAGCCTCACAGAAGAAACAAACATAATTCCCCCCTCGTTTCTCAGCTTATCTGCATAAGGTGTAGAAGATGCTCCACAGTAACTCACTACCTTATCAATTCCATCTAAATCAATGATTTTATTTGATACAGAAATTGCTTTTGAAGCGCTGCATTGATCATCTTCGATAGTTAGTGAAATTTTCTTATTATTATTTGCATTATATTCTTGAGCGGCCAAAGTCGCCCCATCTATAAATCTTTCCCCCTGGTAAGCAACTCCTCCCGTTAAAGGAGCAGCAATCCCAATCTTAATAACCTCCTTATTATCAACTTTCTCACCACCAGAAAAAATTAAAATCAAAGCAACAACAGCAACAACAATAATTATCCCAAAAATAAAATAATCTCTCCTCTCTTTTTTGTTCATTCTAATTAGAATAGAAAAAGATTATTTATAAATTTAATCCCCTAAATAAGCCTCCAAAACCTTTTTGCTATTTTGAATCTCTTTAGGTTTTCCATGTGCAATAACTCTTCCTTCGTCCAAAACATAAACATAATCTGCCAACTTCATTGTAAAAATCATATCGTGCTCAATTATCAAAATAGTTTCGCCTTTTTCATTTAACTTCTTTAAAACATTTTTTATCTGAGTTCTTAATTGAGGATTAACTCCTGCTACTGGCTCATCTAAAAGTAAAACTTTGTGAGGTTTTGCAATTGCAACAGCCAAATCAAGAAGTTTTCTCTGACCATAACTCAAATTTGAGGCCAAAGTACTAATAGACTTTTCCAAGCCAACAAAATCCAAAATCTCTTTAATTCTTTTAGTTTTATCT
>JAGQJT010000016.1 GCA_020430505.1 Nanobdellota archaeon | reverse complement strand
CCATCCTCCTTTCGGAAGACTTCACCGTGCTCATATATAGATCATCTAGCTTCAGGTCTTAACTTTGTGACTCAACGCACTTTCATACTTGCTTTCGCTTTGGTTACTCAACATTGTTGATTAGCCTTGCCACAAAGAGAAACTCCCTGGCCCGTTTTTCTAAACGTACGCTACAACCTTTTCTACAAAAGTAGGTAAAAGCAGTAGCCAACTGTAACTATTAGATTTCAAGTCTTTTAACCCTCTGTTAAGAGTACTTTTCAGCTTTCCCTCGCGGTACTAGTTCACTATCGGACTTTGGTTATGTTTAGGGTTAGCGGTTAATCCCGCCATATTCAGACGCCCAATCCAGGACGCCCTACTCGTCGAAGAACGACATATTGCTTTAGTTTACAGGACTATCACCTTCTATAGTATGCCATTCCAGGCAACTTCAACTCAGCAACTTAGCCATTTACCTTCACCACATCTCTAACTTTCTTTCAAAAGCAGATTCGGTTTGCCCTATGCCCTTTTCGCTCTCTGCTAATAAGGGTATCACTATTGTTTTCTTCTCCTGCCGGTACTAAGATGTTTCAATTCCCAGCGTACTCGTCCATCTCTGGACAATCAGAAATCCTCGGATCAAAGTTTGCATGCAACTCCCCGAGGCTTATCGCAGCTTGCCACGTCTTTCGTTTATACCAAAACCAAGCTATCCGTCTAATAGTATATAATAGGATATTTTCTGAAAATATCGACCTTTCATTACTTATGTCATCGAACATGATTGTTCTCTAAATGATCCCAAAATTTTAACTTTGGAACCAGTTTCAATTTTTAATTGAATATGATTTCATTATGGAATATTTTGATCCATGAATTTTATTTGCTTTTCTACGAACCATCTTTTCTACTTCGTATGAATCCATTCCATAAGTTCCTATTGGAAGAAAATCTCCTCCAACTTCTGTGATTTTATCTAAACTTTCTAAGAGAGCTTTGCCTACTAATGTTTTTCCTACAAACACTTCCAAAAGTGTTTTCCCTGCGGTCATCTTCTGTGCTCTCCATTTTAGTTTGAATTTTATATTTCATTTATTTAGAAAAGATTTATGGACCCACCGCGAATCGAACGCGGATCTCCTGAGTGCAAGTCAGGTATCTTAGCCATTGGACAATGGGCCCATGGTATCCTGAAAAGCCCTCAACGATTTTTAACCTTTTCTAAAAGATTGTATGTAGAAGCAATGTTATTGCAATCAAAAAAATAGGAGGTGATCCATCTGCAGGTTCCCCTACAGATACCTTGTGACGACTTAACCTACCTTGTCTACCCAAAGTTCTCCTTCGAAAAGTTTCACCATAAATAAACTCGGTTGGTTTGACGGGCAGTGTGTGCAAGAGACAGTGACATATTCACCGTTCACTGATAATAAACGATTACTACGAATTCCAGTGTCACGAGGCTGAGTTACAAACCTCGATCTAGACTAAGATGAACTTTAAGAGGTTGGCTTCTCCTTACGGAGTCGCATCTCGTTGTATTCACCATTGACGCGCGCGTGTTGCCCAGGGGATTCGGGCTGTACTCACCTAACGTAGCCCACACTTTCATCCCGGTTACCCGGGCAATCTCTATATTGTACACTTAGTAAATATAGATGTGGGTCTTGCCTGTTACCTGATTTAACAGGTCACCTCACGGCACAGGCTGACGTCGGCCATGCAACTCCTCTCAGCGTGTCAGGTAAGCCCTTCAGACTGACCTTCATCCTGCTGTCGCTCCTGGTGAGGTTCACGGTGTATAATCTAATTGAACCGCACGCGTCACTCGTTGTAGTGTCTCCCCGCCAATTCCTTTAAGTTTCGACCTTGCGACTATACTTCCCAGGTAGCACACTCTTCGGCTTCCCTTCAGCACTAATACCTCTCGAGGAGGTACTAATGTTTAGTGTGCAGTGTTTATGGCTAGGACTACACGGGTATCTAATCCGTTTTGCGCCCCTAGCTTTCATCCCTTACTGTCAGAACCGTTCTCGTAAAGTGCCTTCGCTATTGTTAGTCCGCTTGAGATTAACACATTTTACCGCTACTTCAAACGTACTCTTTACGTCTCCCGATCTCTAGTTAAGCAGTACCCCCTGCACGCCTCGTCTTTAAGAGACAAGATTTCACAAGGGACTTACAAAACAAGCTACGGATGTTTTAGACCCAATAAAAATGGCTGCGACTTGGACCGCGAGTATTACCGCGGCGGCTGGCACTCGTCTTACCCAGTCCTTATTCATACACCTTTTTACAGTGCATAAAAGCGTTTCAAATTGAAACGCACTCTGACTCAAACTATCACACTTTCGTGCATTGTAGATTATGCCTAACTGCTGCACCCCGTAGGGCTGGGAATAGTGTCTCAGATTCCCTCTCAGGGCCTCTCCGCTAAGAGCCCTTATGGATCAAAGGCTTGGTGGGCTATTACCCCGCCAACAACCTAATCCACCGCAGCCCCATCCTTAAGCGCGAGTTTGAGAGATAAGTCTTTCCAGGGCATATCTCCTATCATGTATTAACCTCAGTTTCCCGAGGGTATCCATGACTTAAGGGTAGGTTAGCTACGTGTTACTGAGCAGTTCGCCTTTAACTTCCGAAGAAATCAAAAAACTTGCATGTCTAAGCGCAAATCAGAGAGCCGCAGCCGCCAGCAGGATCAACTGGATTTAAAACAATTTCATAAAATTCTCGTCTATAAAAACAGAATTCTCAATTGCGCATTCTCGAACATAAGTTTTCAAGAACACTTCACACATTCCTACTATTAGCTTTGGCCATTAATATAAAAATTGGCTTGATTACAACTGTTTCATCATTAAACAAATCATAAAATTAATATTAATTTTCAGAATTTAATTGATGAGCGTCTATCACTTCTACATACATCATACCTTACAATGAAATATGTTTTGATGTTAAGGTACTCATCTTAATATTGAACTTAGAAATTAATGGTATTTAAATGTTTCGCCTGATAAAGATAGGTTTCTCGTCGGAAAATTATTTATTAATTATCTTCATTTCTATATTTTTATTTTTTTAGAAAACTTTTCAGCAGCCCAGCTAATCTTTCTCATTTCTCTTTGAAGGGAATCATCTTTCATTGCTTCAACAATCAATGATCTTGCTTTTTGCAGTACTCCTGATTTGTAATTCCATCCAGAAATTTTATCAATCACTGGATTTGCAAAGTATCTTGAAGATAAAATTAGCTCTCCTTCCATCCCATATCCCATTGTCATTGTTCCATTCAGAGATGCAGGTTTTCCAATCATTTTTGCATAGGGGATTGTCAATTGTTTTCCCATATCTAATACCGCCATCTTTCCTTGTTGAGCAATTGCACCAGGATGATGTCTATCTGCTCCAACGGCATAAGTTGCAGGGCTTCTTGCCCTGACTAATTGATTTGGAATTTGATCAATCTCTGTAGAACCATGCCAAAATTTGTGTGAAAATGCCAGGTCAATTCCTTTACCGTCAAGGCTTGGAACTTTTATGTAATCAAAACTAAAACTTTGACCAGCTGTCCCTTGACCAGTTAATAATAATTGTTGTTCCTGATATTTTTTTTCAAATCTTCCCATCATAACTGTGGATTCAGATTGATTTTCTCTTTTCCCCATCCAATGATTTCCAGTTCCAACAAAAAGTGGAACTCCATTTTCCATTAAATCGATGTTTGCCGGAACAACCAAATTATCAACCATGTTTAATTGATCTTCTGGTAAGAATGCTGGTTTTCCCTCTTCGTATTCTTGGATATAAAATTGGGTAGTTTCGATTATCTCTCCTAAGCTTGCCCCTTTTCTTCTCATAGTCTTCTCTAATGTTTTTACTCTTCTCATTAAATTTGTCGAATCTGTTAAATGCGTAATATCATCATTAGTTGCAGTTTCTCTTTTTGAATCATAACTTCTAAATCCCAATTCTCCGTGAGGGACTTCACTCATTAAAGACATTTGAAAACCAGTAACTCCATAAGTTTGTATTGCTGCAAGTTGAGAAGAAGTTATTGTGTCTGGGTTTGAAGGTCTTCCCGGAGTAGAATAAGATCCCACATGTAAATCGTTTTGTAAAAGCAATCTTCCTATATGAGGTTGTGCATATTTCAAAATTTCAGACTTCTCTTTTTCTAGTTTTTCTATACTATTTTTAGATTTCGCATTTGTCAATTTTTTCTCTAATTCGTTATACCTTTCTCCCAGGGTTGTTTTCGTGCCGTCTTCGTTTTGAAATTCTTTATTTGCAATTTCTTTAAAGTAGGCATCATCAAAGAAAATTTCTTCAGGAGTTCCATCTGCATGTTCAATTAATAAAACACTTCCTGAGATTGTTCCACCTTTTGCCAGTCTTTTTCCTGCCCATGTTCCCTTATTTCCCTTGGTCATCAATTCTCCTAACTTGGACAAATCATGTCTTGTTGGAGTTTTTATGTAACCCACTATTTTTGCATCTTTGGCATATTCCCCTTGGACAGTTGTTGGATCTATTAAAAATTTGTATTGTGAAAGATAGCCATCCGCCCCCCATCCAGTAAACATAAAATCAGTGTGTGCAAAATCTCTTTTATCAAATTCTCCTTTTGTTTTTGGTCTTTTCTTATTATTGGCAATTGATTTTGAAATTTCTCCTTCGTGAATTCTTAATAATTGTGCAAAACTATTTCTCAATGGCTCATTAGACCATTGTGAATTTGTTCTTGGAATGGATGTAAAAATCGTTCCAATTGGCCTTTTAGGATCATCTTTTCTTCCTTCTATTGCGTATTGAGGATCTGCAACTTCAACACTAATTATATCATCTGTGTGTAGATATATCTGTAAATCTTCTCTTCCAGAAGATTTTTTCATAGAAGGTATTAAAATGTCTTTGTAAAGACTTTGATAAACCTCTTTTTTTATTGTCTCAAGAGATTTTGCTTCGGTTGGAGTAATAGCAATTTTTTTAGTAAACCAAGAATGGCCTTCCAATTCTTCAACTAAATGACTACTCTCAAAGGCCTTTAACCTTTGCAATTCTTTTTGTGTTTTGGATAAATCTTTTTCTGTTTTTTCAATTATTTTATTAACTCTCTCTCTTTGGTTTCCAACTCTTTTCATAGTCGTCATAATATCATAGAATCTATTCCAAGAGTCTTCAAAAGTAGCATCAAACGTTTTATATTCTCTTCCCAAATCTTCTTTTGCTTTCTTTTTTAGTTTGTTCCTTAATTGAACATTTAAATTATGTTTTCTTTTTCCACTCTTTGTTTCGAAGAATTCTTTAGTATAATTTTTAAATCCCTTCCCAGATTCTTCAAATCCTTTTTCAGTTGATTTTTGCCTCTTTTCTGTAAGAAAATCATAGAATCTGTTGGTCAATTCAAAATCAATCTCTTGTCGAACATGTTCTTCTTTTAGTCCCATTAGTTTCTCTTCTAGCTCTGGAACCTTTTGGGAAGCTTCTTGCATTTTTCTATGGATGTCTCTAAGCAATGCAATATTTTTATCTTCGATCTCACTTTGGTTATAGTCATCATTGTAAGACCAGTATAAGTGTACTTCTGAGAAAGGCTCAATATTCTTCAAATTGTCTGCTAATTCAAATCCAGCACTTTCTGCCGCTTCTTCCATTGAGTCAATAGTTCCCAAAACATATTTTCTCATGTTATTTACAGATTTTTCGGAAAGTTGAGGTCTTCCTAATTCCATTTTTAATAAGTTCAACTTTTTTACAATCGTTTCTAGTTCAGTTTCATCTATATCTTGAGTTTTTTTATTCAAACCTGTCATTATTGCTCTTTTGTTTTTTGCTTTTCCAAAAAGAGTCACTATATCGGGCATTATTCCACCTTGCATATGATAACTAACAAGTTTTTCATCAACCCCCATTGCTTGTCTGACTATTTTTTCTCCAAGAAATGCATCATTATTCGTATAAAGAGTTCCTGTTCCCATTTCCCCAGAAATCCAATGCATTTTTGTTACATTGTAATCATTCAATTCAGGATTCCACCGAAGTTTATGTTGGTTTACAAGTGCATTTGTTTGTGCCTCCTCTTTGGTATAGAATCCACTATTTGTAGGGAGATTTTCTGGTGAAGGCACTCCCCATATTTGGGATATTTTGTTTAACATTTCTTGAACAACCTCTTCGGCAAGACCCACTTTTTCAGAAATATTGGAAAGGCTTGGCACGTAATCTTCCCATATCGAAGGAGTTACTAATAATTTTCCTGTATTATGTGGAGACAACTCTTCTGCAACCTTAAGAACTTGCCTATCCACATCGTCAATGAGAAGTCTTTCTTCAAGAATTTTTGGAACAGGCCCCTTTTTCCCTCTCATTATGCACCAGAAAAATTTTTTTACTTTTTAAATTATTATGTCCCAGAAAAGATACTTTTCTCATGGAAAAAATTTATATAATCTTTTTGGCTCAATCTTCAACTCAAAATTTTCTAGATAATTTTATAATGATCTTTTTGCTAATTACATTATGCCAAGATTTGTAATTCATGAACATCACGCAAGTCATTTGCATTGGGATTTAAGACTTGAAGTTGAAGGAGTTCTAAAGAGTTGGGCAATTCCAAAAGACCCTACAAAAGTCCAAACAGAACACGAAAAGCGTTTGGCAATTCAAGTTGAAGACCATAAACTTTCTTACATTGATTTTGAAGGAGAAATTCCCGAGGGGCATTATGGCGCAGGAAAAGTTGAGATCTGGGATAATGGAGAATTTGATATTTTAAATTACGAAGACAATAAAAAAATAGAATTTGAATTGCAAGGAAAAAAGATGAGAGGAAAATTTGTTTTAGTAAAAACCGATTACGGAATTAATCCTGAAAAGAATTGGTTGTGGATGAAAGTTAAGAATTGATTATTTCTTTGCAAATATATTTATCCAAGGATGAGCTATTCTATAGTTATCTTTGTAACTTATAGAGTAATTTTCTAAAACTTTGAATCCAATGTTTTCTAAAATTGAATTCATTTCTTCTTCCCTATAATAGGCATAATATTTTTTGAGACCTCCATATCTCCCATCTTTTTCCAATCTCTCTCCCTCTCCCATCTTGATAGAAAGATACATTATTCCGTTTTTCTTCAACACTCTATAAGCTTCACTAAGGGCCATTGGCGCGTCTTTTTTTTCTAAATGCAAAAGGGATGCAACGTGCCAAATTCCATCAAAATATTTATCTTCAAAGAGTAAATTTCTCATATCCATTTCTTCAAACGTTGAACTGGGAGATGTCTTTTGTGATTCATTTATTAATTTTCTTGAAAGATCTATTCCAAAAACATTAAATCCTCTTTCTTGCAATTCTTTTGCAGCGACACCTGAACCACAACCAATGTCCAGAATGTTTTTTCCTTCTACATAATTAGCGAATTTTTCTAACTCTTCTAATGGGACCAATCCTTTTACTTTTTCAGAATACTCTTTTGCAATTAAATTGTATGTCTTGATTGTCAAGGAATTTGGGTTCATAAATACCAGATTCTTCAAATATTTATAAAAATAATTGCAATAGAAAATATAATTTTGGTATGTGGAATTTAAGAGTTATTTAAAACTTCTCTATTATCTCTAAGAGTTTTGATTTTCCTTCTTCCCAAGGGCCTTCTTCAGAGTGAGTTTTTTTAATTTCAATGAGATACCTCTTAACGGAGCTAAATACAGGAGTCATAGGGATTATATCTGCCACTATATAATCTTTCTTATAAGCAATCAAGGAAGGCTTATCCTCTCTAAGTTTGCCCTCTTTAAACTCTCCTGATAATGAAAAACTTTTTGGCAGTAAGGAAATAAATAAGTCTTTTCTAGTCACATCTCCTATTTCATATGCATCTAACTTTTCCATTTTACTCCTTATCTTCAATCCACCATTCCATCTCTGGAATGTCTGCTTTGATTTTTCTTGCTTTACAATAACCTCTTGCAAGCAAATAGAAAATTAAACCTAAGCTTTTACCACTCTTGTTATTTCCAATAATTATTTGTTCAGCGCCTTTTGCAAAGTTGTTTGTTCCACAGATCATCATAACCTTTTTGTTAACATCTAAAGTATCTTTCAAAGCATTCTTGTCAAGCCACGAATCTGTTACAATTGTAAGCTCTGTTTCAAAGAAATCTTTCAATTGAGTATTTGTTAAAATCCCCGCAGGATATTTCTTAGTAAATGTTCTTATTCCTGTTAATTCCTCAAATTTCTTTGCAGCTCTCCAACCAGCTTGTCTTTTGCAAACTAAAATTACATCTCCTGGATTGAACTTAGAAAGATATTCAATTCCTTCCTTCAATTTCTGGTCAATCAAATCAGTGTTGAAAATAGCCAAACCGTCTGCTCTTCTTCTATAAACAAAAGGTTTCATATCCGGAGTAACTACTCTTGTTCCTAAATAAATTCCTGTTTTAACATAGTCATCCAAGGGAATGAGCATATCCTCTCTTTTCTTTATTTTTACTTCTTCCTTAAGTTTTTCAGTTTCTGTTGTTTCAACTTTCTCTTTAAGTTTAACAGCTTTCTCTAAAAGCGCTTTTTTCTTAGCTTCAATATCTTCTTTAGAAGGTTTTTCCTTTTTCTCAGTATCTTTGGATTCCTTTTCGGCAGCCTTTTCCAATTCTTTGCCTTTAAGTTTATCTTCAGGAAATTCAACTTTTTCTTCTGTTTCTTTCTTCTTTGGCATACTAAGTTAGAATAAAATTAGTTTATAAAAGTTATTGTTGGTTAAATTATAGAAATTCTTAAATACATCCTAATTTAACAAATTAAATGACAGAAAAAGATCTCTCTGGGTTGACAAAAAAGAGTGCTACATTGGGAGAAGAAGTGGCTAAAAATCTTGATGATTATGGGGTTCTTGTTAATGATTGTAAACCTATCCATTTAGAACCAAATAAAAAGGAAAACATTTGCAATCATTGTTATCAGGACTTAGAATTGCCAAAAACAAGAGCAGAAATAGAACATTCAAGTCAGATGGATTTTAGAAAGAATCTCCCTATAATGGAGCAACCTCTTGATGTAGGGTATTGGATGGAAAGAATACATTCAGACATAGAAAATGAAAAATCCTTAAATTTCTATAGAGGTTTTGGAAGATATTTAGAATCTTTAAAGAATGAAGAATAGTCTTGGTTTTTAAAATAAGTGATTTTTTGTTATTAGTTTTTATTATTAAGTAGCTACAATAGAAACATTTAAATATTATTCGTTTATACTTTTTTGTATGACAAAAAATGAGATTGAAGAAAAATTAAAAGGAGAAGGATTTGAACCTGAACCAATTGGGTTCAGCCAACACCATACAGATCTACCAGAAGGAGGATGGAAATTATTGGAATTTAAGAGAGAAAAAGATGGTGAAGTTCCAGAATTGCTTTTAGGTGTGAAGAGATATGAAAAGTATGGAATTAATATTCTCCTTACTTCCATTCCTTATGATAATCATTACACATTCGCAACAGGAAGTCCCGTAAGTGAAGAAAGAGTGTTAACCTTGCTTGAGGGTTATATATCTTCTGCAAAAGAAGGCAGAAAATATAATGGGGCATAGGGAAATATTAATCTTTTTGACTTGCCAAGCATAAATCAAGTTAAGCTATTTATTTTTTTCAAGACTTCATTTTTTCAACTTCTTTGGGTAAACTCTTTAGATTCTATTTGTACTTAACAAGTGGATCTTTGTGTCTTACTGGAGAAGGTTTTAATTGGTTTAATGAATCAAATTGCTCTTTTAATGAATTCATTTTGGAAGAAAGAACGAATCTAATGTAAAAGTCTTTTTCGTTTTTATAGTCTTTTTCAAATATGTCTGGCAAATTATTTTCCTTCTTTTTCATAAGATAAAATTCGTAAGTTTTTTGTGTGGATTCATCTAAAATGAAATTTGGATTGTTTTTAACTTCATCAAATTTCTTCTCCAACATAGATATCTCTTTGGAGATTCTTTCTTTTTTCTCTACTAAAGTCTCTCCATTTTTTCTCATTTTTTCAACTTTTTCTCAATTTCAATTAATCTTTTAATTTTAGCTTCTCTCTCTTTCCCAGTAATTCCACATTTCAAGAAATCTGCCTCAAATCCAAAAGCCAAATCTGCCAAAATATCTTCTTCAGTTTCCCCACTTCTGTGTGAAAAAACAGTTTTAATATCATTTTTCTTAGCCAACTCAACAACTTCTTTCACTTTTATCAGAGACCCATTTTGATTTGGTTTTATTATTATAGCATTAATTGAGTTCATTTCAATTGCTTTCTCCAACCTCTTTAGATTTGTTACAGTCAAATCATCTCCCACAATTAAACTATTTGGGAACTTTGTTAATAGTTTAGAAAAATCTTCAAATTCTTCTTCTCCAAAGGGATCTTCAATGTAAAATAAATTATAATTTTTTATTAAATTTGAAAGGTACCCAATTTGTTCTTCTGAAATTCTATCCAATTTTGGATTTTCATATTTATACTTTTTTCTTTTGTAAAAACTTGAAGCAGCAATATCTACACCTAAATCTATATCAAATGTTCTTAAAATATCTAAAATTTCTTTTTCATTTAATGCTGTGAGCCAACCTTTCTCGTCGCTAACTTTTTTATCAAATTTTTTCTCTTTTTCTCTAATTTTATCCGCAATTTCCAATCTTATTTTTTTGTTTAACTCAAAATTTTCTTTTACGGTCTTTTTATTTGGAATTAGGAGAAATTCTTGAAAATCCGGCTTTTTTCCATCAATTCCCGAGGAGTGTTTTCCTCCCCCCACAGAATTTCCAACAAGTCTTGGAAATTTTTTAGCTTCAGGATTTATTATTTGCCAAACCTCTTTTTTTTGCTCTTTTGCAATAGCTTTCAATGCTGCAAACTCCAAGGCAATTACAGTATTTGCCCCAACGTGCTTTTCTATTATGTCTTCAATTCTTCTTAGATCATCAAACTTCTCTAAATATTCTTCTGTAAAATAATCTTTGAAATCTTTAACTGCTTTTATATCGTCTTCTAAAGATTTTTTATAGGTCTTTGCTTCAAATTTTCCAGTTGATTTTCCAGTTGGAGCACTAGCAGAAAATTTCCCAACAGTGGTCTTTATTGAAACTTGGATTGTTTTTTCACCACGAGAATCTTTTATAGCTTTCGCATCAACCTCTTTAATTTGCATATTCTAGAAAGATTTAGGCAGTTTATAAGTTTTTAGAATTATGAATTAATCTTCTTTTTCTTCTTCAAAATCTTCTTGTTCTTCTGCAGGATTAGCCAATTCCATTATTTCTGATTCTTCTTCAATTTCTTTCTCTTCTTCTTCCTCTAATTGGGCCTTTTCTTCATCAGAAACTTTCTTAGATTTAGGTCTCTTAAGTTTTTCTTCTTTCTTTTTTGGAAATGGTTTTTTAATAGAGATTGGTAAAGCTCCAGATTCAAGTTCTACTTCGGCAATTTTTAAAGCGTCAAATTTTATTGTTTCTAAATCTTCATCACTCATTTTTATTAATAAAGGAGCATTCATTGCTATTTGCAAGGCTCTAGCGCCAAGAATTCTTGCTTTTTCGTATTTTGTGAATGTTTGTTCCATATTCAATTAAATTAAATCTATTTTAAATCCTTTTCTATTTTATTTGCAATCTCTTTTATAACTTTTTCTGCCATATCAAATATCTGTTTCATTTGTTCAGCATCTATACTTGCCGCTTCACCCTTCTGCATTGAAGAAATTCTCCCTTCAGCATTTCCTCCAATAGTAACTCTTGTTTCACTTAAATCTTCTTCTTCTCTTGTAGGATCAACAATCAAACTATCTCCTACTTTATGAACAGTAATTGAAACTGGAATTTCTTTTAAAGGCACAGGCCCGGTTGGTTCAGTATCATAATCAATTTTGTCCTTTTCCGCGTCATACTTCGGCATTTTCGCAACTCTCAAAGCAGCAACTGCTCCGATTCCAGCAGCGTCTAATAAATTTCCATCATCATTTATTGAGTAAATGTCCACAAACAAATTCCAAACTTTTTTACCTTCTTCTATACATAATTTTTCAAAATCAATGAATCCACTTTCTCTTAAAATTCTATCAATAACTCTTCCTGTCTCTATTGCAGGGAATTTTGGAGGCCCGTTTTCAAATCTTTCAGAACTTAAAGGTAATAATTCTGCTGTTGTCATCAAGTTTCCTTTGTTTGGCGAATCTGGATATGGTTCAGCCAATCCTAATTTAACTCCCACAACAACTTCTGTTTTTCCCATTTTAACTCTTACAGAACCTTCTGCTTTCTTTGAAACATCTCTTTCTATTATAATCTCTCTAAATTGCTCAGGAGTTCTTCCGTCGAATCTTTTTCCTTTTTTCAAATATTCTTTTATTCTTTCTCCAGTAATGTTTGGTGTTGTTCTTACTTGGTTTGTCATTTTTAATCTTTTGGGAGTAAATTTATTATCTCTTTATTTAACCCTTCTTTTTCTATCTCCAGTTGTCTTTCTTTAAGCGTCAATTCCAAAAAACTATCTTTTAATTCAATCTCTTTGTTTTTTGTTTTAATTGTTTCTTCATAGTTTTTTTGAAGTTTTTCATATTGAGAAAGAACTTTTTTTACATATTTTTCTGTGTCTTGTCTTGCAGTGATAATTTTTAAACGCAAACTTTCATCTTCTATTTTATCAATCCATTTATTAAAATTTCTTATGCTTTCTTCATATTTCCCTCTCAAGTTTTTTTCTGTCATTGTTTTTCCTCAATTGATTTTTTTAATGCGTCTTTTTGAACATCATAAACTTTTTCACAAGCTTTTTTTGCCATGTCCACGACATCCTTTAGTTGTTGAACTCCAATTTTCCCATCTAACTGTAAATGTGTGATTTTTCCGTCGGGAGTCATTGAAATTGGAATGTCTGTTGGACCTTCTCCTTCTTCAAAGTCTTCTTCTTCTTTTGTTAAATCTACAACTAATGTCTTATCTAATTTTCCTACTGAAATACTTGTTACTAAATTCTTCATTGGAATTCCAGCGTGAGCTAAAGCCATTGAGGCAGCGTTTATTCCAGCGCACCTTGTTCCAGCATCAGCTTGCGTAATGTGTATGAAAACATCTACAACAGTATTTGGATATTTGTCAAGCATTAAAACAGGTTCTAAAGCCCATTCAGTAATCTTACTAATCTCAGTGCTTCTTCTGCTAATTCCAGGTCTTATTCTATCTGAAACAGAGAAACTCATCATATTGTAAGTACATCTTATTTGACCTTTTTCAGGATCCTGTTGATGTTGGGGATGCATTTTTCTAGGGCCATAAACTGCAGCTATTGCAACAGTGTCTCCTGACTTGTACATTGCACTTCCGTCGGCATTTGGGACAATTCCTACTTTTGCCTCTACAGGTCTCATCTCATCCAATGCTCTTCCATCTGGTCTTTTAAATTCTGTCATTTTATTGTTATTTTATTTCGTTTTTTATATTGTAAGTTTCCTTTGTGTTTTTTAATTCTATACTCCTATTAAGATATAATCCATATTCCTCCAATTCTGAAATTTCAGGACCATTAAAGTCCCCTGAATATCCTCCTCTCCAAGGGCCCCAAGTTTCTCCATTTTCATCCGTTAATTCA
>JAGQJT010000015.1 GCA_020430505.1 Nanobdellota archaeon | reverse complement strand
GTTTATCGATCGACTCGGAATAGTCAAGTTAAAACTGCTATACAGACAACTTAAAGAAGATAAAAAAGAATAAAATAAAAATAGTTCCACAAGAAATAAGGGGGAGAGAGTCGTTCTTCTCACAAATCCCAAATAGACTATTCAAAATAATTAGATCTTTATATATCTTTGCTAAATTTAAGAAATGAATTTAAATATTTTAGAAGTTTAGAATTAATTATATCATTCAGTTGTAGATAAATTTATAAATTCCTCAATTCTACTTAATTAATGCAAACAGAAAAAAGTCCTTTTAGCTCTCTTTTAGGAAAAATGATAGTAACAAAAGAAGGAAAAAGATTAGGATTTGTAAAAGATATTACTTTTGAGACAAAATCTGGTGAACTAATTAATTTGATTGTTAAAGATGCTACTCTTTATACAAGGAATCTTAATCTAGAAAAGACGTCCTCGAATGAATATCTTATTCCTTATAGTGCAATAATTGCAATTGGAGATTTTGTTATTGTTTCTGAAGAAGATTTGATTTAAAACAATTAATAAAATTATCCTTTATTACCCAAATCTTTAAAAAAGAAAAATTTCTCTTAACAAGATGAGATTAATAGGTTTTTCATTTAGTAAAATTGAGGCTTTAAAAAACAAGCCTTTAATTGAAGCTCCCAAAGTTGGTACTTCTATAAACATCTTAGATATGAATGAAATTGATTCAAAAATGTTCTCTTCCGAAGAATCTGCTTTAGAAGTTGAATTTGGTTATGAAATTAATTATAATAAAGATGTTGCAAATTTTAATTTTAAAGGAAAAATGCATTTACTTGGAGAATCCAAAGAGATAAAAAATTTAGTAAGTAATTGGAAAGACAAAGAAGTTTCTGATGAAGTGAAGACAATGTTATTTAATATTATTTTTAGAAAAGTCAATCTAAAGGCAGCCCAATTAGAAGAAGAGTTAGGTGTCCCTATTCACTTTAGAATGCCTTCTTTAAAAATTTCTTCAGAGAATTCTAAAGAAGAGAAGAAAAAATAGAAAGTTTATTTAAACAATTTTTCTTTAAAATATTATGAAGATATCTAAAGATAAGAGGGAAAAGATTATGGAGCAAATTTTAGCTTTATTATATTCCAAAAATCCTCTTCCTTTATTTATTTCTCAAATCTCTTATGAAATCGCAAGAGATGAAGAATTTGTCAAAAAATTGCTCTTGGAGATGGCAAAGAAAGGGTTAGTAATCCAAATAAAACAAAATCCAAAAGGTATCTTTTACATAAGAAGGTCTAGATGGAAATTAACCCCCAAAACTTATGATCTTTACAAAAGTTCTCAAATTTAGTCTTTCAATCTATATGTTTTTTTTGTTAAATTTATTTAAACTCTAAGAGTCCTTAATTTTTATGGAAAGAGATGCTTTTAATCAATTTAGATATGAAATTGAATTTGAAATTCTTTCTCAAGAAGTTCAATATCTTCGAGAGGAAGTAACTAAATTAAAAGAGATCTTTAAAGAAATTCCTAAAATTTTAGGATCTATGAAGAAAGATATTTCTATTTTAAATAAGACAATGGAAACCCAGAAATCTTCTAATTTTGTTTTTAATCAGACAAAAGAATCTTTTTTTAAGCCTTTAAAGACCCAAAATTTAGGTATTTCCATTGGAAATAAAGGGGTTCAGACAGACAGACAGACAGACCAACAGACAGACAGACAGGGTTTTTTTGAGGAATTCAAAGGGGAAAAAGCGACTATAAAAGATACTTCAAAACTTCTTGATTCTCTTGATAGCATAAAGAAAGAACTAAGATTGACTGTAAAGAAACTTACTGATCAAGAATTTCTCGTTTTTTCTGCAATCTACCAGCTTGAAGATGAGAAAGGATATGCTGATTATAAACTTTTATCTCACAAATTGAGACTTACAGAGAGTTCTATAAGAGATTATGTTAGAAGATTGATTCAAAAAGGAATCCCTCTTGAAAAAGTTCGTATAAATAATAAAGAAATAAATATAACTATCTCTCAAAATCTGAGAAAATTAGCCTCTCTGGACACTCTTTTGATGCTAAAAGGATTGTAAAATATAATTATTCGGTTAGCCGATTAACTAATTCTCTCTTTCTCTATTTTGAATTTAAATTTTTTTCACTCTTTTTTGTTCTTATTTTCTCTTTTATTATTCTGCTGTGTTTTACTCTCTCTTTTCGTTTTTTATTAATTTTTTTTATTAATAATCACTCACTTTTTGATCTTTCTGGTCTTTTTTTCGGCTTTTAACTCTCACTTTTGACTTTTTTAATAGCTTTTCTTTGATATTTTCAGATATAAACAGCCTTTTTTTACCATTTTGCTCTATTTGTTCTTCGATTAAACTCTCACTTTTCTGTTTTATGGTGTTTATTTGACCTCTTATGGTAGATCTCTCTTTTCCTAACATTGCTGCAAGATCATCATAACTGAGTTTCATATCACTATTTAACAATACCCATATTATTGCTCTCTCAGTTATTGAAAATTGCTCTAAATTTGGTGTTTGAACAGCTGTTTGAACAGCTGTTTGAACAGGATAAACAGCTGTTTGTTTGTTGGACAGCCTCTTGCCTGTTTTAAACGGGCTGTTTGTTTTGAGATCATTCATAATTGCAAGAATATTTTTTAGGCCTTCAACTTCTTCTTGTATCGACGATAAAACCTCCTTTATGTCTTGTATGTCTTTTTGTTGTAGGTTTTTTTCAGAATCAAGGTGTTTAATCCAACCACTCACAGAAGAAATATCTTTTTTTACTGCTTCGAAGCCACTTTTTGTGTCTTCTTTTAACTTCTCAACATCTTTTTTTCGATTAAATAATCCAAACATATTAATATTTTAGAAAATCTAGTTTAAAAATGTTTCTTTTTTCGACGGTAAAATCTACTAAAAAATAAAAGAATTTCAAGACCTTTTCATTGCCTGTCTATTTGTCTGTCATAGTGAAATACCTTGTTTAAACAACACCCCCACAATAAATTGCACACAAAACAGCCTGTTTAAACAGCTCCAAACAGCTTTAAACAGCCACAACCACCCAAAAAATCAAGTATTTCTCCCCCGTGAGAATTTGTTTTACCGACGATAAAACCAATAAACAAGCTGTTTAAAGGTTTTTTATTAAATTTTATATGCACAAAGTTTACCTAAGTGAACAAAAAATCAAAGGTTTCATAAATAGATAAATCTTTTACCTATTATGGCAATTGTGACAACAATCCTTGCCATTTCTGCAGGTCTTGCCATTATTGTTGGAATCTTGGTTTTGGCATTTCCTAAGTTTTTGAGATGGTTCGTAGATGTTTATTTAATCGTTGCAGGGATTCTGCAATTTATTTGATCTTAGAAAAATTTAAGAACTAATCTTTCTAGCTTGTCTTATGAAAGTTGTGTATAGTAAAATTCAAGAATTAATTAAAGAAAATTACTTTCATTCTTTATCTTCTCATATTTTTTCTAAAGATGAAAACCAATATAGGCAAGAGCAATTTGAAATCAATCTTATGGAGACCTACTCTCAATTGTTGCATAGAGATTCTGTGGATATAGGAGGACTTTCTAAAAGAGCATTGCAGGTTGTGGGAAAATGATCTTAGAAGAAAGAATAGAATAATTCAATTAATCTTAGATAACCCTCCAAGCTTCTAATTTGTACAAAGCAAACCTAAGTGCATGAAGAAAGTGAAAGTAATCAAAAAACCATATAAATATTTAAATACCTTTTTTATTAAAATAATTTATGTTCGACAAATATAAAAATCCGCTCCAAGAAGGTTTTTACAAGCATGGTTCTATTTTGGGATACGTTTTCTTTGAAAATGGAGACTGGATGATATCTTTTACAGGCGAAGATAAATCAGAATTGTTTCCAGGTGTTTCTGATTTACTATCTCCAATCAAAGATATAAGTTCTTATAAAAGAAACTTAAAAAAAGAAATTGGTTTCATTGAGTCTAAACTCGAAAAAGTCTCTCAAAAGGCCTAAAAATAACCCTTTTTCTTAATAAGAACTTTTATGTGTGAAAACTTCGCACAATATACCTTATACGAACTCGATAAAAGGGCCCTAAAGAAAGAGGTTTTCTAAGCTATTTTCACTAAGGTTAGCTTAGTATAAAACCCTATAATCCCAATCATAATAATAGTCTCTGTCCCTAGTGTAATCATTAAAATAAAATTTTTCTTCTTCTCCAGCAAAAATATATTTTCTCATATCATAGCTCCGGACTTTCCCGGAGTAATCTTCAAAATAGAATCTAATTGTGAAATATCTTGAAGGCCCATCATTGTAAATATGAACAATGTATTTTTCGCCATAATAATCCCAATCTCTGTTTGTATCATGTTCAGACCAAACCCTGTAATCTTTTTCTCTGATGTACCTCTCCCTATAATAAATTGTATTTGTTTGAACTTTTGGCACTGTTTGGACAGGCTGACTAACCTCTATGTTATTGTAAGAATTTGAAATTGTTGTTGAAGAATTAGGTTTGAATGTGTTTATTGAAAGTCCAATTAAAATCATGATAAAAATTAAAACTAAAAAAATCATAGCAACCAGATATTCTAAAATTCTTTCTCTTTCCATAACAGATTTAACAATTCTGGTTATTTAACAATTGTGGTGCTTGAGAACTATTAAGCCTGTTCTTCAGTTTTCCTGAGTTCGGTCACAGACTCTTCTGCTTTTTCAGCAGGTTTTGCGTCCTCTTCAGATCTAGGTGTTGCCACACTAACCTTTAAAGGTCTTCCGTCAGCGTCCTTTCCATTCATTTCCTCAACAGCTTTCTTTGCAGACTCCTCGTTTGTGAAAGTCACAAAGCCAAAACCTTTTGACCTTCCACTGTATTTGTCAGACACAACCAAAGCTTCTTGGATCTCCCCGAACTTCTCAAACAAATCCTTCAATTCCTTGAATCCATACTTAAATGGTAGATTCCCTACATATACTTTATTTGTCATTTTACCTCCATACATTTACTTCTACCAAAAGAAACTCTTTTGTAATTAGTTCAACAAATCAACTTTTATAAAATTTGTGATAGAAATTTATTTAAAGAAGTTCGTATAATTCAATCCATGAAGTATAAAAAAAGCAGTGAAATAAAGGCAATTCTCTTTGACATCGGAGGAGTTTTACAAGTTCCAAAACTTTTTGTACGCCTTATTCAAGACAGTCACCTTGCAGGGGTTCCTTCTAATTGTGGTCACAGGAATAGGAGCATTCACGAATATCTTGCAAATAAATTTAAAATTTTAATTGACCAGTGGTTTGATGCTATAGATACGACCTATGCAAAATCTATTGAAGGAAATCTTCCTGAAGAGAAAGTAGTCCAAATAATCTCTAGTAATCTAGGAGTTTCACAGAAAAGATTCGAAAAATTTGTAATAAAAGCTTTCAAAAAAAATTTTGTTTTAAACAAACAACTGTTTAAACAAGCAAAAATTTTGAAAAAAAGGGGTTATAAAATTGCAATATTATCGGATCAATGGCATTTATCTAAAAAATCACTTATGCCTAAATCTCTCACAAATCATTTTTTCCCAGTTATTGTGTCTTGTGATGTAGGAATGAGAAAACCAAATCCCAAAATTTATGAATTGACAATAAAAAAGTTAAAATTGAAACCTTCCGAAGTTTTATTTATTGATAATCAAGAATGGAATCTAAGGCCTGCAAGAAAATTGGGAATGAAAACTATAAAATTCACAGATAATGGGCAATTGTTTTCAAATAAAACTTGGAAAACTCTGTTTAAACAGCCTGTTTAAACAATAAACTCCCATGGATAAACAAGAATTTCTTAAAAAAATGAATGTTGAATTGAAAATTTCCAAAAATTCTGAGTATACTATTAAAAATTACATCAATTCTTTAGAAAACTTTCTTAATTATTTCAAAAAAGATCCCGATCAAGCAGATGAAGATGATATAAAAGAGTATATTGCAGAGAAATTAAGTGAAAAATCCTCTACTTCAATAATTCTTTTTTTATCAGCAATTAAATATGCTTATGTTTCTTTGTTGAAAAAAGATATTACTGCAAGCATTAAACGGCCAAAAAAAGAAAAAAGAATTCCCACTGTGCTTTCGAAAGACGAAGTTAAGAAATTAATTGACAATCTTGAAACAAAAAAATCCAAACTCATGATCTCTTTTATGTATGCAGCAGGCATGAGGGTTTCGGAAATTGTAAACTTGAAAATAAATGATTTAAATTTTGAAGAAAAAACAGGCCACATAAGACAAGCAAAAGGGAAAAAGGACAGAATTTTCAACATTCCCGAGTCTCTTTCAAAAAAATTACAAAAACATTGCGCAAAGCAAAAAGAAATTGGAAAAGAATTTGTTTTTTCTGGTCGGAACGGTCAAATGACTACAAGAAATTTGCAAAAAATTGTTTCTAAAGCTGCAAAAAAAGCAGAATTGCAAAAAGATGTTCATTGTCACACTTTAAGGCACAGTTTTGCAACCCATTTATTAGAAAATGGAACAGATATTAGAATAATTCAGGAAATGTTGGGGCATGCTGACCTTTCAACAACCCAGATTTATACGCATATTTCACAGCAACAAATTAAAAAAGTAAAATCTCCTTTAGATAGTCTAAAATGAAATGCCCTCATTGTGGAGAATACATTGAAATAGAAAGAAAATTTGAAAATCGTGGAGAAATTCAGAAAAAAGGTATGATAAACAAGGCTTCTTCAGGAAAAGTTATGTCTCGCGCAGCTTTTGGTTACAAAATAATTGATAATCGGTTGGAAAAAGATGAAGAAAATGCAAGAAAAGTGCAGGAAATTTTTTCAGATTTTCTAAAAAACGAAATAAGTTTGAATAAATTAGCAAAAAAGTATTCTTTTTCAGTAAATGGAATCAAAAAAATGCTAAAAAATTACACTTATATTGGGAAAATAAAATTTAATGGGGAAATGCATCAAGGTCAACATGAGCCAATTGTTTCTTCAACAGATTTTAATCACGTTCAGGATAAGTTGGATAAAATTTTAAGGAGAAATTAATTCTTTTTATAAAAACGATACGCAATTATGGGGTCTGTTTCGAATGGTTCAACTGTCCAGCCTTTATTTTCGTATTTTTTAAATAGTTTTTTCAATTTTTTTTGATTTAAACTCGAGAAATTCACATCTGTAAAATTAACTCCATACTTATCTGCCTCTTCTTTTATTAGAGTTCCATCAATTACTTTTTCAAGTCCTTTAATTAAATCAATTTTTCCCAATTTATTTGCGTCAACTACCATGAAACTTAGACGAAAATCCTCTTTATAAAAATTATTACAATCAAATTAACGCTTAGAACTTTGTCTCTTTGATCTTGCTTTAGAATCCCCGGGTTTGTAAGTTTCTTTTCTTCTTACATCTGCAACAAGCAAGTTTCTATCATAAGCTAGATATGCTTTTTCAAGTTCTTTTGACTCAGTTAATGCAAGAATCCCTCTAGCCAAAGCCAAACGTGCAGCTTCAATTTGTCCTTTTTCCCCGCCTCCAATAACTTTTATTCTTGAATCAAAATTAATTTTTCCTAAAATTTTTTCAGCAATCCTTACTGGTTCTTCAATTTTCAACTTGTCAAACATTTGAAGTGATTTGTAATCTCTTCCATTGAAAGAAATTTTTCCTGTTCCTTCAGAAGTCATTGCTTTAGCTACTGCAGTCTTTCTCTTTCCAGCAGTATAAACTTTTTTGTTACTCATCTTCTTTTCTCAAGATTTTTTACTTCGATATATTTTTGTTTTGCTTCTCTTTTCATCTCAACAGTAGGTTTTCCTTCATACTCTTTCGGAACTCCTGCATAACACATAATTCTTTTTAGTGCAATCCTTCCTCTACCTTCTCTATGATTTGGAAGCATTCCTCTTATGGTTTTTTTAATAATTCTCTCACTATTTCTGTGGTGTTTAGGTCCTTTCAAACTTGAACCCATTTTAGATCTTTCCTCTTGAAATTCTGCTTCAATGTTCTTTTTTCTGCCTGTAATAATTACTTCTCTGCAATTCAATATGATAACCTCTTCACCTTTCAAAGCAGATTTGGCAGCAAAACTAGCCAATCTCCCCATAGGTAACCCTTTTCCATCAATTATCATTTTAATATTTTAACACCTTTTGCATCTTTATTTTTTGTAATCTCATCATTCAATAATATTGTTTCGCATCCGGCCTTTTTCAATTTTTCTTTGGCTTTGTCAGAAAAACCCAAAGCAACAACTTTTATTTTTTTATCAATTTCTCCTAAAGAGAGAACTTTTCCTGGAACGACAATAGTTTCTCCAGCCTTTGAGTCTTTAGAGATCTTATCTAAGTTGGCATTAACATTATTCCTTCGGGGACCAGAAAGAATCGCTGCAACTTCCATCCAAGCAGGGTTTTTCTTTGCAATTATGATTGTTTCAACTAATTCTGAATTGGTCTTTTTCTTCAATTGTTCTTCTATTTTGGTTTTTGATTTCATCTTAATTTACGAGAATAAAAATTCCCGCTAACGCGATTAACTCGCAGGTATATTTGTCAGCAACATTTGTTTTATAAATGTTTGGTTGCATGTTCATTATAGAAATCGGGAGACTCTTCTCTTAACTCCAAAACCGCTTCTTCCCATAGGGCTTTATTTTCTAACTTGATTTTTTCAAGTTTGTACTTTGGGTGAAGTTTCAAAAGTCGGTAAGCCAGCGAATGGTGTTTTCCTTGTATTAAGTCAGATAGACCCTCAATTGCCAAAGGGGCCATAATATATGTTAATGGATCTTTGTTTGAACCAAAATAAAAAATGGTGCTGAGAGCAATCCCTAAAGCCCCATAAAGTCTATTTCCAAGGTCATATTTCAGTCGTTTCCCTTCAGTCTTAAAATTAATCCATTCAAGGTCTTTTATGTATTGTTTTGTGATTTGTTTTGTTTTCATTTTCAAATCACCTCTGAATGTGGGTGCTAGGATTTGAACCTAGGTAAGCATAAGCTAACGGATCTTGAGTCCGTCCCGTTTGACCACTCCGGCACACCCACTCACTGATTTCTAAGAAAAAAAGCCTATAAAAATCTTTAGACTTCTAAATCTTGTTTTTAAATCAGATTTGTCACTTTGTAGAAATGGTAACATGTAGAAACATTTATAAACCCTTTTATAGTGGTAAATGAATGGATATCAAAGAATTACTAAAACAAAAAGAAGGTTTTTCCCAGGTGGAAATACCCGAAATAGCTGGAAAACCCATTTCAGAAGAGGAGGATCTTTTTGGAGAAGTTGGTAAAGAAAAGATTGAATCTCTGAAGAGAATTGTCTCTGAAATAAAGGTTTTGATAAAGGAAAGAGAATCTCTCAGTAAGAGCATCAATTCAGAATGCGAAAAGATAAAGACTGAGATTAATAACTTTCTTTTGGATAACGAAGCTTTGCCTGCAGACGAAAGAGATGCAATGAAAGAGAAGAATGATCTGAGGGCAAAGAAGATTGCAATCTCTGAATTGCAACTTAACGAGAAAATTGATTGTTGGAAAGATGTCGGAATCCTAAAGAGAGAATTAAGAGCTTACGAAAGAGAGCTTCTTGAAAAAGAAGCAAGATTGAATTCCTTAAACAAGCTATTAAAGGAGTAAACCAAAATGAACAAACCATTAACAATTGAAGAACTAAGTAGAAAGCTCAAACCTTTGTTTGGAAGCAAAATAGATAGTCTGTACTTCAAATACACTACTTCCGAATCGCCTGAAGAAAGGATGGAAATTCTTCAATTCCTTACAGCTCTTTATCAGAAGAATCTTTCAAAACTTTTGGATGAAAAAATTCTTTTGGAACCTCCTAAAGATAAAATTGTGGAAGGAGAATACTCTCTTGCGAAAGTCATCTATAATGATAAAGAAGTTTCTGAATTTGGTTTGAATGATAAAGATTGGCCAAGGCACGTTTGTATCTCTGGTATGAGTGGTTCAGGAAAAACAACTTTCGCTTTCGCAATATTGAAAAACTTCATAAAAAAAGGAAAACCTTTCATGGTGTTTGATTGGAAAAAATCTTTTAGACCTTTGATGAAAGAAGATGCAGAAATAATGAACTTTACAGTCGGTAATGAAAAGGTTAGCAACCTTTTTAGAATGAATATTAATATGCCTCCAGAAGGAGTTGCACCAAAAGAATGGATTAATGTCCTTTGTGATTTGCTTACAGAAAGTTTCCAAGTTTCATTTGGAGTTCACAAAGTTTTGCTTGAAACTCTAGATGAAATTTACGAAAAGTGGGGAGTTTACGAAGGTGGAAAACATTACCCAAATTGGCTTCATGTAAAGAAAATGCTTGAGATAAGATCAAAAGATGCTAAGGGAAGAGAAATTCCTTGGTATGAGAGTGCTTTAAGAATTGCGACTGTTTTGACTTTTGGAAGCTTCGGAAAAGTAATTAATTATGAAGGTAAGAAAAGTTTGTCAATTGAAGAGTTATTCGATAAGAAGGTTATCTTTGAATTAAACTCTCTTAGCAATATTGAAAAGAAATTTTTTGCTGAATTCATCTTGACTTACATATACAAATTAAAGAAAGCTCAAGAGAACAGGGTTGATAATGCATTTAATTACGCGATTGTTGTTGACGAAGCACACAATATCTTTTTGAAAAACAAAACAACTTTCCTTGCAGAGTCAGTAACAGATATGGTTTACAGAGAAATGAGGGAATATGGAATAAGCTTAATTTGTTTGGATCAACATATTTCAAAACTTTCCGATACTGTTAAGGGAAATAGTGCTTGTCACATCGCTTTTCAACAGCAATTACCTGAGGATATTAGAGATATAAGTTCATTAATGCAATTAAAAGACAGACAAGAGATTTTCTCTAGATTGCCTGTAGGAACAGGAATTGTTAAGCTTGCAGAAAGACATACCGAGCCATTTTTGATTAAAGTTCCATTTGTGGAATTAAGAAATTCCACTCTAAATGATGAAGCTATCTACAAAAAAATGGATGCAACTTTCAAGTTCAAAGAAGCTCAAGATGATAAAGAATTCAACGAAGCTCTAGTTACAGGAAAGCCTAAAGAAGAGAAGAAAGAATTTCCAAATGAAAAAATTGATACTTCAGAAAATCTTTTGAGCGCATCCCAAAAAATACTTTACAGTTTTGTTAAGACAAAATTGACAGAAGGAAAGTCTTTGAAAGAGATAGAAAATCTTTTGGACAAAGGGATTTCGGAAGGATATTACTCAACTAAGGATGTAATGAAAGTGGTTAATTTTGCATTAAACAACAAGCTTCAAGAATCATCTCAAAAAGAAGTTGCCCAAAAAGAAATTGAATTGCCAGAGGATTTAACTGATGAAGAAAGAAAATTCCTTAACTTTCTTTGCGTTAATCCAGAACATCAATTTAGCACAGTTGAGATTTACAAAAGAATTGGTTTGTCCCCAAGAAAAGGAAATCAAATTAAGAATAAATTAATTGAAAGAAAATTGATAAAAATAGAAGAACAAAAAAATTCAAAGGGCTGGCAAAAATTAATCAGACCAGCATTTTCATATTCAACACTTTAAACATACAAACATCATTTCAAATAAGAATTTGAATCGTAAAGCAAAGAACAAACCTTGTTCAAGCCAAATGATTCAAAAACTCTTACTGAAATACCTTCGTTTGCCGCCTTTAGGTGAATGAAATACCCTTGGAATACGCGGAATTCGCATAGAGTGAAGCGGAATACCTTGGAAAGAACAAATTCTTAGGTAGAAATACCTACTTCAAACGTACTTTTAGGTTTATTTCTTACTTGAAATACCTCTGAAATATGTCATTTTAGAGTTACAAATTAGCATTAACATAAATAAATTAATTATTATGAAAACATTAGTAAAAATTTCATTAATTGTTTCGGCAGTTTCATTTATGGTTTCTTTTAGCCTTTATTTTTCAGTCTACTCTAGTGGAGTTGGTACGAATGGATATTATGAGGATCCTACTGATTTAAAATTCACACACAAATATCTGAATCCAGAAGGTTCGATTAACTCTGGAGTTTCTTTAGATCTTTCAGAGAAAATAGCTTTGCCAGGATTATAAGATTATTATTTTTTGTGAGTGGAGATAAAGCCAATTTAGGCTTAGAATTAACCCGTTACACAACACCTCTAACAATCTTTTTCATTTTGGTTTTTTTCGTTTTTGGATTATCCCTTATTCGTTTCGAGCTCCAAAGATTACCTAGAAAAGGTATTTTTTGGTTAGGCATTTTTACTGCAATTTATTTTCTTTTTGTGGATATAATTATCCTGGTAAATGGAGGGGCAATTCAAAATAATTGGAATTGGTAAGAATTGGTTCCTGGTGTAAATGTTGGTAAGAACTCTGCTGTGAGCGAGAGTTATTTTCTTTAATCTAAACAAAGTCATTAACAAATAAAATTTAATAAAATGAAAACTTTAATTTTTAGTAAAGCTTGGATAAAAGAAACCCTTTCTTTAACAAGCAAAAAAAGATCTCTTTTATTGGGGACCTTTTTTCCTTTATTTATGGCATATATTTATGTCGTTTCTTGTTCTGAAGAAGATTTCAAGACCTCTAAGAGCAAAACTCAGAAGATTATTTCTTGGGTTTTCTTTTCTCTTCTCTTTTTTGGAATTGCATTGCCCATAGACATAATTTGTTTCTTTATGCCTTTTATTGCATTCTCAAAACCTGAAGGCCAAATGACCCTTTTCCCAATATTCTGTTTAATTGTTTTTCCTGTAAGATTATTCCTTTCTTGGATGTACTGGGGACTATCTGAAGAAGAAAGGCCCAGGCCAGACAATATTTTCAGTTTCCTTAGGACAAATCAACCTCAAACATAAATTAAACGTTATGATTGCACGACACTTTGCATTTTTCTTGGCAGAGCAAAAGGTAATTATTCTTTTACTTTTGATGCTCGAAAAAGCTTCTCTTGAAACTCTTTTGAAAGGAGTTGGAGAAGTTTGCGGAACAACTATGTATTATAATGCTCTCAAATTGGAAGAATTGGGAGAGGGACACTATATTCAACAAGACCCTCAGGGGTATTATTTTCTTCCTGAAAAAAACGATCCTCACTGGGATCATTATTTGAATAATTTGAAAAAATCATTAAGTAAATAAATTAAAAATTAAAAAGATGAACAAAAACTTGAAAAGTTTGGGGGGAGATTTAATAGTAATTCTCTCTTTTCTTGCAGTGATTTTTGTTATGAATTATCTAAGTAATTCAGAAGAAGAAACTGTCAAAGAAAACCCTCATGTTTCTATTCATGAAACAAACTTGGCTACAGAAGTTTTAATGGTCAACTTCCAAGAAAGAATGGAAGGGCATTCTTATGATTCTGATCTTTACCTTAGTCTTTTTAGTGAAATTGAAAGTTCTAAGGATTCAATCTCTAAGCATTTTATGAGTCTGTTAGATTCTATAGATGATTGCTATGCTCTGAAAAGAGTTATTCTTGTTTTGCCTACTTCCAGAAGTAGAACAATTCAAAAAATTGATAATCGAATTGAAGAATTGACAAAACAAGAATACTATGACTGAAAAAATCTTTATTACAACAGAAAATGAACGAATTAATCTGTTCATTGAAGAATCCCTCTGTTTGAGTTTCCACCAATTGGCAAAACCAGGCCAAAGAATAAACTCGAATCTTGGTGAAGGAGAAATTATTGGAGTAGGAGAAACAAGAAATTTTGGTCTAAGATTGTTTGTAGCTTTAGACAAAGATCTTGTCAAAGGTGCTCAAAGAGTTTCTTATTGGCCAAGCTGGTTTCCTGGAGAAGCACCTTCGCATATCAGTTTTTTATAAAGAATAATCTTCCAACCCTTAACTGGGATTCTACATTTCATACT
>JAGQJT010000014.1 GCA_020430505.1 Nanobdellota archaeon | reverse complement strand
CCCATGTGGATTTATTTTTTGAGCTTTTTGAAAAGGATTCAAAAAATTTTATTTTTGAAGAAGGTGATAAAAATATAACTTCTCTTCATGAAGAGGGAATTTCAGAAAAGAAATCTTTTATTGAAAATGTTGGAGAGGAGATTTTAAGTTTTTTTGATTTTTTCGATAATTCTAATGAGCAATCTATAAAAGTTTTTAATGAAGTTGAATTAAGTTATTCTCTTTATAGTTACTTTGTAACACTTATCATAGTTTCTTTATTGGGGGTTTTGTTTTTAATTTTTAAGAAATATTCTTCAAAGAAAAAACCAAATTTTGAAAAGCATTTTCTTTATTATCCTGGAAAGTAATGTTTTTAATGTTTGATTATCTTGTTTTTCTATGGTCAATATTGATTACAAAAAATTAAAGTTTAAATCAGGTTTAGAAATTCATCAGCAGTTAGATTCAGGAAAGCTTTATTGCAAATGCCCAAGTCTTTTGCGTTCTGAAGAACCTGATTTTGAAGTTAAAAGAAAGCTCCATGCTGTTGCAGGAGAATCCGGAGAGGTGGATGTCGCAGCTAAGCATGAGGCAAATTTAGATAAGGAATTTATTTATCAGGGGAATTATGATAATTGTTGTTTGGTTGAATTGGATGAAGAACCTCCAAAAGAAATAAATAAAGATGCTTTGAAAATTGCAGTTCAAATTGCTTTGTTAATGAATATGAAAATTATCCCTATAAGCCAAATAATGAGAAAGACTGTTATTGATGGTTCAAATACTTCGGGTTTTCAAAGAACTGTTTTGATTGCAAGAGATGGCTTTTTGGAGACTTCTCAGGGAAAAGTTGGAATTGATTGGTTGTATTTGGAAGAGGATGCAGCGAGGACTATTTCCCGAGAAAAAGATAAGGTTGTTTATAACTTGGACAGATTGGGAATTCCGTTGGTTGAAATTGTGACTGCTCCAGAAATAAAAGATGCAGAGCATGCAAAAGAAGTCGCTTTGATGATTGGAGAAATATTAAGGAGTTCAAAAGTTAGAAGAGGAATTGGAACGATAAGGCAGGATGTTAATATTTCTATTCGTGGAGAAAACAGAGTTGAGATTAAGGGAATGCAGGATATGAATATTTTTGTTGATGCTATTGAAAAGGAAATTTTAAGGCAAAGAGAACTTTCTGATAAAAAAAAGCCTGTTGAAATGGAAGTTAGAAATGTTTTGCCTGATGGAACTAGTAAATTTATGAGGCCTTTGCCTGGAAGCGCTAGGATGTATCCAGAGACGGATTTACCTCTGTTGAAAATTTCTAGAGATTTTATTAATGCTGCGAAGAAAGATTTGCCTAAATTGAGAACTGAAGTTAAAGACGATTTAAGGAAACAAGGGCTTAGTGAAGAAATGATTGGACTTTTGTTTAAGCAAGGTAAGCTTGAAGAGTACAAGGAGCTTGTCGGATTTTATAATTCTCCTATGTTGGTTGCGAAGATATTGTTAGTTTTTCCAAAACAGATTGCTTCTAGTTTGAATAAATCTCTTGAGGAAGTTGAGAATTTAGTTTTGAATTCTTATGGAGATGTTTTGAGACTTTTAGAAAGAAAGAAAATTAAGGAAGGAGATTTGAAAGAGATTATTACAAATTTGGCTTTAGGCAAAAAATTGGATGAAGCAATAAAAATTGAGAAAAAAGATTCTTCTGAAGTTGAGGAATGGTTGATTAAGATACTAAAAGAGAAACCTGGATTGAATCCTAATGCCTATATGGGATTGGTTATGAAAGAATTCAAGGGCAATGTTGATGGTCGAGAAGTTATGAAGATAATTCAAAAACATACTAAATCTTAGAAAAATATTTATAAAAGAGCCACTTTTAATTATTATCCAAAAAATGAAAAGAGGATTATTGGCCTTACTTGTTGCAATTCCATTGGTTTTTTCTAGTTGTAACAAGGAAGGAGAATTTGTTGCAGGAGATTTGAATGGGGATGGTTCTCCTGAAATTGTTTTGAATAGGCAAACTCCTTGGGGATACAGCTATTATTATTTTAATGAAGGGTCAAATGATACTAATTATGTTATGAAAAATCTGTCGACAGCTCCTTTTGGAGTTCATTATGTTGATTTTGATGGGGATGGATATCCAAATGTATACTATGAACGATGGAGTTATGAGGAAGGGAAACGAATGAAGTATTTTTCTGAAAATGAGGGTGGAGTTTTTGGAGAAGAAAAGAAATTAACAGAGAATAATTAAATTAATAAATCCCCTTTTTCTTTCTTATTCATGCTAAGAACTCATAAATTGAATGAAGTAAATGAAAATCTTTCTGGTAAACGAGTTTATCTTTGTGGATGGGTTGATACTATTAGAGTTCATGGAAATGTGGCTTTTTTGGATCTTCGAGATAGATACGGAAAAGTGCAATGTGTGATCTCAAAAAAAGGAAGTAAAGATTTTGCGAAAGTAAAAGATTTGAGTGTTGAGTCTTCCGTTAGAATATTTGGGGAAGTTAAGCTAAGGCCCAAAGGGAGTGAGAATGAGGAATTAGATTCTGGAAAAGTAGAAATTGGTATTGAAGATTTAGAAATTTATAGTAGGGCTCCTATAATGCCTTTTGACCCAAATAAACCTGACTTAGGAGATGATGTTCGACTTAAAAATAGATTTTTAGATTTGAGAGGGAAAAGAATGCAGAAAAATCTTCAAATAAGAAGTGATGTAATGTTTAGCGTTTTGGATTTCTTTAGAAAAAATGATTTTTTCTATCTTGAAACTCCCATTTTAGGAAAATCTACTCCTGAAGGAGCCAGAGATTTTTTGGTCCCTTCGAGAAAGCATCCTGGGAAGTTTTATGCTCTTCCCCAATCTCCGCAATTGTTTAAACAACTAAGCCAAGTTTCTGGTTTTGATAAATACATTCAAATCGCAAAGTGTTTTCGGGATGAAGATTCAAGAAAGGATAGGCAGTTAGAATTTACTCAAATAGATTTGGAAATGAGTTTTGTAGAACAAGAAGATGTTCTTGAAGTGATTGAGAGAATGGTTTGCCAAGTTTTTAAAGATGTTAAAGGAATAGATCTTAAAAGACCTTTTAGAAGAATAACTTATGCCGAATCTATGGAAAAATATGGTCGAGATAATCCTGATTTGAGGGATGAAACTGGAGAAGAATTTTCATTTTGTTGGGTTATTGATTTTCCGGCTTTTGAATACAATGAAGAAGAAAAGAGGTATAAGGCAGTGCATCACCCTTTTACAATGCCTGTTTTGGATGAAAAAGGAAATTTTGATGAAGAATCTTTGAGCTATGGTTATGATCTTGTTTTAAATGGTTCTGAAATAGGAGGGGGTTCAATAAGGATTCATGACAAGGATATTCAAAACAAAGTTTTCAAAATATTGAAAATAAGTTCTGAAGATGCAGAGAAAAAATTTGGATTCTTATTAAAAGCTCTTAGTTATGGTGCGCCTCCGCACGGAGGATTTGCTTTTGGATTAGATAGATTGGTCCAGATAATTGTTGGCGAGGAAAGTATAAGGGATGTAATAGCTTTTCCAAAAAACAAAGAAGGGGTAGATTTGATGCTGGATAGTCCTTCAGAAGTTTCTAAAGACCAATTAGAAGAGCTTCACATTTCTCTTAAAAAATCTAAGAAAAAATCTTAGGGGTACCAAAATATTAAAAATGCTTGAATTTATTCATCTTTATGGTTAAAATTGGTCTAGAAATTCATGGGTATATTGACACTAATGAAAAATTGTTTTGCAGGTGCAAAGTGGAGCATGGAAGGAAGCATGCTTCTCCTAATGTGAATATTTGCCCAGTATGCACTGGTCAACCTGGTTCAAAGCCATTGCTTCCAAACAAAGAGGCAATCAAAAAAGCTATACAAATTGCCCTTATTCTTGGTTGTAAAATTTCTTTGAAGATGCCTTGGCAAAGAAAACACTACTCTTGGCCTGATTTACCTAAGGGGTTTCAATCCACAATGTCTGGTCCCCATTCGATTCCAAATGGAGTAAAGGGAAAATTTTTTGGGATTGGAATTACCGAATGTCACTTGGAAGAAGATCCTGCTGCGTGGAATCCTCTTACAGGAGAAATAGATTATAATCGTTCTGGTTCGCCTCTTATAGAAATCGTAACTGATCCAGATTTTAAATCAAAAGAAGAAGTTGTGGATTGGTTGAGAAATCTTGTTGCAGTTTTAAGTTATATAAGAGTGATTGATAGAAATTCTGGGATAAAGGCAGATGTAAATGTTTCCATTTCAGGTGGAGAAAGAGTTGAAATAAAAAATATAAATTCTTTGAGAAAAATAGGAGAAGCAATAGAGATAGAAATAAAAAGACAAGAGAAAAATTTGCCAAAGATTCAAGAAACTCGTTCGTATGATGAGGAAAGTAAATCTACAAAATTGATGAGGACAAAAGACAATGCTCAAGATTATCGATTTATAAAAGAACCTGATTTACCAATTTTAAAAATAGATCAAAAATGGATTTTGGATTTAAAAAAATCTCTTCCAGAAACTCCTCAAGAAAAATTAAAAAAATTGATAAAAAAATATAAAATTGATAAAAAAAATGCTGAAGTTTTGGTAAAGAAATTGAGTCTAGTTGACCTTTTTGAAAAATCTGTCGAAGAGATAAATTCTTCTCTTGTTATTCCCTGGGTGACAGTTGAACTTTTAAGTGTTGCAAATTATAACAAGATTGATGTGGATGATTTAGACATTGCTCCCGAGCATTTTATAGAATTGTTGAAAGCAGTGCAGGATGGAAAAATGATTGAACTAAAGGCAAAGGATATCTTGAGAAAATGGGTCCCTTCTTCAAAATCCCCTACAAAAGAGATTCAAAGTAATTCTATGATAGGAAAAGGAGATATTGAAAAAATTGCAAAAGAAGTTATAATTGAAAATAATAAAGCTGTTTTAGATTATCGGTCTGGGCAAAAAGGAGCCATTAATTTTTTGATAGGAAAAGTGATGCAAAAATCGGATAAGAGGGCAGATTTCAAATTTGCAAAAACAATCTTGGAGGAACTTTTGAATTAAAATGGGATTTTTGCATAAGGATTTAACTTTGTTTGATAAGAATAAGATAAACGAAGATGTTAAGAAAATTATAGATTCTTTTGAAAAATCCTTGTCTTCTTTAAAGTCTCTTCCAGAAGAAGGAGGGATAGAAAAAGAATCCTCTCTTAGAGAAGAAAAGGGTAATGAAATACCAGATAAAGTTTTTAGAGAAAAGGTTTTTGAAAATGCTTTCAAAAAAAATAAAGATTTTTTAATCGCGGAGAAAAAATCATGGTAGTTTTAGAAAAATTGAAAAGTTATTTGAAAAAAATAAAAGAAAAAAATAAGGAGTTAAATATATTCTTAGAATTGCGTTCAGAAAAAGAATTGATTGAAGAAGCTAAAGAAATAGATGCTAAAATAAAAAAAGGTGTTGCTGGAAGGTTGGCAGGTTATGTTGTTGGAGTTAAGCCAAATATTAATGTTTTAGGATTGAAAGCTTCTTGCGCCTCAAAAACTTTAGAAAATTATGAATCTACTTATGATGCAGAGGTGATAAGAAGAGTAAAGAAAGAAGATGGTTTAATAATTGGAATGACAAATTGTGATGAGTTTGCCTCCGGATCTTCTGGAGAAACTTCTGCCTTTGGGCCTTGTAAAAATCCTAAAAAACCAGAACTAATTCCGGGAGGATCCTCTTCAGGTTCTGCTGCTGCTGTCGCAGCAGGTATGTGTGATGTATCTCTTGGTTCTGATACTGGCGGATCAATTAGAAACCCTTCCTCTCATTGCGGGGTTGTAGGAATTAAGCCTACTTATGGTAGTGTATCTAGACATGGTTTGATTGACCTTTCAATGAGTTTAGATCAAATTGGCCCATTTGCAAATAATGTTTATGATGCCGCATTGCTTTTAGATGTTATAAGGGGCAAGGATGAAAAGGATTCGATCTCGGTAGAATCAAAAAAGTTTGAGTTGGAAAATCTAGAAAAACCTAGGAAAAAATTCAAGATTGGATATCTAGATTTTGAAAGCTTTTCTGTTAAAGGAGATGAAAGAATAAACCGGTTGATAAAGGATAGATTGGATGAGGTAATTGGTAAATTTAATTTGGAAGTTCCCACTAAGTTAGATAAATCTAAATTGGACTTGATGAAATTTGCAGTTCAGATATATTATCCTATAGTATATACAGAGTTTTTTTCTGGAACTAGAAAATTTGATGGGAGAAGATATGGCAAAAAAATAGAAGACTCTTGTGGTCCTGAAGTTTTAAGAAGGATTTTGGGGGGGGCTGAAATAACTCGTGCAGAGCATGATGGTAGAAATTATCATTTGGCTTTGAGGGCTAAAAAATCTCTGGAGATTACCTTTAGGGAAATATTTCAAGAAAAAGACGTTTTGGTTTTACCTGTTGTCCCAAGGTTACCTCATAAAATTGGAGAAGAGATTTCTGTAGAAGAAATGTATGCATATGATGTTTTTACTATTCCTGCAAATCTGGCGGGGGTTTGTTCTATGGTTGTTCCTGCTGGAGAGATAGAGGGTATCCCCGTTGGAGTCCAAATAATGGCAGATAAATTTAATGAACAAAAAATGTTGGAGTTTGCCTCCTTATTCGAAAAGTAATTCTTTTTTTGTAATATCCTCTCCAATAGGATTTTGCATAACCTCTTTCACAAATTCAGGAGTTTCTTTGAGAGGTACTTTTTTACTTTTCGCAACTCCTAAAGAATACATCATCTTTTGAAAAGTTGCTATTGTTGTCATATCGTAAGTAAGGAACGCTCCTAGTTTAATTGCTTCTGCTCCTACCTTGTAAATCTCTTCTGTTCCTCCATATTCGCAATTTGTGGTTATTGCTACAGGCTTCCCCATTCTGATTGCTTTTTCAATATATTTCAAATATCTTGAATTTATATTTCCTGTTCCATATCCTCCTATAATTATCCCACTAGAGTCTATATCTTGAATTACTTTTTCAAGAATATTTGTATCTGATCCGGATATTTGTTGGTAGTAAAAAATGTTTTTCTTAAAATCTGTAAAAATTTTTGGGGATTTAAGAAAATTTTTTTCATCTCTTAAGATTTGATTTTCTAAATTTACTTTTCCCTTTTTTATCTTTCCTAACAATGGAGCGTTTGGGGAATAAAATCCATAGTTCTCCTTGGAGTGTCTTTTTTTGGATCTAGATCCTCTTATTATTCTATTATCAAATACAATTGCTGTTTCTCCGATGTTTTCTATTGCAACTTTTACGGAATTTAGAACGTTATCAATTGCATCGGTGTCTTTTTCATAAATTGATTTTTGAGCCCCAGTAAAAATAATTGGTTTGCCCAAATTTTGAACCATATAATTCATGCAAACTGCAGAAGGTGCTAGAGTATCTGTTCCTTGGATTATCACAAAGCCATCTTGTTTTTGATAATTTCTTCTTATAATCTCTACGAATTTTTTTCTGTAATCTAGAGTCATATTTGTGGAATCGATAGGTTCTAATTCTGTTTCAGTGATATTTGCAATCTCATTAATTTCTGGAACTAGGGGAAGGTAATTTTGGACTTCATTGCCATTCTTGTCTTTTGGAATCTCTAAAATTCCTCTTTTATTCTTCCTTTGACAAATTGTTCCTCCTGCTTTTATGACTAGGATTTCTTTCTTTTTGAGCATCCTCTTCTTTTGGAAATCTTAATATATAAAATTGATTGTGTTTGATTGATATTTTTATTTTTCAAAAATTCTGCTTTAAATGAGTCTGGTAAGGATTTATCCTTAGGTTTTTAAATTATGTTTTTGTTTTAGGGATATGAAAGCAAATTTTTCTAAACGAAGGAATGTTCAGGCACTTTTGAGAGGTCTTTTCTTTTCAAGTTTTTCAGTTGCAATTCTTAGCTTTTTTCTTCCATTATTTTTAAAGGAGAGGGGTTTAACCGCATTGCAGATTGGGGGGTTGTTTTCTGTAGGTGTTGCAGTTGGAACGTTTTTATTTGCTTTTGTTTTTTCAAGAATGTTAAGGAGAATAAAATTAAGACAGGGGTTGGTTTCTTCGGCAATATTAAACTTTGTCCAAATTTTTTCTGTTTTTATTTTTCCTAGTTCTGGAGGGGCACTCTTAAGCAAAATTACAAATGTTCCCCAAAAACAAATTTCTTCAATTTCAATAGATTCTACTATGCAACACAATGTTGTAAAAGGTAAAGAAAGAGAAGGGAGTATTTCTTGGGGGTTATCAGATAGTTTTGGATTAATTTTTGGGATTATTATTGCTATGATTTCAATTAATTATCTTGGTTTTTTGAGTTCTTTTTTTATTTTTTCAATGATTTCTTTATCTTCTTTATTTTTTTATTCTAAAGTTAATGATGATACTAGATTTAAGCCAAAGAGGAGTGTTTCTAAAAAGGCACCTCTTTCAACAAGAATTAAACTTTTAATTTTTACAGAAGTCATTTATTGGTTTGTCCTCTCTGCAAGCTTTGCGCTCGTGGTGACTTTTTTAGTTTCTGATAAATTGTCTGGGGGAATTTTTGAATTGGGAATATTATTTGTTATACTTTATGTTTTTATGAATGTTGGATTGTATTTTACCAAATATAGATTGAGAAATTTTCATGATTCAATTTTATCAATCTTTGGGATGTTATTTCTCTTGATTAGTGCAGTGATAGTTGTCTTGTCGAATAATCTTTATATTGTGGTGATTGCATTTATTTTTGAAGGTCTTGGTGCAGGGATTTGGGTCCCAGCTAAAACTTCTTTGCAGTGGAAGAATACTAAGAAAGAAAATAGGGAAATTGTTGCAGGTTATCTTTCTGGGTGGAGAGGATTTGTCCAAGCATTAGGCCCTTTAGCAGGAGGATTTCTTATAACCCGGTTTAATGTAAACTATCCTTTTTACTTGAAGATTTTTATTTCTCTGATTTGCTTGGGGGTATACCTTTACATTTGGAGGAAATGGAAATGAAACTACTTGTTATTGGAGACTTTCACGGAGAAATTTCAAAAAAATTGAAAAAGAATCTTGAGAAAGTTGAATTTGATTTTATTATTGGTCTTGGAGATTATGCTGGAATTGAAGATTGGAGGCCTTACATCAATTATGTTTTCAAAATAAAAGACAGAACGAAAATCAAGGGGCCAAAGGATTTTTTTGGAAAGAAGAAATTTCAAGAGTTAATGAAAAAAGATTTCAAAGCAGGAGAACAAGTTTTGAAATTTTTGGACAATCTTGGAAAGAAAGGATTTTTTGTTTTTGGAAATGGTGATGATGAATGGTATAACTATCCTTTCAGTAAAAGAATTTTGAAAGCGAGAAAATCTCGTTTAAATTTTTTGAAGAGAATAAAAAATTTGAAAGAAATGACTTACAAAATCAGAAAATTAAAAGGCATTGAATTTTTGGGTTTTGGAGGTTACATGGATGCAGAAGCAAATCGAAAAGCTAGGGATCATCGTTGGCAAGAAGCCGCGGATGTTCGAACTGGGAAAGCGAATAAAAAAATGGATTCTCAATTGAAAAAAATTGAAAAAAATTCTATTTTTATTTTACATTATCCCCCCAAGGGAGTTTTTGATATAATCACAGAAAAAGGAAATCCTTTCAAAGGAGGTTCAACAGGAATAAAATTTTTCAGAGACGCTATTGTAAAGAAGAAACCTTTCTTGGTTTTGTGTGGTCACATGCATGAATATCAAGGAAAGAAAAAAATTGGAAATTCTGTTGTTGTTAATCCTGGAGATGCTTCTGCAGGAAAATTTTCAATTATAGATATTGACGAAAAGAAAAAGAAAATTAATTCTATAAAATTTTACAAATAATTAATACTTCTTAGCACCTTGGATTGCACAACCAGAACATATTGCAATCATCTCTTTTGTTTTTGGATCTCTTTCATATTTGCAATAGTTTGGATTCAAATCCTTTTTGCATTTTGCACATCTTTTGCCCTGTTTTAGAAAAGCTTTTTTTCTTTCAGAATATGCTGGTTCTATATTTTGCACGCCTTTTGACTTTATTGCTCTTATGTAATTTCCCACATCTCCACTTATTGCCATGTTAAATTTAAAATTCTTTTTTTTATAAACTCTGTTGTGCTACTGTCCAGAGATTATTATTTTTAGATAACAATTTTTATAAACTATATTCTCTAATTTATTTGATGAGGTGGAGTAAAGTTTTTCTTTTAGTTCTCTTGATTTTAGCTTTTGCTTCCTATGTTGTTGCGGCCGATCCTCCTGTTCCTCCTCCCTTGCCAGTTGAACCTTTTCCATGTAATGTCACTAATGGAGGTATTGAGATTTGTGATGGGTTAGATAATAATTGTGATAATGAAGTCGATAATAATTTGACTGCACCTTCTTGTAGTCTTCAACAAGGAGTTTGTGAAAATTCTGTTAAAATTTGTGGAGGGGCTGTTGGATGGTTAAATTGCTCTTCTGCGGAGTATGGTTCTAGTTACGAATCTACAGAGGTTTCTTGTGATGGGTTAGATAACGACTGTGATGGTTCTTTAGATGAAAGTGTTTGTGGGAGTCCTTCTAGTGGCGGAGGCGGAGGCGGTGGAGGAGGCGGTGGTGGCACAACCTCTTATGAATGTAATGATAAAAAAGATAATGATAATGATGGATTAAAAGATTATCCTAATGATCCTGGGTGTGAAAGTTATTCTGATGATGATGAATCTGACTATATTGTTATTCCAAATCCTACTCCCAATCTTATAGGAGGGGATTCCTCTAACTTAGATTGGTCTTTTAACGATGGCCTTTTAATGGGGATTGTAGGAGAAAATTATAATACTCATTTAATCTCAATAAACGCTGTGACTTCACAACAACAATATAATCTTGCTAGACTAGTTGGTATTGAATTATATGATTTATCTGGAGTTAGTGTTCCAGAGGGGTATTCTCCAATCGAATATTTCTCTTTTGAAAGTTTTGCGGGGATTGAATTTGACGAAGTTTCTTTGGTTTTTGATTTAGATGAGACTCTTCTAAATCCAGAGGTTTCTTCTGAGTTTGTCGTTTTAAAATCTTCTGACGGAATTCATTGGAAAGAATTTGAAATCAAGAAGAAAGGAGAAAACTATGTTTCCAAATTGACAGATGAAACTACCTTATCTCCAACACTTCTTGCAACAAAATTGAAAAATAAAACTGCATTGGGGAATTTCTTTGCTTCATTTGGATGGATAACTCTTGTTGCCCTTCTTATTGCAATAGGAATTATATTTTTGGTGATAATGATTATTAGAAGATATAGATCTGGAAAGAAGAGTGACTTATTTTCTTAACCAATTAGTTTATAAATTAATTCTGTTTTCCCTTTTTCATGAATGTGGGAAATATTGAAATTACATGGCTGGGGCATTCTGGTTTTTTGATCCAAAACTCTAAAGTGATATACATTGATCCTTACCAAATTCGTGAAGGTCTTCCAAAAGCGGATTTTATTTTATTAACGCATGGGCACTATGATCATTGTAGCCTATTAGATATAGAAAAAATTGTAAAAGATGGGACCAGAATTGTTATGACTGCAGACTGCCAGAGCAAGATTACTCGCTTTAAAGTTCCAATAAGAATGGAGGTTATAGAGCCTTACCATGATTTGGATTTTGGAACATTTAAGTTATCTGCAATGCCCGCATACAATATTAATAAACATTTTCATAGAAAGGAAGATGGTTTAGTAGGTTATCTTATAAAATTTAATGATGTTTTTATTTATCATGCAGGAGATAGTGATTTCATTCCAGAAATGCAAAAGTTAACTGGTTATAAACATAAAGATAAAAAATTTGTTGCATTACTCCCTGTTGGAGGAAGATTTACAATGAGTCCTGAAGAAGCATTTGAAGCAGCAAAAATGATAAAACCAGATGTGGTAATTCCTATGCATTGGGGGAGTATTGTTGGTTCTGCAGAAGAAGCAGAAGAATTTAAAGAACTTTGTGATGAAGAAGGAATTAATTGTGAAATCTTGGAAAAGGAATAGAATGGACATTTTTGAAAAAAGAAAAAAGGATATTCTGGAAAAATTAGATAAATCAAATATCGGAGGGTGGGATGAAAAAATTGTAGAATTATGCAATAAGATAAATAATAAAAAAAATTTTTACACAACTTCTTCGTGTTCTGGAAGGATTATTCTTTTGAAAGATAAAGACAAAAAAGCCCCTAATTTATTTTTATTTGTAAGCCACGAGAAAGTGGATTTTAAGAAATTTATTGAGGCAGTTAAAAAAATTAAAGAAAAAGAGGTTAGTTTTAAACAAGAACCTTGTGGTTTGCACATTGCCTGTAGGAATTTAGACGAGGCGCAAGAAATTTTAGATAAGGCAAGAAAAATTGGTTGGAAAAAATCTGGGATCATCTCTAGTAAAAAAAGATACATCATTGAATTGTTTGGCACAGCAAAGTTGGAATTTCCAATTATCTCAAAAGGAAAGGTTTTGGTAGATGAGAGTTTCTTAAGGGTTGCATTAGAGAAAGCAAATAAAAATTTAGAAAAAAGTTGGAAACAGATAAAAGAATTGGAGAGGATTTTTTAATAACCTTTTTATATTAGGTTTTCTTGATTAACTTCATAAAAAGATGGTTGATCAAGGGCTTATTGATTATGTAAAATCTCATTTAGATAATGGGTTTTCTATAGATGAAATTAGGCAAGGTCTTTTGAGCCAGCATTTATCTCAGCAAGAAGTTGAAGAAGCGATTACTGCTGCAAAAGCAATGCAATATGGAGGTCTTGCAAAACCTGTTCCTGGTTTGGAAGAGGCAAAAATAGAAAGCGTAGGTATTTCAAATAAGACTAAATGGATCATTGGAATTGTAATTCTTTTTGTTATTGTGGGGGGATTGATTGCTTATTTATTCTTAAATGCAAAGCCTGCAAAAGTGGTGGTTTCTGTTTCCGAATTTAGTTTAATAGAAGGGATTTCTGTCGATGAAATTTCTGAGGATTCAGTCATTAACCTTTCTTTAGATGGAGAAGTTTATTCTTTGGTGGTTCAGCAATTAAAAGAGGACTATCTGGTTTTTACAGGAGATATTGACAAGAGGTTTGATATGGGAGATAGTTTTTACTTTGATATGAATAATGATGGCGAAGATGATTTGGAAATTTCTTTGGAATCTATTAATTCTTATCAAGCGACAATTTATTTTTCTAAGGTAATTTCAACCAATGACTGTGATGAGGATTGGAATTGTACTGAATGGGGTTCTTGCGTGGATAATCTTATGATAAGATTTTGTGTTGATTCGAATGGATGTGGTTCAGAAGAGAATAAACCTCAAACAGTTGTGAATTGTTCTAGTTTCGAGGTAAATTTAAGTGGAGGAAATGAAACCAATGGGGAGATAAATCTCTCTTGTAATCTAGACTCAGAATTTTCTGGAGAGGTTTCTTTGGACATAAATGAAACCAAAAATATGAGTGTTTCTGGATTTAATGATTCTTCTTTAATTTATTGGGTCTCAAATAATGAGACTGTAATCAGCTTGAATGACTCCTCTGGTGGAGAGATTTTAGTTAGTGCATTAGATATGGGTGATGCAGAGGTTTTTGTCTTTGATGATTCAATTGGTGAATCTTGTAATTTGACTATTGGAATAAATGTTTCTTAGAAATGACTTCATTTTATAATCTAAATCTATTTAAATGTGCGAATATTTTTTTCAGTGAATTTTCCGAGGAAAATTTTATGGAGAAAGGCTGAAAATTTAATTTTTTCGTCGAATTTCTCTGTATATAGAGGTACAAAGGAGGATAAAAAGATGGTTTTAGATTTTGCAAAAGAAGCGATACAAAACGCAGAAAGTCATAGTATCAATTTCGATGAATTGAAGGCTGGTAAAGCTAACATTAAAGTTATTGGTGCTGGTGGTTGCGGTTGTAACATGGTTACATGGCTTTTTAACAAAGGAATAAATGGTGCTACTGTTTATGCTACTAATACTGATGCTCTACACTTGAGTGTTTCTAAAGCTGACGAAAAGATCTTGATAGGTAAAGAACTTACAAGAGGTCTTGGAGCTGGTGGAAGACCTCAAAAAGGACGTGAGGCTGCTAAAGAATCTTTAGTTGATTTGAAAAAAGCGGTTTCAGGTGCTGACATGGTCTTTGTGCTATCTGGTATGGGTGGTGGAACTGGTACTGGTGCGGCTCCTGTGATTGCAGGTTTAGCTAAAGAAACTGGTGCAGTTGTTATTGGTGTTGTAACAATGCCTTTTGAATCAGAAAAAGCTAGGATTGATAAAGCTGAATTTGGTTTGAGCGAATTGAGAGAAGTTACTGATACTTGCATTGTTTTGGATAATAATAGATTGGTAGATATTGCTGGTCAATTGCCTTTGGAACAAGCTTTCGCAGTTGCTAATGAATTAGTTAGTACAATGGTTAAGGGAATTGTCGAGACAATTACTTTACCTAGCCTGATTAACCTTGACTATGCTGATGTTTCTGCAATTATGAAAAATGGTGGTGTTGCTGTAATTGGTATCGGAGAATCAGATGCGCAAGACCGTGTAATGGAAGCCGTAAAGCAAGCCCTTACTCATCCTCTACTTGATGTGGATTATAAAGGTGCTACTGGTGCTTTAATACACATAACTTGTGGTCCTGATTTGAAGTTAGAAGAGTTTGATATCATTGGTAGAACTGTTTCTGAAAATTTGAATCCTGAAGCTAATGTTATAATTGGTGCTAGAATTTCCAAAGATTTTATTGGGAAAGTTAGAGTTATTACAATTATGACTGGAGTTAGGAGTCCCTATGTTTTAGGTAAGGGTATGGAAGAAGATTTTGGAAGAAGTCCAATGTTAAGAGAACAATCTGACTGGGGTATCGACGTTTACTAAACACTCCTTGTGTATTAATACCTACTTTTATTTTCCCTCGGGGAAACTCGAGGGCTTTTATTTTTAAGAATTATAAATATTCTCTGTTAAAGTTGTCTTTATTTCTTTTCTTAGCCCAAAGATGCCTTTTGTAACGTATTTTGACTCTTTAACTGATAAAGAATATCTTGTTTCTCCTATTTTGTCCTTCAATATTCTATTTTGGTAATCTATAATCTTGTGTGCTTCTTCTGTGGAATTAGAATCCCATTTTGAGCTTATCGAGATTTGCTTGTAAGATCTCATTTCTAAATTCATGAAGTCACTTTGTAAATCCAATTAATAAAGATTATTGTTTTAGAATTATTTATTTATTTTTTTCCCATATCCTTCTGGAAGTCTTCCTTCCACCTTTTTGATTGGTTTCATTCTTTTATTTCCTAACTCATTAAAGTATAGAAAATTATCTAATTCTCGATTATTTTCTTTTTTTGGTTTTTCATTTGCAATTCCTATTGGAAACATTGCTTCAATATAATAATCTTCAGGAACTTTTATTATTTTTTTGATCTCTTTTTCATTAAAGTATCCTATCCAACATGTAGAAAGTTTTTCTTCTGTTAATTTTAATAAGAAATTTTGAATTGCTGCTCCTGCTTGTTGTCTGCAAAATTTTTCTCCTTGTTTTTGCCCATAAGAATTTGTTGTTCTTGAAGGGTTTGTTAAAAAAACTACAAGGTATTTTGATTCTGCGATGAAGGGTTGTTCTGACCATTGTGCAATTTTTTTTAT
>JAGQJT010000013.1 GCA_020430505.1 Nanobdellota archaeon | reverse complement strand
GCACAGCACATACTTTAGGAGTTGGTGTTGTGAAGAATGGAAAGATTTTATCTAATGCTAGAGATATGTATACTACTGAATCAGGAGGAATAATTCCTATGGATTCGGCAAAACATCATGAAGAAGTCTTTGATCAAGTTTTAGAAGATTCTATTAAAGAAGCTAAAATTAAGTTAGAAGATTTAGATTTTGTATCTGTTTCAATTGGTCCAGGTCTTGCTCCTTGCCTTCTTGCAGGATTAAGAAAGGCTAAAAAATTATCAGAGAGATTAAACAAACCTTTAGTTGGAGTTAATCATTGTGTTGCACATCTAGAAGTTGGAAGAGTTACTGGTTCCAAAGATCCTGTTCTACTTTATTCTTCAGGAGCAAATACTCAGGTTATTGCATACGCTGCGGGCAAATACAGGGTTTTTGGAGAAACATTAGACACAGGAATTGGAAACTTTATTGACACATTTGCTCGTTATGCAGGTTTAGGATTTCCAGGAGGTCCTAAAATGGAAAAACTTGCTAAAGATGGGAAAGAGTTAATTGAACTTCCATACAAAGTAAAAGGAATGGATGTGGCTTTTTCTGGCATTTTGACTAACTTGAGACAAAAATTAGAGTCAAAAAAATATAGAATAGAAGATCTAGCTTTTTCATTACAGGAAACTGCTTTTGCAATGCTTGTTGAAACTGCAGAGAGAGCCTTGGCGCATGTAAATAAAAAAGAATTACTTTTGGGAGGGGGAGTTGCTTGCAATTCTCGTTTGCAAGAGATGTGTAAATTAATGTGTGATGAGAGAATTGAAAAAACGAAGTTCTTTGTTCCCGAAAGACCTCTTTTAGTTGATAATGGTGCGATGATTGCTTTTCTTGGTGAAATAATGTTTAAAGCAAATGCTAATGTTTTCTCTCCCGAAGAATTAAATAAAGTAGATATTCTTCCAAGGCAAAGAACCGATGATGTTGAGGTTATTTGGAAATGATTTTCTTACCGACAAATTTATAAACCAATTTTAACCTTTATTTCTATCCGATGAACACGATGGGAGGATTCTTTAGAATTCTCTGTTCATTAATTAAAAACTTACAATGAAAAAATGGATGCATATCAAATAATAGAAAAGGCGAGAACTACAGGGAAGATTGAAAAAGGTACTAACGAAGTGACTAAGTCTATTGAGAGAGGAACTGCAAAGTTTGTTGCTTATGCTGCTGATGTTGAACCTAAAGAGATCGTTGCTCACATACCTTTACTTTGCAAAGAAAAAGGAATTCCATGTATGGAAGTTGAAAGCAAAGAAAAGTTAGGAGTGGCAGTGGGAATTCCAGTTGCTTCATCTTCTGTTGCGGTAATCGAAGCTGGCGATGCTGATAAAGACATTGCTAACTTGAAAAAATAATTAATTTCTTAAAATGGCAAAGACACAACAAAAGAAAGAACAGAAAGCACAGTCCTCCAAAGGAAGCGACAAAATTCTAGGGGAAACTGTTCCAGCCACTGTTCAAGAATTGATTGGTCGAACTGGTTTTCGTGGTGAGATTACTCAAGTTAAAGTTTTGGTTCTAGAAGGTAGGGATAAAGGAAGAACAATGAGAAGAAATGTTAAAGGTGCTGTTAGAATTGGAGACACTTTAATGCTTAGAGAAACTGAAATTGAAGCAAGAAGAATTAAATCAAATATCACAAAAGGGAGCTATAGTTAAAATGACAGAGTTTAGTGTCGATTTTAATGGGCCTATTAATGAAAGAAATTTGAAGAGATTGGAAACTACCGGCCTTCCAGCAATTTTATCAAATGATCCTCAAAATAATGTCGCTACTTTTTATTTGAAAAATGATGATTTAAAGAGAATTGTTGAAAATTATTTTTCATCTTCTTTCGATTATAATGTCAACTTCGAAAAAAGTCCAAAGGAGGGATATCTTGCAAAGATATCTGCTAAAATTTAAAATGCAAAGTCTACCTAAATTAATTGGAAAGGGAAAAAACCTCTTTGCGAAGAAGCTAAGAGTAAATTCTTATCATAATCTTATGGATAAATCTGGTATAAGAAAAGAGGAATTTTCTGAGAATTATTTTTTATCTGTAAAGAATTGCATGGGTAAGTGTGATCCTTTAAGTCCTATTTACAAAGCTGGAGGTGGATTTAATGCCTAAATGTTCTTATTGCGGAAAACAGTATGAATTCCCAAAAGGTTTGACTCTTGTTATGACAAATGGAGATGTTAATTATTTATGTTCTTCAAAATGTAGAAAGAATATGAAAATGAAGAGAAGAAAGGTTAGATGGATTTCTAAGAAGAAAAAAGAGAAGACTGAATGAATTTAATCAATCTCTAATTCTTTCCATTCCTTTTTAAGGTATTCTATTTTTGGAATTCTAAGTCCCGGATAATCCATGTGCGTCCAAATTATAATCCCCGGTAAATCATTGAAATGTTTTTCTCTTGATGCAGAATATTTTACATCGCAATCTATTTTTAACATCATGTTTGCAAAATTTTGTTCTTGGTGCTCTAATGTTTCTATATGATAGCTTTTGAATTCCTTCCATTCCGGGAATTTAGAATTTTTATCATAGAATTTATCTAGTATTTTATTCAATTTTGAAATATACTTCTCATCTGTTTCGTTAGTTTCTCTTTCAATAGGAATGAAAAATTTATTCCATTCTTTTTCTCCAAATTCTGTTATTTTCATGTTTTTATTTTATTTGAAGGGTATTTAATAACTTTTTATCTCCAAACTCCAAATCCAGTTGATTTTATTGAATTAATTTTATCATTCTTGTATGTGATTTCATAATCTTCACAGTAATTGTTTTCACAAATTGCTTTTGTTTCCATTTTTTCATTTACAAAATTTCCAGTAATTCTGGGGTTCGAAATCAAAAAGAAAACTGCAACGATCAACAAAATAATAAGCCCAATAAGGACCACTTTTAGAGAATTTTTACTCATAATTTTTGCATGTTTTTTGAGTATTTAAATTTTTATATAATTTTTTGAAATTTTAATGAAATTTTTAATTTACTGTCGACAAATGTCTAGAAAGCTTTATAAATAAAGTTGAGTTATTTTAGTTAAAGGTTAGGAATTTCTTCCTATAATTATTAAAAATGGCAGACTATAAAGCAGAATCAATAAAAGTTTTGGAAGGTCTTGAGGGTGTAAGAAAAAGACCTGCAATGTATATTGGTTCTACAGGTAAAGAAGGATTACATCATTTAATTTATGAGGTTCTAGATAACTCGGTTGATGAAGCAATGGCTGGTCATTGTGATAAGATTATTGTTACTTTAAATAAAGATGGTTCTGCAACGATTGAAGATAATGGGAGAGGTATCCCTGTAGATATTCATCCTCAATTTAAAATTCCTGCTGCAGAAGTTGCACTAACAAAACTTCATGCTGGAGGAAAATTTGACAAAGATTCCTATGCTATTTCTGGAGGTTTGCATGGAGTAGGAGTTAGTTGTGTTAATGCTTTAGCAAAAAAGTTATTACTAAAAATAAAAAGAGATGGAAAAATTTATGAACAAGAATATTCTAGAGGAACTCCTCAAACTAAATTGAAGGTTACTGGAAAATGTGATGAAAAAGATACAGGAACAATAATCACTTTTTTCCCAGATGAACAAATTTTTTCTACAGTAGATTTCGATTACAAAATTTTAGAGACTAGATTTAGAGAAGTTGCTTTTCTTAATGCAGGTTTGAAAATTCTCTTGAAAGATGAAGAAAAATCAAAGAAAGAAGAATTCCATTTTACTGGAGGTTTGATGGAATTTGTTAAATGGGCGAATAAATCAAAAGAAGTAATCCACAAGCCGATTTATTTTAAGAAGCAAGTTGAAGATGTTGTTGTAGAAATTGCAATTCAATATACTACTGGTTATAGAGAAAATATTTTTGGTTTTGTTAACACTATTAATACAGTTGAGGGTGGAACCCATGTTTCTGGTTTGAAAACTGCTTTAACAAGGGTTATTAATGATTATGCCAAGAAAACAAATCAATTGAAGAATGGAGAAAGTTTATCTGGAGATGATGTGAGGGAAGGGTTGTCTGTTGTTATAAGTCTAAAAATCCCTAATCCTCAATTTGAAGGGCAAACTAAAACTAAACTAGGAAATTCGGAAATTAAAGGGTATGTTGATTCTTTAGTCACAGCAGCCCTATCAGAATACTTTGAAGAAAATCCTGCTGTTGCTAAGAAGATAAGTTCAAAGGCAATTCAATCTGCTAAGGCTAGACTTGCGGCAAAAAAGGCTAAAGATTTGGTTAGAAGGAAGAATGCTTTTTCTCTCGGAGGGTTACCTGGAAAATTGTCTGACTGTTCAAGCAAAAAATCTGATGAATCTGAGTTATACCTTGTTGAAGGAGAATCGGCTGGAGGTTCTGCAAAGAATGCTCGTAATAAAGAAACACAAGCAATTCTGGGTTTGAGGGGTAAAATCTTGAATGTGGAAAAAGCGAATCCGGCTAGAGCTTTATCCAGTGAAGAAATAACAAATATGATCACTGCTATTGGAACTGGTATTGGAGAACAATTTGATGTTTCTAAATTAAGATATTCTAAGATAATAATTATGACAGATGCGGATGTGGATGGAGAACATATTAAGACTTTGCTTTTGACATTTTTCTTTAGGTTTATGCCCCAATTGATTGAAAATGGAAATATTTATGCTGCCATGCCTCCATTGTATAGGGTTAGAAAAAAGAAAGATTATTATGTTTATTCCGAGGAGGAATTGAAAAAATTAGGGGCTAGTGAAGGTAGCGTTACTAGGTTTAAAGGTCTTGGTGAAATGAGTGCAGATCAGCTTTGGGATACAACTATGAATCCAAAAACTAGAAAAATAAAGAAAATTTACATTGAAGATGCTGTCGAAGCAGATCAAACTTTTTCAATGCTTATGGGAGATGATGTTCAATCTAGAAAAGAGTTTATCCAAGAAAATGCGAAGGAGGCGGATTTAGATATTTAAAATGGAATTAACTGAAGAAATTATTAAAGAGATTAGAACAATTGTTAGAAAAAATCACGATGTGGGGATACATAAAGAGAGAGATTATAATTATCATATCTCTTCTGTGGTCAAGAATTCTTTACTTTTAGCAGATAAACTTGGAGCAGATAGGAAAATTGTGGAAGCAGCAGCACTTCTTCATGACATCGGCCGAGCTGAAGGAATTGTTGGTAAATTTAATATGGATAATGAACATCACTTGATTGGTGAAAAAGAGGCCGAAAAAATCTTGCTTGGTTTGAATGTGGATGTGGAATTAGTTGAAAAGATAAAACACTGTGTTTTGACACATAGAGGTAGAAAAGGACCTACCCCTGAGACAATTGAAGCTAAAATTGTTGCATGTGCTGATGCAATGTCTCATTTTGATACCTTTTTGGATATTTTTGAATGGTTTACCTCTACGGTTGATACTTTTGAAGAAGCAGTTAATTTGGTCGATGCTAAAATGAGAAGGAATTGGGATAAAAAGTTGTTGCCAGAAGCAAAGGAAATTTTAAAAGAAAAATATGAGGCAATTACTTTAATTATAAATTCGATGAAGGAATATATGAATTAAAATGGCGAAAAGAAGCAAAGTGAAAACACCGGATTGGATTTTGGAAGGTTATGATAGCCCTGCTGCTTATGCAAAAGCTAAAGGTGTCAAACAGGAAAAAAAGAAAGGTAAAACTTTCAAGATTAGAGAATGTCCTAAATGCAAAAGTGATGAGGTTGGATTAGTTTTGAGTAATTTAGATTCTGAAGAAGGTGGAGGAAAAGAATGGGAATGTAGAAAATGTAAATGGGTTGGAAAAAACATTAATGAAAAAGAATTAACTGAAGATGAATTTATGAAATATTTAGATGAAAAGGGGGAAGAAATTGCATAATGGAAGAACAACCTAAAAGTGAAGAGGATGAAATGAGAGAAGTTGAAGTTTGGGAATTTAGTTTATCAAATTCTGAAATTGTAAATTTTATAACTAAACTAAATGAATTGAGAGTTACGAAGGAAAGTGTTAGTTTCGATGTGGATGATGAGAACGAAATTTTAATTCATTATATGGAAGAAGATTCTGAAGTAGAAGTTCCTAACACCGAATCAAAGTCTAGTATGGAAACTCCGAAGACAGATGCAAATTCAGTTGAGCAAGCGTCTCCAACCGAATCGCATTCTGAAAGTGTTTCAGCAGAAAGTGTTCCATCTTTACCAGAGCAAAAACCTCAAAATTAAATAAAATGAGTGGAGAAAAGAAAGAAGAAAAGAAATTGGAAGAGAAAGGAGTAGTTAATACTGAAGTTAGTCTTGAGATGAAAAAATCTTATTTAGATTATGCTATGAGCGTTATTGTTTCTAGGGCCATTCCTTCTGTTGAGGATGGTATGAAGCCTGTTCAGAGAAGAATTTTATATGTTATGAATAAGATGGGTTTGAAATCAAATGTTCAAACAAGAAAATCTGCAACTGTTGTTGGAGATGTTATGGGTAAATATCATCCTCATGGTGATTCAGCGATCTATGATGCTATGGTGAGAATGGCTCAACCTTTTTCGTTAAGATATCCCTTGGTTTTTGGTCAAGGTAATTTTGGTTCTATTGATGGAGATCCTCCTGCAGCCATGCGTTATACGGAAGCTAAGATGGAAAATGTCACAGAAGAATTGTTGCAAGATTTAGAAAAAGATACTGTTAAATTTGTTCCAAATTATGATGGTTCAATAAAAGAACCTGTTTTACTTCCTGGGAAGCTTCCTACTTTAATGCTTAATGGGGCAACTGGTATTGCAGTAGGTATGGCAACAAGTATTCCTCCTCATAATTTGAGAGAAGTTTGTGATGCGATTAATTCTTACATTGATAATCCTGAAATAAGTGTGGAAGATTTGTGCGAAATTGTTAAGGGTCCTGATTTTCCTACTGGAGGATCTATACAAGGGGATATGGTGGAGTTATATAAGACTGGAAGAGGGAAAGTGGTTGTTAGAGGTAAAACAAATATTGAAGAAAATAAAGGAAAGGAGTCTGTGATAATAGAAGAAATCCCTTATATGTTAAATAAAACTACTTTGATAGAACAAATTGCTAATTTAGTCAAAGATAAAAAAATAAGAGATGTTTCTGATTTAAGAGATGAATCAAATAAAGGTAAAATAAGAATTGTTTTAGAGTTGAGGAAAGGGGTTAATTCAAAATTTGTTATTAATTCTCTGTATAAATATACAAGATTGCAAGATTCTTTCAACGTAAACTTTTTAGCTTTGGTAAATGGGCAACCTAGAGTTTTAGGTTTAAGAGATTATTTGGAACAATACATAAGACATAGGAAAGATATCATTACTAATAGGACAAAGTATGATTTAGAAAAAGCTAAGCAAAGATTGGAGATTGTTGAAGGGTTGTTGATTGCTTTGCAAAATATTGACGAAATAATAAAATTAATTAAGAAGTCTAAAACTGCTAAGGAAGCCTTAGAAGGTTTGATGGCTAAGTTTAAATTGACTCAAAATCAAGGAAAGGCAGTTCTTGAAACAAAATTACAACAATTAACTTCTCTGGAAAAAGAAAAACTTGAAAATGAAATGAAAGAATTGAAGAAAAAAATTGAATTGTATGAAAAAATTTTAGGAAATATAAAAGAAGTTTTGAAGATAATAAAGAAAGAAGTAACAGAATTAAAAGATAAATATGGTGATGCTAGAAGATCAAATGTTCTTAAAAATTTGAGAGAAATTAAAGAAAAAGATTTGGTTCAGGAAAAAGAAGTTGTTGTGACAATAACAGACAAAGGTTATGTTAAAAGAATGGACTTGAAAACTTACAAGGAGCAGAAGAGAGGGGGTAGAGGAGTAATAGGAAATAATCTTGCGACAGGTGATTTCACAAAACAACTGTTGACTTGTTCAACACATGATTATTTGATGTTCTTTACTTCAAGAGGTAGAGTTTTATGGTTGAAAGCTTATGATGTTCCTGAAGCAGAAAGATATGGTAAAGGGAAGGCAGTGATTAATCTTTTAGGTTTGAAAGATGAAAGAGTTACAAGTGTGATTTCTGTTAAGAAGTTTGATGATGATTTGTTTATGGCAACAAAGAAAGGGCAAGTTAAGAAAATTTCTTTGAGTAATTTTTCCAAACCTAGGGCATCTGGTATAAAAGCAATTAATATCCCTGCAGATGGTTCAGATGATTTGATTGGAGTAGAAGTTGTTAAAGAAAAGCAAGAAATTCTTTTGGCTACAAGAAATGGTAAGGCAATTAGATTTAATTCTGGAGATGTGAGAAATATGGGAAGGTCAAGTTATGGAGTTACAGGAATTAAAATGGACAAAGATGATGAGGTTGTTTCTTTGGAAGTTTTGAGCACTGAAGCTATTTTCACAATTACTGAAAAAGGATATGGAAAGAGAACTTCTGTTGAAGATTATAGAAAAACTTCTAGAGCAGGAAAGGGTGTAATAAATGTTAAGATTTCAGATAAAACTGGAGTGGTTGTCAATACGGTTTCAGTTAATGATTCAGATTCAATTATTATCACAACTGCAAAAGGTTTAGTCATTAGAACTTCTTTGAAGAATATTCGAGTTATGGGACGTGCTGCACAAGGGGTAAGAGTTGTGAAGTTGCAAGCAGGCGATTCTGTTACTGATGTTGCTAGGGTTGAAGATTTAGATAATGGTAATGATTCTGATGATTAATTCTTTTTGAATATAAAAAGTATTCCTTTAAACTTCTTCTTTACTTTAATGATTTTTAAGACTAATGGGATTAGAATGTCTAGTATTGGAACTATAAAATTGAAGGTCATTCCAAGAACGATCACTATGAATGAATACCCATAAAAAACCGAGGGATATATTGAGGCAAATAATACCATCACTGCGAGAACAACACTTATTAATAATCTCTTTTTTAGGTAAAATCCTTCTTTTTCATCTAGTTTTATTCCCATTAAATAAATTGTGTATGAGGCCACTAAAGCGATTATTGCAATTCCATACCATCTTGCAATAACAAAAGAATAATCTGCTAAAAATATGACTTTGTCGGAAAATATATTCATTGCTGTTGCAATTAAGATATTTATTGTGATAGTAAATATAAAATAATGATTTAAATCTTTGTCCATTTTTCTCTTAAAATCTAATTATTTTTAAGCATTATTGTATTGAAGAATAAACCTTAAAAACAATTTTTACTTTTTCTTTATATGTTGAAAGCAATAATTTTTGATTTTGATGGCGTTCTTTTTGATGATTATGAAGAGCATTATCAAGCTTATAAAAAAAGATACAAAGACATGACTCGGAAATTGCATAGTAAAGCCTATGAAGGGAATATTTTGGAAGCTAAAGAGAATTTGTTAAAGATAAAAAATAAATCATTTGTTGTAAAGAACTTTTTGCAAGGAATTTTAATGAAAAAGGGAATTAGGAAAGAGGCTTTAAGATTTCTTAAGAAAAACAAAAAGGATTATTCTTATTTTATTGTTACTGCCGCATCTGAAGATTTCATTAATTATTATTTATTAAGGAAGAAATTAACGAATTTATTTAAGATGATTATGGGTAAAGAGTCTGGGAAATATAAAGTAGATAAAATGAAGAAATTTTTAAAAGAGAATAAATTAAAAAAAAATGAAGTTGTTTTTGTTACGGATACTTTGGGAGATATTAAAGAAGCAAAAAAAGTTGGAATAAAAACTATCGCGATTGATTTTGGTTTTCATAAAAGAAAAATTTTGGAGAAAGGGAATCCTTACAAAATTGTTTCTAGTTTTAAAGAGTTAGAAGAAGTTATTTTAGAATTATAATTATTTCTTTTTTCTTGAGACTTTTATCTCTTCTTTCTTAAAGAAACTTCTAGTCGTTCCTTTAATCCAATCCCAGTTTAGAACTAAATGGATTATTACGAAAATTGTCATAGCTAAACCCGACCAGTCATGAACTATTCTATAGACTCCCATGTTCATTGCTTCATAATTAATATTTATTGATAGCAAATGCCAAAGTGTTCTAAACTTTACTATTCCTGTTACAATTACTCCAAGTCCAGAAATTAAAAGTCCAATGTCTACAATGTATTTCCAGGTATTTTTGTCACACATCTTTTTACTAGATAATTAGCTTCTTTGAGTATTTAAATATTTTGAAGATTTTTTTAAAAGGTGTACTCTGCATAGAATTCTACTAAATTGTTTATGCTAAAAGGATAATACTTTTTCATGTTGAGGGGTCCTCTTTTTGCTAATTCTTCTATTCCGGATCCTTTGTCCCAAGGTTTTTCAGCCCATTCATTTGCTATTGTTGGATTTATTGTTTCTAGAGGTGCCGCATCAATATCCCACCCATGTTTGAAAAACGAATTGGCGAGCGAAGGAATATCCTTCTCACTTAAATATGTTCCCCCCTTTTCTTGAGTTATTTCCACTATTGCTTTTTCATTACTTCCATCAATGTCTGATTTAAAGTAAAGAACATATTTTTTTGCTTTATTTTCCATATATCTCATTTAGTCTTTAAGTTTATAAAAATTATTGTGATTAAATGGGCGCGGAGGGAATCGAACCCCCAGCTGTCGGTGACCCACGAATTTATTGAGAATACAGTGCTTCTCTCAATTCGTTCGCTGGAGCCGACTGTTTTACCACTAAACTACGCACCCTTAATTATAAGAGAAATATTTGATTTTTAATGCTTTTGATTACAATAATTTTTATAAATTACAGAGTTTAAGAATTTATATGAAAAAGTCAAATTTGCAAGTTTATAATTCTTTTGAGAATATTGAAAATGTTTTTTTTAATGTAAATCCTTTAGAAAAACTTGCTAGAAAATTAACTTCTGGAAAATTTAAGATAACTGGAATAGATAAAAAAGATCCTTTTGTAGGCACCATTGGATACTGCCTAGAAGATCAAATTTTTTTTAATCAACCGAAGAATATCAAAGAAAAAGTTGAAAATTTTTATGGAGCTAAAAAAGACGATTATCTTATAACTGTTTCCCAAAATGGAAGAAATATTTCGGTTTCCATTATAAAGAATTATCTAAAAAATTTGCTGAATTAATTTAGTTTTTTGATTTCTTCTATTTCGTCATTAGAGATTGCACAGCCTTTGAATTTTAGAGCATATAACAAAGCATCTAAAGAGTTTTTTCCTTTTAAGATAGTTAGGTTCTTTTTGAATGCAACATAAACAATCTCACTTGAACGAATTATTTTTAATCCTTTAAATTGTTCGGTTTGTTCTCTCTCATACCTTATCGTAGTGTGCAATTTCTTTTGTAAAAGTTTTCTCAAATTTTCTGGTCTCTCACAAAGCATTCTTGTTGTTCTTTCATCAATTGCCATGACATTATGAATTTTTTTTTCATTCAAGATTTTTGAAAGAGCCACGCAACTTGCTTCTCCCAGATCAATTATATGAATATCCTGTTTTGATTCTTTGAAAATTGAGTTTGCGGAATCTAAGATATTATTTGTTTTTTCTGAGATATCTTTTTCATTTATCCCAATTGAAGTAGGCATTTCTAGTATTCCCTCTTCCATTAATTGTTTTAGTTTAAGTGCTTCCAATTTAAATCGATCTATTTTTATTGGTTTGTCAATTATCTCATAAACTACTTCTTTTGTTACAATGAATTTTACATCTGAATTTTCTTTCAATTTTCTTATTATGTACAATAGACCATTCATTGAAAAACTAATCAGTGTACTTGCGTCGAAGATTATTATTTTCATCCTAAAATCTCCTCTGCTATTTTTATTCTTCTTTTGACCTTTTCAGTTTCACTTAAGGAATTATCTGCAATTCCAGTAGATCCGGTATAATTTGCTAAATCATAAACTGTAACTCCCAAAAGTTTTGCGGTTTTCCCTAGAGAAACTCCATGTTCATGAATTCTTGAAGCTTTGTTTACTTTTGCTTTTTCAAATACTTCTTGTATATATTTTTTTAATTTTCCAGAAATCTTGTTTATTGCTTTTCCAATCAATTCAAAGTGTTTTCTAAAACCTTCAATATCATTTTTTTCTAGATGTTTTATTGAACGTTTTAGATTTGAATCCAAGAGTCTCTTGAAATCATCCCATCCTTTCAATGACCTATAATCTTGTCTTTCAAATATCTTTCCCAAAGAATAAACGGTTACTGCAATCGAGATGTTATCATTGTCCTGATTAGTTGAAGATTTATGAATTGTTTGGTCACTTAAATTTTTTAATTTTGAGGGGTTGTTTTCATTTATTGCTTGTTGGGTTTCTTTTAAAATTCTTAAAATATTTTCTGATTCAATCATGAATTAAAGAAGGTGTTTTGTTATATAAATGTTTATAAGGAGTTCTTAAGTTTGGGGTTTAGTGTAAGTCCATTGGATGAAAATTATTTATTGGGAGAAAGATCTTTTGAATTAGGAGTTTGTGCTTCTGAATCGCCTCCCGAACCAGAACCTTTAATTAGAGAATATTATAATCTGGGGTTAAAGTTATTTCATGCACATAAAAATATTCATTATCACTCAAGGGGTATTGGACTCGCAAATTTTGGTAAAGATTCTTTTTGGAAAGATGAAAGTAGTTTTAAGAGTTTTAAAAGCTCTGTTGAAATTAGTGGATTAATTTTATTAAAAATGGATGAAGAATATTTTAAATATTTACAATTCAAAGAAGATTTTCAAGTAAAAAATCCCAATCTAATAAAAATTCTTGAAGAGCATATTGATTTTGACAATAGCTATGATGTTTGTAGAAATTCTGTAGTGTATAAAGTAATTGAGAAAAAAAGAAAGTTTAATGAGGCTTATGGAAATTTATTTAAAACTTTATATGAAGTTGGTGTTAAGAAGTATTAAATTTTATTTTTTAGATTTTTCTCCAAATAATTTGTTATAGAAAATCCATCTTTGAGTGTAATTATGTGAGAGATCTCTGGAAATTTTATTTGATTTTGCAATGTCTGTCAAAAAATCTACTGTGATTATCTTATTCTCTTCAATTTCTTGATTAAATTTTTCCCATTTTAAACCTCGGCTTTCTGATATCCCAGAATACTTAATAAATCTATTTAAATCATTTAGAAATGGGTTGAAATCTAAGATATTTAATTTTGATCTTTGAAAATCCCTCATTATATTTGAAGTTCTTCTTCCTAAATTATATGACTCGAATTGTAAAAGTAAATTATAGCTTCTTTCTTCCAACTCTCTTGGAGAGATTATAAAAGGATTATCTAAATCTTTTCCTCCTTCTAAAAAAGCAAGTTCTTTTTCTAATCGTTTTTGTAGTCCAATATTAAAATCAAAAAAGCCTTTAAATCTGTCTTTTGTTCTTTCAAGATATTCCTTCGAAACCATTAATCTTTATCATTAAAAGCATATTTAAACATTTATACACTTTAGGATATATGAATAAGGTTTTGTTAGATACAAATTTCATTTTGAATGCAATTCAGTGCAAGATTGATTTTTTTGATGATATTTCTACTATGGGTTTCAAAATATTGGTTCCTGATGCGGTTATAGGAGAATTAAAAAATATTTCAAATTCAAAGAAAAAAATGCATTTTAGAGATGATGCAAGGTTGGCGCTTAAGTTGTTGGAAAAGAATGAGTTTGAGGAGCTTGAGTTTGGCATGAGGTATGCGGATAAAGGAATTGTTAAATATTTGAAAGCCAATCCGAGAGTTATTCTTGCCACAATGGATCAAGAATTGAAAAAACTGGTTGAAAACTCAATTATGGTTATTAGGGCTAGGAAAAAGTTAGAAATTGTATAGTTGATAATCTCATTCTCCCAAAAAATAGAAGATTTTTGATGAATAATCTTTGCCCACCAAAGCTTTTTAAACCAACTTTTACTATCAATTTTAATAAAATGTTTTACCTAACTGAAGTTGAGGATTATATTCGTGTAGCGCCGAAACTTTTCGGATTGCCTACTGCAGAGTCCATAAAAGAGCAGTTGGAAGAAACTTATTCTGATTATTATGATAAAGAGCTTGGAAGAGTTGCTGCGATAGTGGGTGTTTTAAACATAGGAGAAGGAATCATAATCCCTGGAGATGGTGCTGCCTACTACAAAACTAAGTTTGAACTTCTAGTTTGGAAACCAGAATTGCATGAGCTGGTTTATGGGACTATAGACGAAATAACTAATTTCGGAGCATTTGTGAATCTTGGTGTTATGAAAGGAATGATTCATATAAGTCAGACAATGGACGATTATGTTTCTTTTAGTGATGCTGGTTCTTTATCGGGTAAGTCAACTGGCAGAGTTTTGAAAGCAGGAGATATGTGCGTTGCTAGGGTAGTTGCAATAAGTCACAAAGGAGATGATCCTAAAATTGGTTTGACAATGAGGCAACCTGGTTTGGGGAAAATAGAATGGTTGAAAGAAGACAAAGTTAAGAAGCAAAAAGATGCTGAAAAAATGGCGAAAGTTCAAGAGAAAACTGCTAAGGCTTCTAAAGGAGGAAAGAAATAATGGCAAAAGCAAAAGAAAGAGCCTGTAAATTGTGTAGGACAGTTTATGAAGGAGATGAAAAATGTCCTAATTGTGGTTCTAAAGAATATACTGAAACAATAAAAGGAAAAATTGTTGTGGCAAATCCTGAAAAATCAGAAATTGCTAAAAAATTAAATATAAAGGAAAAGGGAACTTTTGCTATAAAAATTAGATAAAATGGATGTTGTTAAGATGGGTGGTTTTGATAATTCTCTTTTGAGAAGAAAAGAAGTAAAAGTTAGAATAGAATCAGATGTTACTCCTAGCAGAGTCGAATGCATAAAAATTTTGGCAAAAGAATTTGCTTGTTCTGAAGATTGTATTCATATTTTGAGAATTTCTGGTAATTTTGGAACTAAAACTTTCACAATTGTTGCCCACATTTATGATTCTAAAAAGGATAAAGATGAAATTGCTCGTTCTAGAAAAAGAGATAGTGAAGCAGACGCTAAAATAGTTGAAGAAAATAAACCTAAAGAAGAACCTAAGGAAGAGGTTAAAGAAGAATCTTCTTCTGAAGAGACTCCAAAAGAGGAGGCTAAGGAATAATGGCAAAAAAGAAAAAAGTAACAAAAAAAGGAAAGAAAGCTCCTAAAAATAAAGCTACAAGTAAGAAATATTCCAAATATAAGATTGATGGCGATAAAGCAGTAAGAGATTCCAAATTTTGCCCTAGATGTGGTCCAGGTGTTTTCTTAATGAAAGCAAATGGAAGAGTTTATTGTGGGAAGTGCCATTACACAGAATTTGAAAGTAAGAAAAAACAGGAAGAGTAGACAGAATAACTCTTTATTCGAAAATTAAAATTTTCTCATCAATATAATTTCTAAAAAAATTACATAAAAAATGCCGTAGAAGCTACTAAGAAAGAATGAGTTTTTATTCTTACCTATTTAACGTCCCCAAAAGAAGTTATCTAAGTCTTTCCATGTTGCTAGTCTAAGTTGTTCTAACTTAAAGGCATAAGAATCTTGCATATTTCTTTCACCTTTTATGTACACAACAGCGCCGTACTTTGTATAATAGCCGAATTCATACAAAAATTCAAACGGTTCGTTTAATACATCGTTCCAGCCATATTTAGCAACGACAGGAGTACCCTCAGAAACGTCTTTTTCTAATCGGTTCTTTTGCTCCATAATAATAATGGATTTAGAACTATATAATCTTTTCCAATTATCTAAAAATTATAAGAATATAAGAACAGTGCCTGATTTTAGACAGGATTGTTCATTGAATATTTTCTAAGGTCAAACCCTTTCTTTTTTGTAAAGGTATTTTGTTGAATTCTTTATATTGCTCTTCAGAAATTCTTTTATACTTTAATGTTTCATTTACTTTCCCTATCGAGTTAAGTTCTTCAATTAAATTTTTTATTCCACTTTCAATTTTAATTGCTCCCGCAATTTTTTTGGAGTTCCCCCCATAAATAAAATAATAATTCAAAGGTGCCCTATATGATCTTTTATGTTCAATAAGTCTTGGATCATCCGCATGTATTTCTTCTATTGGCATTTTCTTTGATTCTCTTAATTTCAAACCCTGGGAGATTCTTCGAGTCAAACAAAAAGCGCGACCCGAAGCTTCTCCTGGGCAAAAAGAGGTGATAATAATTCCAGTATCTTTTACTTTATAAATGTTTTGTTTTTGTTACTCTTCTAAAATGACAAGCTCGAATAATTATAAAATGGTAATCTGGCTTTTTAAAAGAATGGTAGTTTTATAAAATATTGCTCCCTTTTTTTGAGATGGAAGAGGTTGAAAAAGAGACCAAAGCAAGAACGAGTGTCAATCAAGAACAGGTCCATGATATGTTGTTTAATCGTGAAATTGGCTGGCAGGATATAATTTATGATTTGATTAATACGGAGCAATTGGACCCTTGGGATATTGATATTGGAATACTCTCTGAAAAATTCTTTGAAAGGGTACAAGAATATGAAGAAATGGACTTTTTTATCTCCAGTAAAGTTCTTTTGGCCGCATCGTTGCTTTTGAGAATAAAATCTGAAATTTTGCTTAACCAATATGTAAAAAGTATAGATGAGATACTTTTTGGTAAAAAAGACCAAAAAAAGACTGTTTTGGAAAGAATAGAACTTGATGAGGAGATTCCTGAATTGGTTCCTCGAAGTCCTATGCCTAGATTTAGAAAAGTTACACTTAAGGAGCTTATTGGAGCTTTGAATAAAGCGATTGTTACGGAAAATAGAAGAATTAAGAAAGAAATTGTTAACAGGAATGCTTTGAGAGAAACAGGAATTTCGCTTCCAAAAAGAAAATTCAGTATAAAAGATAAACTTAAAGAAATACATAGAAAGATTCTTGACCATTTTAATGAAAATGTTGAATCAAAAAAAATAACTTATACTGATTTAGTTGGAACTGATAGAGACGAAAGGATAGTTAGTTTTTTCCCATTACTTCAACTGGAGAACAACAAGAAAGTTTGGTTGGATCAAGTAGATCATTTTGAAGAAATTGATGTTTGGTTGAAGGAAGTTTACTTTGAACATAATCCTGATCCGTTTGCAAATCTTAGAGAAGAAATTGAAGAAGAAATCGAAGAGCTAGAAGAAGCAGAGAAATTTGAAAATATTGATGATGAAGAGAATATAAATTCTTAAAAAGCATAAAAAGCATTAATTTTCATGTCAAAAATAATAGAAGTTTCACAAAGAAAGTATCGTGGAAATCCGACATATCTTAGATTATCTAGGCTTGAAGATAAATGGCTTAATTATTATGAAAATAAAATTCTTCCAAAAAACGATTTTGACAAATTTATCTCTTATCTTGATGGCAGAAAGAATACCTTGAATATTATCAATTATATAAAGAAGTTTAGAGCTTCAAAAAAAGAGTTGGAGATTCTTTCCCAAAAACATAACCTTAACAAGGATTTATTCAGTAAAGGGGGTTGAAAGTGTTGCTCAAGAAATTTAAGCAAACTTAAAAACTAATTTTTCTTTAATTATTGATGAAACTAGGAGTTCTTTTTTCAGGAGGAAAAGATTCTGTTTATGCTGCGTATTTGGCTAAGAAGAATAAGCATGAATTAAGTTGTTTAATAAGCATCCATTCTGAAAATAAAGGGAGTTATATGTTTCACACTCCAAACATTTCTAAAACCAAGAAGCAATCTGAAGTAATGAATATTCCTTTAATTATTCAAAAAACTTCTGGAGAGAAAGAAATTGAATTAAAAGATTTAGAAGAGGCAATTTCAAAAGCCAAATTAAAATATAAAATCCAGGGAGTTGTTACTGGAGCAATTCAGAGTGTATATCAATCTACAAGGATCCAAAAAATTTGTGATAAACTTGGCTTGGAATGCTTTAATCCTCTTTGGCAAATTGACGAAGAAGAATATTTGAAAATGTTAATTAAAGATAAATTCAAGACAATTTTAGTGGGAGTTTTTGCATACCCCTTTGATGAGTTTTGGTTGGGCAAGGAAATTAATTCCAAATTCTTAAAGGAGATAAAATTATTTAATGAGAAATATCAAATTCATGTTGCAGGAGAAGGTGGTGAGTTTGAAACTTTTGTTTTGGATTGTCCATTATTTTCTAATTCGCTTAAGATAAAAAATAAAAAAATTCTGAAAGAAGGAGAAAATAGTTTTAGAATGGAGGTTGAGTTATGATTCTCTTAATCTCTATGTGTTCGGATAAATTGCATGAGTTAGAATTTGTAAAACCTATTGAAAATGTTGTTGGGAAGTGTTTGGTTAGACATTATAAAAATTTTACACTAAAAGATATTGAAAAAGCAGATAAAGTAATTATTTCTGGAACTTCTTTGAAAGATGACTTTTTCTTAAAAGAGCTGGAGAGATTTAATTGGATAAGGGACTATGCTAAACCTGTTTTAGGAATCTGTGCAGGAATGCAAATTATCTCTTTGATTTTTAGAGGCAAATTGAGAAAGAAAAAAGAAATAGGGTATTATAGGGAGAATTTTGTTAAAGAATTTTTAAGTTTAAAAGATGAGCATGAAGTTTATCATTTGCACAATAATTATGTTAGTTTACCTAAAGATTTTATTAAGTTTACAGATTCAAAAATTCCTCAAGCAATTAAGCATAACTCTAAAAATATTTATGGAGTTTTGTTTCATCCGGAGGTTAGGAATAGTAAACTTATAGAGGAATTTTTGAATCTGGTTTAAAAGTGTTTTGTTCTATTTCTTTAGTGAAAAGCCATCTTTTTAATCAATTTTTTTAATCTTTTTTAATGCGACTTAGAAGAAAATCTAAAGTTAATATATCCTTGATAACTAAACTCAGAGAAGAGATAAAGCCCTATTTTAAGGAGGGTTGGAAAATTCAAAGAATTTGTCCCCATAAGAAATTTTATTTGATTGATCCGATTGGAGAAAAAATAAATAAAGAAATTATACTTGCATACAAAAATGCAGAAAATGAAGTTCACACCCAATATGAATATTCTAATATGAATCGTTTGGAAAAAGCATATAATTTGCTTGATTTGTTTGGAAAATACCTTTTTGCTTTGGGAAAAGAGAATAAAATAAAATTTGTTTAATTTTCTACTTTTAATTGTAAATTTCCCGTAGTTATTGCATTTCTAGTATCTTCATGTAAGTTTCCCATTAATTTTTCTAAACTTTTTCTTATTTCGCCATATCCAAAGCTTTGTGGATTCGTTAGGGAAAGTTTTTCATTGAAATCATATTCTATTTTGAAGTGAATTCTATTTATAATATCTTTTCTTTTTAAAAGTATGTTTGAATTTTCTTTTAAAAAATATTTATTTTCTTCTTGGGTTTCTACGAGATTTTTGTATAAATCTTCCCACATTTGATCAGCGCTCAAACCATGGGCTGTTGATGTTTGAAGATTTAATTCCATGTATGCTATTGCGGATTTTGCATTCTCATTCATTAATGTCATAGATTCTAAATGGATATTATGTTTAAAAGAATTATTGTGATTTTTTGATGGTTAGAATCTTTTGTTTTCCTGTTTGTAAATCTTTGATTAGGAATTTCTTTTCTTGAACTTCTTTCTTTCCAACAAAAATTACTTTCTTTATCCCGTAGGAGTTTGCGTATTCCATTGCTTTATTTGGTTTTCCAAAGAATACGCTTACATTTTTTCCTTGTTTTCTTAAGTTTTTTGATAAATCAATTGTTTTTTTATCTTGATCCAAGGAGACTATTAATATTCTCTCTAATTCTGGGATAATTTTTGAAACTGCCATTAATCTTTCAATGGAAAATGAAATTCCTGTTGATGGAGTTCCGTCTATTGAATAGGAACCCCCCCCACAGATTGTTTCTTTTATGTTTGATTTTATCTCAAAAACATTTCCGTTATAGTACGCCAAACCTCTTGCTAAGGAGGGTTGAAAGTTTACTTTTATTCCATAGTATGAACAGTATTTTGCAAGTTCTTCTATTTCTGAGAAAGATTTGTATTTCTTGAAATAGGTCGGGGGTTTTGCAAATATTTCAATTATTTTTTCTGCTTTGTATTGTTTTAGATTCTTTTTTACTTCTGCAATTGGAAGCTTATCTAATTTGTCTATTTCACGAATTACTTGTTCTTTTTCTTTGATTCCATTTTCTTCTAAGACTTCATTTAGAAGTTTTCTATTGTTTATGTAAATCTTTGAAGGAATTTTTAATGCTGTTAAGATGTCTGTAATTGCTGCAAGAATTTCTGCTTCATCTTTTGGCGTTGATCCAATTGTATCAATATCGCATTGTGTGAATTGTCTTAATCTGTTCCCTTGAACTGGTTCGTCTCTGAATACAGGGCCTATTTGAAATCTCTTGAATGGAAGTTTTTGATTTTTTGCAATTCTTTTTAGTTGAAATGTAAATTCATATCTTAAGGCTAAATTTCTTTTTCCTTTGTCTTGCAATTTGAAAATCTCTGAAATTGCTTCATCATTTTTTTGTTCTTTGTCTCCACGAACAAATTCTTCGTATTCAACTATTGGAGTTTGGATTTCTTGGAAGTTGTATCTTTCAAATATTTGCTTTGCTAACTCTTTTATTAAAGAGAATTGATCTGCTTCTTTTCCTACAAAATCTTTAAATCCTTTTACTGGTTCAGTTTTCATTTTCTACTCTCCAAATAGTCTTTTAGTTTAGTTAAAGCTTTCTTTCTCATACTAATTTCATTTTTTTCTTCTGGGGTCATTTGTGCAAATGTTTTCATATACCCTTTCGGTAAGAATATTGGATCCCAACCAAAATTTGTTTCTCCTTTTGGAGCAACTATTTCTCCATCTATTTTTCCCTCGAAATATCTTATTTCATTTCTATTTGTGTAGCCAATTATTGTTTTAGCTGTTGCGGATCTATCTGAAGAAAAGCTTGCCATTCTGTAAATGCCTTCAGTTTTCATTGACTCTAGAAACCATTTTATTAAAGGTCCTGGTAGACCGTTTAAGGAATTTATGTAAAGAGAAGTATCCTCGCAGAAAAATTCACCTTTTTGGGTTTTCATTGCTTCTTGCAATTTGTATTCAATTATTTTTTTTGCATTGATTTCTTGAATCTCTGGAAGTTCCATTGCAATTTTCTCAACATTTCCAAGAATTTGTTTTGCTTCTCTAAACTTGTTTGGATTTCCGGTTATAAATTTTAAAGTCATTTTAAATTCTCCAATACTTTGTTTAGTTTTTTTAGATTATATGACTCTAATTCCAATTCTTTTTTGTTTTTTATTTCAAAAATAACCTCATCTTTGAAATATTCTTCTCGATAAAAACTTTCTTTTCTTACAATCTTCAAATTCATTGTTCTTAGAATTTCTTTAATTCCTTTGAAGTTTGTTGTGACTGATTTTATTTCTTTTTTTAGCTTTGTTCTTAAAATCCCATTTTTGATTGATTTTTCTTTTTGTTTTAGAGTAAGTTCTGCTATTTTTCCTTTTTTTCTTAATCTAATGAGAATTCCTTTTTTCTCTAGAGAGTTATCCTTAAAATCATAATATTCTGATATGACTTTTCCGGAGAAGTTCTTTTTTGGCTTTAATTTTTTTAGTTCTTTTTTAATGTCATTTGTCAAGATTAATTTTTTACAATATTCAGTTTTCATTTTAATTTGGGATAAAAGGGCGGAAGGGGAGAGTCGAACTCCCTTTTCACGGACCACAACCGTACGTCATAACCGTTAGACCACAACCGCCATATGTTTAATTTAGTTGAGACTAATTTAAAAGCTTTGTTTAATGTTTGAGGATTGTAGTCAGAGTTATCACTAATAGAATTTTTAATGATGGGGATAACTCCTACTGTTTATCATAAAAATTAGATAGAATTAGGGTTTTTAAGATTTTTGGAAATAAAAATTTATGTGTTTGAGTTAATAAAA
>JAGQJT010000012.1 GCA_020430505.1 Nanobdellota archaeon | reverse complement strand
ACCGAGCCTAGATTTTTTAAGGAAAAGATATAACATTGCAAATAAAAAAATAGAAATCAAAATGATTACAATTTGAAGAGGAGTAATAATTGCCCCTAAAAAAGTCATTCCCTTAGAAACTTTAATCAACCCAATTGTTTTAACATCTGCCCCAAAGAACAATTGGATAAGATTATCAATTAAAATCATAAGGGCAAGTGAAGCCAAAAGTAAAATTATATTCAAAGTTTTTCTTTTTTGAAGAGGAAGATAAACAAATCTATAGATAAAAAAACCAATAAAACAACTAAAAATTAATGTTATCAAAGCACCAAAAATAAAATTAAGGTGCAATCTTGAGAAAAAAAGAAATAAAATATATGCGCAGAACGCAACAACAGAACCTTGTGCAAAATGCATGAATCTATTTGTTTTGTAAATCAAAGAAAATCCAGATGCAACCAAAGCATATATGCTTCCAGCTATAAGCCCGTTAATTGTGAGTTGAGCGAATAAAGACATTTTATATGAAAACTTAGAAACAAAAATTTAAAAACATATCTAACAATTAGGCAAACTTCTCCCTAACAATCTTCTTAGCTTTCTCTAATTTCTTTTGATGTTTTTCTAAAAAAGAATTTATTTTATCAATAGTATAAGCTTTTAATTCTCCAGTTGTCATTTTACCGCTTCTGTAATTTTCTTCAATTTCTTTCAATTTTTCATCATCTTCTTCAAAGAAAAATTTCAAATACTGAAAACTAACATCAATATCTGGGTTTCCGCCTTTTTCTCTGTGTTCTTCCAAAGTTGCTTTACCTCCAGAAAAAGCATATTTGTTTATCTTTTTCTTAACTTCTGAAGCAGAATCTTCCATTGAAATATAGGAAGTAGGAATTGAAGCACTCATTTTTCCGCCATCCAAACCAGGCATAAAATAATGATAAGTTGAAGATAACTGGGTAAATTTATTTGTTTTTATCCTCTTTGATAAATCTCTTGCTAATCTCAAGTGAGGATCTTGATCAATCCCAACTGGAACAACAACAGGACATTCTTTTTCAAATTCAGGAAGTTGAGCATGCAACATATCTGAAGCTTGCAATAAAGCAGAAACCATCTTTCCCGGAGTTATCTCACCATAAACAGCCTTAAATTCTGCAAAGGTAGCATGTCTTGCCAAAAGATTTTGCAATCTGTAATAAGAATTTGATTTTTTGGCTTCCAAAGACCTATCAGATTGAAAGTAAATATCACATTTTTTCAAATCCAATCCCAAAGCAACATAATTGGATATGTAATCCAGGGCAATCTTTTTGGATTCTTCCAAACTCTGATTTCTTGCATTATATGCTTCAAGATCTGCTACTGCAATGTAAACTTTAGCTCCAAGTTTTTGATAAAAAACCATTTGTAAAGCGACAATCATATGCCCAATGTGAAACTTTCCTGTAGGCATCAAACCAGTCATCATAACAAATTTCTTCTTATTTTTTATAGCCTCTAAAATTCTAGGGAAATCCCTATGAGCAAAAATGACCCCCCTTCTAAACAAAACATTTTCTGTAAAGATTTTGGGCAATTCTTTCATGGGGGTTATCCCAAACTTTTTAACCAGTTTAGAATAATCTATATCTCCAGAAACTTCCCAAGGATTAAAAACCTCTTTAACCATAATAAACAAAAGATTAAACAATTTTTAAAATTATCCTCAGAACTCCCTAAATATTTATAAATAATTTTTACTTAATAATTAAAATAAAATGAGGAAGATAATCTTAACATTAACATTCTTTTTTATGATCTTTCCAGTTGTATCTGCTGGAGTGACCTTAAACAGTCCAATAAATAAAGTTTACAATTTTGGAGAAAATTTGGATTTAGTCATAAATATTCTTGCAGAACCAGAAATTCAAGACATTTTAACAGTTGAATTAATCTGCAATAACACAAAAACAGAAATTTACAAGGAATATATCTCTTTAGAAAATGATGAAAAAACAAGAGATGTTACTTTTCCTCTAATATCGGAACTCATAGGTCCCGCAAAAGGAGCATGCACAATAGAGTATTCTCTTGGAGATTTAACAGAACAAATTGCAGAATTTAAATTATCTTCTAAAATAAATGTTGAAATTCCAGAAGAGATAGGATCTTATTTTCCAGGAGAGACCGTAACAATTATTGGAACTGCAGTAAAAGAAAGTGGAGGTTTTGTTAATGGAATAATTGAGACAGAGATTGTTAAAGGGAATGACAGCCAGATTACGATAACAAAAATAGTTGAAGAAGGCCACTTCCAAATAAGTTTAGAAGTTCCTCAAAAAAATCCCGCAGGAGAAAACAAAATTATTTTCAAAGTATATGATGAAACATCCGGAGAAAAAACAAAAAATACTGGAATTATTGAAAAAATAATAACAATAAAGCCAATTCCAGTCAATTTAGAATTGTTTCTGGATAATAAAGCACTTGGGCCAGGAGAAAGAATAACTGGAAAAGCAATATTGCATGACCAAACAGGGGAGAACATGGAAGCAATAGCCTATTTAATCATAAAAGATTCTCAGAAAAAAACGATTTTCAAAGAAGAAATTTTTACAGGACAAGAATTTGAATACATTATAAATGAATCTCAACTTCCAGAAGAATGGGAAATCTCAGTTCTTTCGGAAGAGTTGAAGGCAAAATCAATGTTCAATATTTTAGAAGTTGAAAAAATTCAAACTAAAATAATAAATAACAGCCTAATTGTAAAAAATATTGGAAACATTCCCTATGTTAAACCCATAAACGTAAAAATAGGTGAAAAAGAAATTGAGTTAGCTCTTAATTTAGAGGTGGGCCAAGAGGAAAAATATTTTTTGACAGCTCCAGATGGAGAGTACTTAGTAGAAGCAGAAGGAGTTAGCCAAAAAGTAGGGTTAACTGGAAATGCAATAGACATAAAGAAAAGTGCTGGAAAAGCAATATCCACAATAAAACCAGCAATATGGATTTTTTTAATCTTTATTTTGGGATTCGTTGCATTTATGATTTTCAAGAAAGGTTACAAGAAAACTTTCTTCGGGAGAAAAATAAGAAAACCCCATTTACACAAAAAATTAAAAACGAAAGAACTTCCTCAAGAGATGCCTCATTTTAAAGATCCAAAATCTTTCATTAGTCCAGAATATATGGCACTAATGTCTTTATCAATAAATGGAAATAAGCAAACTTCTACAATTGTAGATTTGCATATTAAAAATTATTCACATATGATTTCAGGAGAAGGGGGAGTGAAAGAAACCGTTCAGAAGATAACAAATCTTTCTGATAGCAAAAAAATATTAACATATCAAAGTGGAGGAAATTTCTTCTTCATACTAGCCCCAGAAGTAACAAAAACTTTCCAAAATGAAATAAGTGCAGTAAATTTTGCAGAAGAAATAAAAAAAATAATCCTAGGACACAACAAACTTTTCAAGCAAAAAATGGACTTTGGAATCTCCATTGATAACGGAGAGATAGTTTTGAAGAAAGAACAAAATGTATTTAGATTTGCCGCAATGGGAAATTTACTTAATGGATTAAAAAAGATTTCAGTGCATTCAAAAGAAGAAATTTTCTTAAGTTCTAAGATAAGAGAGAAACTTTCTAAAAACATAAGAGTTGAGAGAAAAACAATACAAGGAAAAGATGTTTATTCTGTTATGGAAGTTGCTCCAAAAATTGACAATTCAAAATTCATAAAAGGTTTTATGGAGAGACTTGAAAGAGATAGAAAAAAATAATTAGACTAGGAATTTATTAAAACTTTTCTTATTCTCCAAAGAACCATTCTTTGAATATGCTTTTATTAAACTCCATATTTTTTCATCATTAATTTTCCCCATAACTATTGCACTAGGCCCAGGAAATTCAGGAACAAACAATTTTCCTCCTTCAACATTCTTCAAAATTTCATTTTCTTTTTCATTTCTTCCTAGGACGATCCAAGAATTTTTTATTAAGAAGTGCCTTCCAATTGAAGATAAAACAACATTTTTTTCATTTAAGTAATCTCCTTTTACCAAAATTTTAAATCTGTTTTTCAAATGTTTCTCACATAATAAACATCCTCCAGCAGGAGTCGGATATTTTATTTTGTATTTTTTTGCCAGAGCAATTTGGGTCGTTCTCGTTCTTCCTTGGATTCCCAACAACATTTCTCTGTCGACCAACCCTTTTTTCTCATAAGTTGTCTCTGGAAGCAACTTTGCTGACAAAGGCCTAAGAATTTTATTTTTTAACTCTGCTTCCTCTTCATCAAGCATTAATTGTTTTTTCATTTGCGAGAAAGATCTTTGGCCAAGAACTTCTCCAGTAGCGATTATTTCTGCATTAATTTTTTTAGCAAATTTTTTTGCTTGCCTGAATAAAAATATCTTACAATCTTTACAAGGATTAAATCCTTTCCCACGACCATGCTTTGGTTTTTTAAGTATCCCCAAGTATTCCTTAAACAGTTTGCCATTTGAAGCATCAAGAACATTCAATTTAACACCTTGTATTTGAGTAAAATTAAAAGAACATTCAAAACTAGAACAACATCCAGTTCCAAAGGGAAGTTTTACATAAAGTGCTTCTACCTTTAATCCTTGTTCTTGTAAAAGCTTTATTGCCAAACGGCTATCAAGACCTCCTGAAAATAAAACTAATGATTTTACTTTTTTCATGAAAAGAAAATAAAAAAAAGGTTTTTATTTCTTTTTCTTTCTTTTTTTTCCAGGAACTTTCTTAATGAATGCATTTGCTTTCTTTGAACTAGATGGTTCGGTTTTAGGAGTAATTTTTATGTTAGAAGAAATTTTTTCTTTCTTTTCAAATTCAATTTCTTCCTTGACAGCAGCTTTTACATCCTCTTTATTCAACGGTTTTTCTTTCTTCTTAAACCAATTAAATATTTTCAATCCCGTATGGAAAAATCTAAAGATCAATCCAACAACCAAGAGCAATATACCAATAATTAGGAAAAGGGTATATACCAAGTAAGACCTTGCAAAAAACAAATTTACTGCATCGACAACAGTTAACTCTGGGATGAAAGAAAAAAGCAAATCCAACTTTCTGAATAAAAATGAAGAGACAATCATCAAGATTCCTGCAATTATCAAAGCATCGTATTTCTTTTTAACAAATAGAAATAATAAAGCAAATAAAACAATTGATGCTAAAAGCATGTTTTTATATTTAGAATACCAATAATCTTTTGCTTTTTCCGAAATTAAAACCAAAGGGTACTTCGATTCTTTTAAACAAGTTAAAAATTCACAATCATAATCATCATAATAAACTTTGTAAACAAAATCTTCCAATCCCTTTGTAATAAAAGCATCAAAACCCGAATCCAAAGTACTACAAACAAAATCCAAATTTAAACCATCTTCTCCCACAAATAAATAATTATACTCGGTTTGGCAGGCAAACTCAATTTGAGGTTCTAACTTTAATAATTCTTGATAAACACCTGTTTTATTGATTAAATTAAAACTATAGTTTACAGCTGCAGGTTCGAAAGTATCATACTCTAAAGACCAAGAAAGATTAAGGAAAGATGCCGCTAAAAATAAAGATAAAAAAAGCAAAGCACTTGCAATTACAACTCCCGCACCTCTTATTACACCCATTTAAAATAAAAGCATAATTAGTTTTTAAAATTATTTCTTATACTTTGGAACCATTTCGGTATATTTTTGATAGGCCTCCTTTCCAGCCATCTCAGTTAGTAAATAAATTCCTTCAGAAATATCTAAGAAGAAATGATCTTTTACTTTCCTACTTTTAAAACCCAATTTCTTAAGCAAACCCATAATTAAGGCAACAAATTAGACTTTAAATAATTTACATCTTAGCATGACCCCATAAGAGTTCAAAATGTTTTCTGTAACTATCTGCCACATTTTTATCATGAATTAAAAAAGCATAATGATTATCCGAAAAAACAGCAATAGCGACATAATTCCCGACATTGGCATTGTATTATTTATTTTACTTTTTGACAAATCTACTGATTTTGCAGACATTTGGAAATCCAGTATTATCAAATATTCTTGCTTAGGCGATTGGTACGGGAATCTCAAGAATAGTCCATACAATTTTTGCGAGCAAGGTAGGCCTCTTTAAAGATTAATTACATTCTTTTCAGAACTTCAATTCTTTTCTCTAAAGAAAAGATTTAAGTTGAGAAAATTTTAAATGAAATCAGAGGTTAAATTTGCTAACGCAGAAATAAAATTGATTGCTAGAAAGATATGTATTAATTAATAAGTGATAACAAATAGAAAGATTTATAAACTTTTGACTAATGCAAATATTATGAAAAATGCTGATTCAGAAAAGATTGTAGAACCCTACAAAGGAAGAAGAATGTACCATGCTCCAAAACTAATAGGATTGTGGCATAAAAATCAAGGTTACATTCCTTCAGAGGGAGATCTAAGATTAATGGGAATTAGAAACTATGAAAAACATCCAGAAATATTAGAATCATATTGGGACAGTTCCACATTATATGCAGCAGAGGGAGATAAAATAAAGGTTATTTTGCCATATGATAACTCAGGAGATAAGGAGTTAACATACACTGCAGAAAAATCTTTTGCAGATTACATTGATATTAAAAGGTTAAGCTACCCAGGATTAATATTATCTGGTTCTAATATAAATTTAATTGATTTTCTTGGCAATAGTGAATTTGGCCTGTTGGAAGGAAGAGAAGTATATACCTTAAAGAAAAGTGATCTGCTTCTCAATGAAGGTTTAACAGAAAAACAAGCAATGGAGAACAGCCTACTTTTAACAAAACTGGGTCACCCAAACCACGTTAATTCAGAATTTGCAAGGCCTATTGAAGAAGTTGAAGAAATAATCTCTGGAACTTTCAAATTAGGAAAAGATCTATATGGTCGAGATAAAATGATGGAACAACTTGTAAGCGATTGGAATTCCGTTTTAAATACATGGTGTGTTAATGGGATTGGAGCAGGAGCCTCCTCAAATGCAAATACGGATATTGATGGGGATTATGGAAGATTTGCTTTTGTTAAATTTTAGATCATTTAAAAGATTAACCTATAATTAGATCTATTTTTCACATTCTTTTCAGAACTTCAATTCTTTTCTCTAAAGGAGGATGTGTTGAACCCAAATTCTTGAAAGGGCTTGAGATAAACAAAGGCGCAACCGCCTTGCTGATTTTCTTTTCGGGAGGAGCATGGTCAGACTTTATTTTCTCTAAAGCTCCAATCAAACCTTGAGGATACCTTGTAAATTGAACAGCCGAAGCATCCGCAACATATTCTCTTTTTCTAGAAATTGACATTTGAACAAAATAAACTACAATAGGAGCTACTATAGCTAAAACAATTCCAATTAACATAAATATCATTTGAGCTTTGTTATCCCCTCTATCTCCAGACCTAAACCACAAACTTCTCAAGAAAATCTGGGAAATAATTGAAACCATTCCCACCATAACTGCTACTAAAGTCATATACCTAATATCATAATTTGAAATATGCCCTAATTCATGAGCTAAAACCCCTTCCAATTCATTCTTATCTAACTTTTCCAAAGCCCCTTCAGTTACACAAACTACAGCATGCTTTGGATCTCTGCCAGAAGCAAAAGCATTAATTTGATTTGATTTCATGACATACAATTTTGGCATTGGTAAACCAGAAGCAATTGTCAAACCTTCAACTAAAGAATAAAATTGTCTGTGTTTTATTCTATCTGCTTTCTTAGCCCCCACACTTGCAATCGCAATTTTATCTGAGTTATAATAACTTATCCAAACATACAGAATCGAAATTAATGAAGCAAGAATCATTATTACAAAGAAATAACCTGGATCAAAAGCAAAAGAAATGACATATCCTAAAATTACAATTACTAAAAAAACTACGATCATAAGAAAAACTGATTTTCTCTTGTTCCTTGAAATCTGGTCTCTGAAATCTCTTCTTTCCATGACTAAATTAAATCTGTAATCTTTTTAAGATTAACCAAAAAATTTATATCTCTCAAGAAACTTTAGATTTTACAATGGAGGTATGCACGCAAGAAATTTTAATTGAAAAAACACAAAAGAAAAGATAAAAAACAAAAATAGTCCAACAATAGAGTCGCAGAAAAAAATAAGGGCAAACCAAAATTAAAGGTCACCAGAGCTCAAAGAAGCCAAAGACAAAAATAATCAAAAGCCAATAAAATTTAAATAGACAAATCATCCGGGACAAAAACAAGAAAAATCAAAAAAACAAATAAAGTTTTTTCGTTAAAAAACGCTTGAGTCCTAATAAGGATGAAAAGAAAATCAAATTCAATTGATTTTATTTACAAGTTTGTTTCGATAATTAAGATTATTCTAGATATTCTAAATAACCTAATTTAAACAGCAAAAAATAAATAATTATTAAGCCTACATTAGTTGGAACTGTAAAATTTAACTTTCTACTTCTAAATTAACCAAAAATATTAAAAAACCTCGAAAATACGCTTTAAAGTCCAAAGGATTCTATAGGGAAAATGACAACAGTTTCAATTGCAAAACCATATAAAACTGCAGAAATCAAGAAAAACCTGCATCCGCTTATTCGGGAATGGTTCTTTTCAAAGTTCAAGGACTTTTCTGAAGCTCAAAAATTTGGAGTTATGAATGTTTTCAAAAAGAAAAACACCTTGATTTCAGCCCCAACTGGAGGAGGTAAAACCCTAACAGCTTTCTTATCTATTTTAAATGAACTGGTTGAATTAGCAGAAAAAAACAAGTTAGATAAAAAAGTCTATGCAATTTATGCTTCACCCTTGAAAGCTCTAACAAATGATATTCACAAAAATCTTATAGAACCCTTAGAAGAAATAAAGGCTTTAGCTGAATCAAAAGGAATTAAACTACAAGAAATTCGTGTTGCTCTGAGAACAGGAGATACTACCCAATCAGAAAAAGCCAAAATGGCAAGAAATCCTCCCCATATTCTTGTAACAACTCCCGAATCACTTTCAATAATTCTAACAACTAAAAAATTCGTTGAATCTTTTGATGAAGTTCAATATTGCATTGTTGATGAGATTCATTCTTTAGGAAACAAAAGAGGAGTAAACTTAAGCATTAGCTTGGAAAGATTAAATGACCTAACTAAAAAATTCCCAACAAAAATAGGCCTAAGTGCGACAGTTGAACCATTGGAAGAAGTTGCAAGATTCTTAGTAGGAGAAGACAAAAACAGAGAAATAGAAATTGCCAAAGTAAAATCAAATAAAAAATTAGATATTGACATTTTATTGCCAGTTAAAGATTTAGTTAATCATCCAAATCCCCATTTATACACCTATAATTTAATTAGTGAATTGATTCAAAAACACGAAACAACTTTAATTTTCACAAATACAAGAGCTGCAACTGAAAGAGTCGTTAATTATTTGAAAGACAAATTTCCAACAGATTACACAGACGAGAATATCGCAGCACACCATTCTTCTTTGAGTAAAGATCACAGATTTCAAATTGAAGAAGATTTACGAAATGGAAAGTTGAAAGTTGTTGTTTGCTCTACTTCTTTAGAATTAGGAATTGATATTGGTTTTATTGATTTAGTAATCTTGATGGGTTCACCAAAAGCATCTTCAAGAGCTTTGCAAAGAATTGGTAGAGCAGGACATCAATTACATGAGACAGCCAAAGGAAGATTTATTGTCATGGACAGAGATGATTTAGTTGAATGTGCTGTGATTCAAAAAGAAATGATTGAAGGAAAAATAGACAATATTCAATTTCCAAAAAATGCATTAGATGTTTTATCTCAGCAAATTTATGCAATGGCGATTTCTAAAATATGGAAAATGCCTGATATGTTAAAAACAATAAGAAAAAGTCATTGTTACAAAGATTTGTCTAAGAAAGATTTTCTTTCAGTGATTAGTTATTTATCTGGAGAGTATGATTTGGAGAAAAGCCATGTTTATGGCAAAATTTGGTATGATCAAGAAGAAAATACACTTGGTAAGAAAGGTAAGCTTGCTAGAGTGATTTATATGACAAATATGGGAACGATTCCAGAAGAGTCCTTTATCACAGTTAAAATGGCAGGAGGTTCTGGGGAAAAAATAGGAGTTATTGATGAATCTTTCTTAAGTAGAATGAAAAAATCGGACGTTTTTGTTCTTGGAGGAAAAAAATATTCTTATCAATACACAAAAGGAATGAACCTTTATGTTAAACCCTCTCCAACTAGAAGCCCGACAATTCCTTCTTGGTTTTCAGAGACTTTGCCCTTGAGTTTTGAATCCGCTTTGGAGATTAATAGATTTAGAGAGAAAATGTTGGAATTGTTTTCTGAGAATAAAACAAAAACTCAGATTAAAGATTTCATTAAAAAACAAGTTTATGTTAACAATGATGTTGCGGATGAAATTTACCAATATTTCTATGAGCAATATCATTTTTCAGAAATTCCGCATACAGGGAAAATTTTGATTGAAAGATACATCGATGAAAGGGATGAGAAAAAATTCCTTTTAGTTAATTCTATGTATGGTCGTAGAGTCAACGATGCTTTGTCAAGGGCTTTAGCTTATTTGATTGGCTCAGGACAAAAAAGAGATGTTGAAATTGGAATTTCAGATAGAGGTTTTTATTTGTCTTCAGATAATTTGAACATTGAGAAAGCTTTTGAGAAATTGAATTCAGAAAATTTAGAAGATGTTTTAAAAGAAGCAATTGAAAAAACCGATATTTTAACCAGAAGATTTAGGCATTGCGCTTCTAGGTCTTTAATGATCTTAAGAAGTTATAAAGGAAACCAGAAGTCAGTTAGAAAACAACAAATGAAATCTCATTTTTTAATTAGCGCTGTGAAGAAAATAAGTTCAGAGTTTCCAATTTTGAATGAGGCAAAACGTGAGGTTTTGGAGGATTTGATGGATTTGGCTTCAGCAAGAAAAGTGCTTGATTGGATACATTCAGGGGAGATTGAATTGAGTTACAATGTTGTTAAAGTTCCGAGCCCTTTTTCTTTGAATTTATTATTACAAGGTCATTTGGATTTAATGAGAATGGAAGACAAACAGGATTTCTTGAAAAGAATGCACACTTATTACATGCAGGAAATTGAGAAAAAGTCAAAAGGCGGAAAGTTCAAACCAGATGAATTTTCTTATGAAGATTTCTTTGAAGAAGTTAAGGATAGACTTTAGAAAGTTTTTTATAATTTAATTTACTTCAAAAATTATGGAAAAAGTAATCTTAGTAGATGCCTGGAATACTCTTGTAACAGAAGAGGGAATGTTTCAAGAGATGAAAGAAATGTTAGACCACTTTGAAAATAAGAAAGTAATTCTCACAAATGCAAATGAAGAAGAGAAAATAAAATACGGAATTATAGATATGCCTTATGAAGTTTTTACTTTATCTCATAATCCAAATAAAACAAACCCAGAGTATTATAAGAAAATGCTTGAACATTTTGGATTAAATCCAGAAAACGTAATTTATTTTGAACATAATGCAGAAGCTGTCGAATCTGCAAAATCCATTGGAATAAAGACATTTCATTACGACAAAGATAAAAAAGATTTAGATTCAATTAAAGAGTTCTTAGAGTCTAATTTGAATCAATTTTAACAGCTTAAAGGTTTTAGTCAAAAATCAATCATAAATATTTTTTCTATGCCCAATCTTCTCGACAAATAAGATTTTTATTTCTTCTTGAACATCAATTATTAATCTATAATCTCCAACTCTTAACTTATATCCTTTAATTTGGGTTAACCTTTTGAGATAACGAAAAGGTTCAGATTTACATTCTTGTAATTTGTTCCAAATTCTTTTTTTAACATTGTGTTCTAATTTATTCAGAAAATTTAATGCTTGTTTATCAAATCTTAATTCATACATCTTATAAGCCAAGGATTTTCTTTGCCTCTGCTTCTGTATAGAACTCACCTTTCTTAATTCTTTCTCTTGCTTGTTTGATTTCTTGGATTGTTTTTTGGGATAATTTAGGTTCATTTTCGCACAACTTTGCAATGTAAATTAACTTTCTAATTAGTTCATTGTAACTTTCATTTTTGTATTGCTTAAAGCTATCTAAGCTTTTTTTTGTTTCTACGTTTAATCTTATTGTTGTTTCCATTTTGAGACTCCCCCAAAATTATATATTTATGCATACATTTGTATATTTAAATGTTTTTATTCTTTTAAGAGGTTTTACCACAATAATTCTTAAAAACCAAGTTTATTAGACTAACATATGATAGAAAATTTAGCTAAAATAATGGGGAACTTGTTTGTATTTAACATCTTTTTATTAGCAATAATAATCTCAATGAATTATTTTAAAAAAATTAAAAAATTAAAACAAAGAAGAGGGAAGCAATTTAGAATTGTTTCAAGAGAATTGGCAATAGGTATATCTTCGGGATTAATAGTATTTATTTTAAGTTATACTGCAACAAAATTTAATATCCCTAACTTAGAATTAAAGGGGAATTTAGTGACAATAATACAAAATATTTTCTCTGGAATATTCTCAATAATATTTCAAACAGCAATCATAATCGCACTTCTTCTCTGGGCAGCTTATGAATTCACAGAAGGACTCACCAAAAACAACAATTCAATTTTCTAAAAAAACACTTCCTCTTTTCTGCGGAGAAGAAACAATAGAATTCAATTCATCATCTGAAATATATTGGGCAATATAAGTTCCACTAAAATTGTTTATCTGTTTCATATAGGCCCTTAAATAATTCCTTTAACCTTTTTGTAAATTAGCCTAAACTATAGTTATATCTTACTCAACCAAGGTCCCGCAGCAAAAAGAAATGTCAAAACAAAATTCAAAACAGCCAACAAAACATCTCCGTCCAAGTAATGTTTTATAGAAACTGCAAGAAAAAACACTGCAATAACAAAAAACCAAGATTTATGAAAAAATTCAATTGTTTTCATTCTAATTATAAATCAAAACTTCTTTCTGAGGAGTTTTATGCCCCAAATTCAAGCTAAGGGGAATTTGAACATTCACCTCTTTACTATTTTTATTAAAAGAAATCATCAGTAAAACATAAACACTATTTGTCCTATAATTAACAGACATCTTAATTTTCTTTATAGACTTTAAAATATTCTTATTGATACCTAAATTCTCACTTGCATTCATAATTTCTATTCCGCAAACCAAATTATTTGAATTAACATCAAGAACAAAATCTCCGATATCTAAAGAAGCCTTCACATTTTCTCCATTAGACATGAAAAAGATATCATTATCTAAATCATAATCTATTTCTGTAATTTTTTTTGCCATCTTCTATAACTATTCCAAGCGCTAATAATTTTTAAATCTTTGGAGAGAATAATCTCCACTACAAGCACCAAAGAGTATTTTCTACTCATATTAAACCAAAGTTTAAATCTCTCGTTATCTCCTTTTTCTATTTTCTCTAATTTATCAGGTTTAGAAAGAAACTTTCTAACCATTCCTTCATCAACAGGCCTTTCTCTACTTCTCTTATAAAAATGCTTATCAAAAGTTATCCTGTCTTGGTCAAGATTCTCAATAAATTTCTTGACTTCACTTATCTTCATAAACTCTACAAAATCCACAAATATAAAAAACTACCTTTTTACTCAAATTTAAAATGGTTATCAAGAGTATCGACTAAATCCTTTGCAAGATCTTTTGATCCATAATTCAAAAAATATCTAGCTTTATAGAAACGATTCTGATTACCATTAGCATAACTAGATAACATAATTACAGGAACATCCTTGTTCTTATCCACAGATAAATTTAGCAAATCTTCACCATCATATCTTGCATTTCCAAAATCGTAATCAAAAAGAGCAAAATCATAATTGCCCCCATTTTCGATATAATGCATAGCCTCTGAAACCTTATTGAATGGTTTAACCAAATATCCATTCTCTCTTAAAATATCTGAAATAATCCCTAAGAAAGACTCAGTATTATCCACAAAAAGGATTTTCTTCTTCATAATTTTGAAATAAACTAACGATTTATAAATATTTACATATTCAATTTTTATATGAAATCTCAATTTAAGTTAATCTCAAAATGCATTTTTTTCCCCAAACAGGGAATCCTAGCAGTCGGAGACCTCCACATTGGCTACGAATCAATGTTAAGACTTCAAGGAATCTTTCTACCTTTCAATCAACTTGAAACAACCAAAACCGAACTTGAAAACATAATAAATAAAATCCGTGCAACAAGCAAACTAAAAAAAATAGTTCTTCTTGGCGATATAAAACACCATTTCGCTTTCGAAAAATCCGAAATCTTCGAACTAAGAAATTTCCTAAAATTCCTAGAAAAATTCCTTCCAAAAAAAGACATAATAATGATTCAAGGAAACCATGACAAATTTACTCTTAAAGACTACACACTCAGAGAATCTTACATTGAAGACGACATTGCTTTCTTCCATGGCCATGAAACTCCCAAAGGCATTTTCGATAACAAAAAAATAAAAACCTGCGTAATGGGCCACATTCATCCTTCAGTTATGCTAAAAGACAAAACCCAAATAAAAAGAGAAAAATACAAAGCTTTCTTCATAGGAAAATTCAAATCCAAAAAACTAATCATAGTCCCGAGCTTCATCCCACTTATAGAAGGCTCAGAAATCCGTGATTTCCACCATCCCGGAAAAGACAAAGAATTCACAATAATCAAAAACACTCAATTTGGAAACTTCGATGTTTTCTTAGTAGGAAAGAATAAAGTATACAATTTTGGAAAGTTTAAGAATTTGAAACGTTAATTACTTAACAAAATTTGAAATATAATTCTCATCAACTATCTTTTCTATTTTGCTTTTTAATTCTGAAAGAAAGATATCTTTTTGGGAGATTAACTTAATATTGACTTTCTTTTCGTACTCTAAAACGACTACTGAAGAATCCCCCATAAAGTAATGAATTTCTTTTCTCCCAGGCTCAATGTTTTGATGCCAATTTTTTCCCATGACCTCTAGTTCAGAATGGATCCCAGAGACAGAATATTCATTCTTATCTTTTAAAAGAATATTTGTTACGGGGTAAAGATTCATAAGTTAAATTCTCATTTACACTTTATAAAAATAATTATGCTATAGAATAATTCTTAAAATAATCCTCAAAATTCTTTTCAACAATCTTTCCCAAATACCAAGGATATTTCACAGCATCAAAATTCAAATCAAATTCTTCTTCCCCAATCTTAACTTTAGAAACCAAAGAGGTCTTTTCAAATTTAACTCCATTTCTAGAAAAATTCTCCAAAAGCTTTAATCTAGAACCATTAAGATTTGAAGGCAAATTAGCTAGACCTTTAAAGTAAAAGATTCCAGATTTCTCCTTCTCTGAAACCCTGATGTAGGAATCAGGCAAATCGCCAGAACCGCCCTGTTCAAGGTATTTATTCAATGTTTCTAAGTGCTTTGGGTTAGGAATCGCAACATAAACAAAGTCCTGCCAATTCCTTAAGAGCACTGCTTTGTCTCCAAAAGACATAATCTTAAGTGAAATTTTTACTTTAAAAAAAAGACCTGTTATTCAAAAGTTATTAAAAATAAACGAACAATTTAAAAACCAATTTTTCAAGAATTTATTGATTTCTTCTCATTCTCAAAGAAAGAAATAAAAGAGCTCCTACAACAAGAATTCCTCCAATCAAAATGTAAAGGTTAACTTCATCCCACTGGCTAGCAACATCTGCAGAAGGAGGAATGGGTGGACTTGGAGGATCATCAATTACAACAATAAAATTCAATTCCGCATAATTAACAATATCTTCTTGAGTCAAAACATCAATCCAAACACCTTCTTCCCCTACAGGAACCCCCACTGGCAACCAGCCATTAAATTTGTAATAAGTTAAAAGATCCAAATTATAACCTTCAATCAAATCAATAGCTTGCTGTTCCGTAACATTTTCATTAAATCCAACAAGAATTTCACCAGGTGCATAGTCTGCAGCACTTACAAAATTCGTTAAAGGAAGAATTAAAAGAAAAAATCCCAATAAAATTATTAAAACAGATAACTTTTTCATGCAATTCAAAAAACCTGCTTATATATAAAGATTATTAAAATTTCAAACAAATTTGAAGTTAGAAACTAACCTTGGGCAACTTCTGGTCAACAGCTGCAATTTGGAAAAATTCTTTCTTCTTTCTTCCATACATTCCAGCAAAAATCACTCCGGGGAACTTTTCAACCATGTTGTTGTAAGTCAAAATTGAATCATTATAAAATTGCCTTGCATAAGCAACTTTATCTTCAGTAGCAGAAAGCTCTCTTTGTAATTCTAAGAAATTTGTGTTCGCCTTCAAATCAGGATAACCCTCAGCGATAGCAAAAATTGTCTTCAATGCAGACTCCAATTGATTGTTCGCTTTAACCTTGCTCTCAACCCCTTTTGCAGAAACCAAAGCCTTTCTAGCATCAGTCACAGCTTTAATTGCTTCTTTTTCGTGCTTCGCAAAACCTTTAACGGTCTCAATCAAATTAGGAATCAAATCTGCTCTTCTTTTCAATTGAACATTAATTTGTGAAAGAGAATTATCAATTCTGTTAGCCAAAACAACAAACCTGTTGTAATAACTAAATGCCATAATTACCAATATGGCAACAATAACAATCAAGATAATTATTCCCACACCCAACATAGAAAAATAACAAAAAAGAAATTTATAAAGTTATCTTTTGGAATCCTTCCAAAAAATCACTCCAAATAGATTCATTTTCTTTCATGTATTGAACAAGCAAGTTATAAGATTCTTCAGCAAAAGGACCTTGCCTAAAAGTTGGCCAGTGTCTTTCATTCCAACTTCCCAATTGAGAGGGATCTACTTTTGCCATTCCTCCAAAAGGATCAGGACAAGCATAAATGAATTCGTCAACTCTAGACAAAACTCCAGCACCAGTACACATCAAACAAGGCTCCCAAGTAGTGTAAAGTTTAGCAACAGCATTTTTTGGCTTCTGCTTTATTTTCCAAGAAACTTTATGCAAAAGAGAATTCTCCGCGTGCGAAGTCCAATCTCCAGTAACTTTTGCAGAGTTTCCCGCAACACCTTCCAACTTGTCATCAATAGTTAAAACTGCCCCAACAGGCAAGTCTCCTCGGAGATAACAATTCTTTGCCTCGTTCAAAGCAATCTTCATAAAATTTTCATCTATCTGGCTGAATCCCATCATTTCTCAAAAAAATTTTCCTAATATAAAAAGATTATTAAACTAAAAAGTATATTTTATGCAATGGTAAAGGTGGACAAGAAAACCTGCATTGGTTGCGGAACTTGCCCAGGAGTTTGCCCAGAGGTGTTTGAAATGGGGCCTGATGGAAAAGCAAGAGTAAAAAAAGGTGCTGACAAAAAGGCCAAATGCATAAAAGAGGCAATAAAATCCTGTCCTGTTGACGCTATCTCTAATTAGATTTTAGAATGACTTCATTAAAAGAATTAACCTTAGTCTGGAATGACGTATTTAGAAAAAGAAAATACATTATAATCACAATTGTAGTTGCAATTCTATTTTACATATTAAATTCAATAATAGTAAATCATCAAAACTTTGGGATTTATTCAATTATAAAATCCATTTGGATTTTTTCAATAAATTTACGCCACCAAATAAAATTAATTTCATACATAAGTTTGATAGTTCTTAGTATAATGTTAGGAATTCTTTTTAGTTTGATAAAATACAAAGTAGATTTTTTTAGAAAAGCAAAAGGAAAACAGGGGTTCATTGGAGGCATAGGTGCGTCCTTAGCAATATTAGTCCCAGGATGCGCAACATGCGGAGTAGGAATAGCTTCACTTCTAGGATTAAGCACAATTATTGTGAGATTCTTCCCTCTCCAAGGAGTTGAAATTGCGATACTCTCCATTTTAGTTTTAGGTTATTCAATTTATACTACAACAAAACATATGTACTTCTGCAAGTTAAAAAAGAAATAAAATATAAACCTTTAAAAATAGAACAGAACCTTTATTTTTATGGAACTTTGGGAAAAATTTAAATCAAAAAGCACTAAAGAAAATCATAACTTTGAAACATATTTTTCAAGATTTCTTAGGATAAAAGATGTAGTAGAATCAAATCCATGCATAATGAAGGGATTAGAAAACATCTTTCGTGCAGAGTATCTAAATGAAGAATTTAATAAAGATATTCTTGAAATAGGTTCAGGAGGGGACCATAAAATATTCAGTCCAGGAGATTTTGAAATATCAGATAATGGCAATAGATTAATGTTGGCATTAAAAATTCTTGATTAAAAGAATGGATTCTATACACTAGAAAAAGAAGATTATTATGATTTAGATTTTTTCTCAACACTCGAGTCATTCCAAAAGGCATTTACAGAAAAAAGGAACCCTCCATATTTTACAGGAATTGTCGAATGGAAATGGCCAGGAAAATTTGAGAAAGGAATCTTAGGAATTTTGATGGAGGATTTAACAAGAAGAAAAGAGTTAAATGCAATTTCCTATAGAAAAGAAACTGGAGAATATTTAAGAATTAAAAATGGTAAAAAAATTAAAGATTTTTTTATTGATGCCATCTCAACCCAAGCCATTTCAGAAAAAGTATTGAAGTATAAAGATAACATAATCAAATTAAATCCATAAAAAACTTTATTAATTCAATTTGCTTTGAGAAGTCATGACTGAAAAAGAGAGTGTGAATAGAGATGATCTTGTAAAATGGTTCTTCGAACTTAATAAAAATTCTGGGAATGTTGCGGGAGGAAAAGGAGCAAACCTTTCCGAAATTTTCAACTTAAAAGTTCCGGTTCCAGACGGATTTGTTGTAACAGCACAAGCATATGATTATTTCATAAAAAAAGCAGGATTGTATGAAAAGATAAAATCTATAAATGATTCAATAAACTATGAAGATACGCAACAATTAGATCAAAAGACAAAAGAGATACGAAACTTAATCATAAATTCGAGATTGCCTGAAGAGTTAGAAGAAGAAATAAAAGACTCTTACGACGATTTAAGTTCTGATAAAAGCGAATTAGCATCTGGTTCAGCAGCACATATTTTAAAAAATGCTAAAGAACCAATCTTCGTGGCTGTTCGTTCGTCTGCAACAACAGAAGATTTAGCAGAAGCTTCTTTTGCCGGACAACAGGATACTTATGTGAACATAAAAGGAAATGAACAATTATTAGATGCAATAAAAAGATGTTTCGCTTCTTTATTTACTTCTCGAGCAACATACTACAGAAACAAAAAAGGGTTTAAATTAGAACAAGCAAGTTTAGCAGTAGTTGTTCAAAAAATGATAAATTCTGAAAAATCAGGAGTGATGTTCTCACGTGATCCTACAAACAAAACAGATGACATAATCATAGAAGCAGTTTGGGGTTTGGGAGAGGGAATAGTCTCTGGCACCATAACACCTGACACATATCGATTATCTCAAGATTTAGAAATAAAAGACGTTCAAGTTAAAGAAAAAAAAGTAGCAATAAAAAGAAATTCTTCTGGAGAAACTGGAAAAATACAGCTAAGAGAGGAACGTTCAAAAGCTCAAGTTTTAGAAGAAAATGAAATGAAGAGAGTTGCAAATTTTGCGAAACAGTTAGAAGAACATTATGAAAAACCTCAGGATATAGAATTTGCAATCGAAGACGGGGAAATTTATATCGTCCAAACTCGCCCAATAACAACAATAAATAAAGATGCTCAAAAATCTGCAGACAAACCTCAAGGAGAAGAAATACTCTCAGGGTTGGCAGCTTCACCAGGGATTGCTTCTGGAAAAGTAAAGATAATCAAAGATTTAGCAGATTTGCACAAGATCAAAGAGGGGGACATCTTAGTCACAGAAATGACAAACCCTGACATGGTTGTAGCAATGCAAAAATCAACCGCAATAATCACAGATGAAGGAGGGATGACAGCGCATGCTGCAATAGTTTCTAGGGAGATGGGAATCCCTTGCATTGTGGGAACAAGAAAGGCAACAGAAATTTTAACAGAAGGACAAGAAGTAACCGTAGATGGATATAATGGAAAAGTTTATTCTGGAAAAACAGCTGAAACAAAGAAAAAAGAAGTGGAAAAGGTAACTGCCACAACAAAAACAAAATTAAAGGTAATTGTAGATTTACCTAGCTTTGCAGAAAGAGCTTCAAAAACAGGATTGAAAAAAGTGGGTTTAACAAGAATTGAAGGAATAATTGCAGAGTCAGGAGTCCATCCAAATTATTATCTAACTGAAGGAAATATTCAAGAATATGAAGAGACAATCTTCAAAGGAATTTCTGGAATTTCACAATACTTTGAAGAAATGTGGGTGAGAACTTCAGACATAAGATCTGATGAATATCAAAATTTAAAAGGTGCTCCGAAAGAAGTGGAAGCAAATCCAATGTTAGGATTTCATGGAATAAGGTTCAGTCTTAAAAATCCAAAAATTCTCAAGGCAGAATTAAATGCTTTGAAAAGAGTATCTCAAACTGGAAAAACAATGGGAATCCTTATGCCCCAACTAATAAAAGTAGAAGAACTAAAAGAGGTAAAAAAAATATTGGAAGAAATTGATTTCAAAAATGCAAAAGTAGGAGTGATGATAGAAACGCCAGCTGCGGTTCAAATAATAAACGACCTATGTAAAGAAGGTTTAGATTTCATTTCTTTTGGAACAAATGACCTCACTCAGTATATCCTAGCAATCGATAGAGGAAACGAAGAACTTCAAGATCTTTACAACGAAATGCATCCTGCAGTATTATACCAAATTGAATATGTAATAAGAGTCTGCAAAAGGAACAAAGTAGAAACAAGCATATGTGGGCAAGCAGGTAGCAAAAAAGAAATGGTCAAATTTTTGGTAGAAAAAGGAATTGATAGCATAAGCGTTAATGCAGATATGGCAGAAGAAATTGGAGAATACATAGAAGAATTAGAAAAAGAACTTTTTACTGGAACAGACAAAGAACCAAGACAATATGAAATAAAAAAACAAGAAGAAATTAAAGAAAACCTTAAAGAAGAAAATCAAGAAGAATTACAAAAATCAATTGATCAAAGAACTCCTGAGGATGTAGAAAAAGATATTGAAGCAATAGAAAAAGAAAAAGAAGAATATCTAGAAGAACACCCAGAAGATTCTTCCTCCGAAGAAGATCAGCAAGAAAAAGATGAAAATAGCCAAGAAGAAATTAAAAAAGATCCTCTTGGAATCTTCTGATAAATAAAGATTTATTTAAACAAACTTACAATTATTAACTTCAAAGTTCTCTTCTAAAATCGCAGAACCAAGAGAAATTCCTTCGTATAACCATCTAACTTTATAAAAGCCATCTTCCATGATAATTAAATTTGTATAATCCTCAGTAAATGCCCCAGAATCTAAAAAGCAAGTCCCCGAAGGATCAAGATATAAACCAATCTTCCAAGGAAAACCTCCTTGAGAAGAATAAACTTCACTCTCATCTGGTTTTTTTATAAAAGCCATTCCTGGACAAGAAGAAGTTGTCTTTTCACATGAACTAAAATCATAATAAGGAGAACCAATCAATGAAGGATTTGTATGAAATAATGTTCCTTCAATAAATTCTTTATCTTTTACGATTTTTGGGACAGGTTTATCAAAAAGAAAATCTTTTTTATCATTAGATTTTGAAAAATCAGAAGTCATAAGAAAACTACAAAAAGGGGAGTCATCAAAAAAACTACTTATAGAAAAAGGGAACCAATAAAAATAATAACTTTTTATTCCGTTTTCATCTTGGTTATAAAAGAGATTTAAATTTAAGGGTAAGGTTGAAGCATCAAATTCTGCATAAACACTAGAGAAAATTTTAAAACAACTTGGATCAAAACTATCTAAAAATTCTACTTCCCTTGATTCAAAATCCTCAAAAAAAAGAATTTCACTCATGTTGGCGCCCAATTCAAATATATTTGAAGTAAGTAAGATTTGTGATTTTTTACCTTCAATATATCCAAACAAAACTTGTTCCAACCACACTCCATATTTTTCTGGGGAATAAACATCTTCATAACCAAAATACAAATCAAATAAAACTTCTTCACACTTTCCAAAACTTAAATTTCCAAAAGGATCACAGGGATTATAAAAACCAGAACTTATAGATCCAATAAAATACGAGAAAGTAGAAGATCCAAACCCTTCAAATTGGGAAGGGTAATCCACATCAACACCATTCATATTACCCCCAAGAACCTCAAATTCAAAATATTTTCCACTTTGAACAAAATTAGGATTTTTTAAACCTATAACATAAAATGCACGGTGAAGCAAATAGGAATTTTCAGAATTCTTGCTATTTGAATCAATTTCTGTTGAATAACCTTTTTCATCAAATTTTTCAACATAAAAATTATCCTCAAAATTAGGTCCTTTTTCTCCAATAAACTCTGTTAAAGAAAAGTAAAATTCAATATTAGAACTTTCTAAATAAACTCCTGCTTCATTCAAAAGAATTTCTGGACCAGAAATAACGATCTCATCTTGAAAAGAATAAATATATCCTAAAAAAACTGTTGTATCGCTTTTAACATCATACAATGTAATTCCTATAACTCCAGGAATAAAAGGAAGATTATCAAAACTTATATTAAATGTAACATTCTCCCCAACACTTTTTGAATTAAGAAGCCCTAAGAATTTTTTAAAAAATCTCTTTTTTGTTAGAACCTCCTTTGATATAGAAAAAGAATTAGATAAATCAAAAAAGTTACCTTCAAAATTATTTGGATTTTTCAGATTCTCATCAAAATAAATTTCATTCTCAATTAGATTTGAATCCCCATTTTCATTTAAGTTCTCATTAATTCCATTCAAAATAGGATTATCTTTTCTTACATCATTTATACTATTCTCCTCTTCATTATCAAAATCAAAGTTAGAATCTCCACTCAAATCATTGTCAAAATTTTTATCTTCAATATCATTATCAAGATTTAAATTTGGGGCATCTTTTGAATTTTGATCATTTGTAGAACTTGCAACTTTACCAGTAATCTTATTAAAGAAATTTCCAAACCAACCAGCAGAAGCAAAAGCAATAGAAAAAATT
>JAGQJT010000011.1 GCA_020430505.1 Nanobdellota archaeon | reverse complement strand
TAGAAGAAGATAAAGATGGAAACAAGGCTTCTGGTTTGACTTACAATATCTCTGTTGGTTGGGATTCTTCTACAACACAAGAAGTAGAAGTTTCTGGCGTTTCTGGTTATAACTCAAGTTTAATCGAAATTGGAGATAGTGATGTTTGGAGAGCTTTCGGATACTCTGCTCTTGCTACTGAATTCTTATATGATAAGCCAAGTTCAGGTCAAGATAGTGTAAAGATGGTTTACCACGGTGACGAAGTTACTGCTGATGTTTACATAACTTCTTCTGAAGTAACTTTCGAAGGAGGTTTAGGTAACGTTCTTGTAACTGATGCTGAAGTTGCTAGCGTACAATCAAAGAATTTGGTTGTTGTTGGTGGTTCATGTATTAACTCAGTTGCTGCAGACTTATTAGGTGGTGCTTATTGTGGACCAAGTTTCACAACTAACACTGGAGTAGGTTCAGGACAATTCTTGATCCAAAGTTTCGGTGATGCATACACTACAGGTAAGATTGCACTATTGGTTGCTGGTTACGAGGCTGCTGACACTGTTACAGCTACAACATACTTGACAACTCAAGATGTTGATACAATGGCAGGTAACAAATATGTTGGTACATCTGCTTCAGAAGCGACTCTTCAAGTAGCATAAGTTTGTATTTTATTTTTATTTTTTTACTTTTTCTTTTTTTTTCAAGGCCTACTGGAAGTTCCTTGAAAAATCGCAGTGAAGCGGGAACGCGACGAAAATTATTAACTAGAAAGTTTTATAAATATATCCTCATTAAGATAATTATTAACATTATTAAGATAAAATGGCTTTAATTAATTACTTGGCTAAAAACCGAAATGCACGAGCAATTTTTGGAGAGAAAGAGATAGATATAATCAAAAAGCAATTAATGGGATTACCTTTGACAGCATCAGAAAAAACAAGGTTATCTAGAGACATAAAAAGGAAATTAAAGTCAATAAAAGAATTATCAAGATATGAATCTGAATTTGAACTAAAAAAATCCCAGGAAATTAATTCTATAATTGATGAATCTAAAGAGATAATTTTAGAAAATTCAAATGACGTCAAAGAGATAATTCTATTTGGAAGTTATGCTACCAATGAACAAACCAAAGATTCTGATGTTGATATCGCTTTAAAAATTAAAAACTCAAATATTTCATCAACAAGATTAAGAGCTTTACTCATGGGAAAATTGAATTCAAAAGTTGATCTACACATTTACTCCGATCTTCCAAATAAAGTTAAATTGGAAATAGATTCCAAAGGAAAAATAATCTACAAAAATGAATAGGACAAAAGATAAAATCTTGGAAATTAAACAGTATCTTGAAGAATTAAATTCGATTCTTCCTTCTAGTTTTAAAGAATATGAAAATAATTTGGAGAAAATTGCTGCTGTAGAAAGATATTTTGAAAAGATTGTTGAAGCCACAAATGACTTGGCAAGATATATAATAAAAAAAGAAAAATTTTCTTTTGAAGAAGGTGAGACTCCTTTTGGAATCCTTCTGAAGAACAAAGTTATTGAGGAAAATCTTTTTGAAAGGCTAAAATTTGCAAAGGGGATGAGAAATATTTTATCACATAAATATGGGGAAATTGATAATCAAATTGTTTTTCAATCAATAAGGGAAGAACTTCTAAGAGACATTCCTTTATTTATAAAAAGTGTGGAAAAATATCTGGAGGAATTTGATTAAAAATTTTCAGTCTTTTTTAACTTCTGGCTTTCGCCTTTATAATTAAGGTTTAAATCAGTTACAATAACCTTTTTATATGTTATAAACTAAATTTTAAAATGAAGAAATTAAGAACTGCTGCTGATGAACGAAAAAAGCAAAAAAGAAATAACATCATAATAAGTGGCGTCTTGATATTTGTGATTTCTGCAAGTATTTTTGGAATTGTTGCGACCTCGTTTGGCTCAGATTCTTCTTCAGATCCAAATTCCGTTTCCATAGATTATAATGGTTACAAATTTGTTGCTAATGGAGGATACTGGAATTTAAATGCAGGTGATTTAACATTCACTTTCAAGCACACTCCCTATGAATCAAATGAATTGGGAGTAAATGCATCTAATTTGAACTCTTTAACTTTTTACTCACAAAAACCGTTGTATCTATATTCTGAAGATTCTCCCTCAACGTCAGAAATATATAGTAATGTAATTCCTTACGTTTCAAGAGCTCAATTAGCTTGTTATGATGAAGAACACTGCAATGGAGATTTTCCAATTAAAAATTGTGAAGATAATTTTATAATAATCCGAAAATCCGAAACTCCAAAAGTTTTTCAAAATGAAAGTTGCTTGTACATTGAAGGCCCGGAAGAAAACTTAACAAAATTAACAGATTTATTTTTATTCAAGGCACTTGGGATAGAAGATTAAACTTATAAATAAAGCAAACTAACAAATAAAATGGTAAAGAAAGAAGAAAGGAAAGAGGAGGTTTCAAAAGAAGAATCTAAATTAAAGCCTGCCAAAAAAAATTATTATTCAAATATCCTTCAAATTACATTGATAGTTGCCTTTTTTATATTGATCTTGGTTTTCTCTTTGTATTTTTCCGTAAAAGCTTCTTCTAATTATAATTACAATGGAATAGATTTTAAGACAGTTCAAGAGGGAGAATTAATTTTATATCAAACTGCTATTCCCGTTATGCATAAGGGTTCTTTGACTCCTTACAATTTTTATTTAAGAACCTCTCCAAAAGAATTAGAAAAAGTTGATGCTGATTTTGAAAATTTTGAGTTAATGGATTTGACTGCTTGGAATTTTGAGGGAGATATTAGTTGTGAAGGATATGGAGTAATTGCTATGGAAAATTTGAGAATTTTGCATAATGTAACTGAGATGACTTTTATAAGAGATGATAATGCTACTTGTGATTCCCAAGGAAGATATAACTTTATCCATATAAAAGAGGGTTCTTCAAATAAAATTACTGAAACTGGCAATAATTGCTATGAGATTACCTTTAAAGATTGTGAAATCTTAAAGCCTACAGAAAGATATTTCTTAGAAGTTCTTACAAAGCTCAAAGAAATTAATTTAATTTAATTTTTTTTGAAAGAAGACTTATCATAAAGATTTTTTAAATCATCATAGAAAGGAATTCTCTCTATTTCATAAACTCTAACCATTACAAACCAGATTACAACTAAGAAAATTGTGCTTCCAAGATACCAGAATAATTTGTGAGTCAACTCCACCGCCCCAGATCCTTCAACATACATTACACTGAGAATGATAATTCTCAGGATATTTATTATTAAAAAAGCTGCAAAAGAGAATAGGATAATCTTAATTCTTTTCAAAGTTTCAATTCCTGGAGTAGCCAAATTTAACATTAGTAAAAAGAAATAAGCTGCTCCTGCTACACAAGCATCTATTATTTCGATTGGATAAGAATTCGCTAAGATCAGATTTGCAGATTTTCCTACTTCATAAAAGATTCCTAACACCCAATAAACAGGGTTTATTGTTATAGGTAAAAAAATAATATAGAAAAGTTTCAATCCAAATAAACCTAAAATCATCAAAACAAGGTATCGTGAAATCAGACTAATAATACTTAATTTCTCACCTTTCTTCTTTTTAGTCATTAAAAGAATTGGGTAAAATAGTTTAAAACTCTTTTTATTATCTTCTATAAGTTCTAACAGCAACAACTATGATTGCAATCACAAGAATCAAATTCAAAAGGGCAATTCCAACAATCTTCCAGTTATCTCTCATAAAATCTCCAAAGTTCCATCTTCCTTCTTCAATCAATACTGCAACAGGTTGGGTTGAAACCATCTTTCCTTCAGAAAGTACTTCTAAATTAAACATTCTTTCCCCAGCTGAATCTTTCTTTGCTTCTAAATTAAGTCTAACTTCTTTAGATTCTCCAGGTGCAAGTTCGAAAGAATTTCCTTCAAAGTTTACCATTGTAGCCCATTCTGAATACCCTGCAGCATTTAATACATAGCTAACAGTCTTTTCACTTGGGTTTGTAACTGTGAATCCAATAACTATTTCTTTTCCTTCCTTAGCAATTTCAGAGATTAAAGCCGCATTAATAGTAGGCTCAACTAAAACCAGACAGCCTTCAACTTCGAATCTCAAATCGAAAGAAGCCTCATCATCTTCACTATTCTGGAAGATATCATTATCTTCATCATAAATATCAAATCTTAGGTAGTGCCATTTTTCTTTAGCTCCTTCAGGAATTGAAAATGTAAAGCTTATCTCAGAATTGTCATATGAATCAATGTCACCTGCATCGATAGTTTCCGATATTCCTAACTCTGAGTTGTATACATGGATTTCTACATTATCTTGATTTGAGTCTCCAATATTCCATGCGTCCGCAGTGATAGTCAATTCTTGCTCACAAGAAAATGCAGAATCTTCAAAAACCAAATCTTTAACTTCTGCTTCATTTATTTTGAAATTTGTTAATATTACAAAGTTCTCATCAGCTCTCACATCAGTTTCAATATTTTGGGAATAACAAGTTTCTTCATTATCGTATACACCCGCGTTATTATCATCAATTTTTCCAGTAGCCTTTACATACAAAACTGCATCTTCTCCTTCAAATTCATCTATATCTTCATCCAATTTAAATGTAAATGTTACTGTTTTGTCATCTCCATCTTTAAGTTTAAAATCAGATAAAGTGTCATCTTTTATTTTCTTTCCATTTGTTGAATAGAGAGCCCATTCAATTTCTATGTTCCTAACATCCCAGTTATAATTATTATCTACTTTTACCTCCACTTCGATTTCATCATAAGGATACCAATAGCTTTCATCATCTCCAAATCCATTTAAGGTGTTAATTTCAACATCCAAATCCAAATATCCTAAAACATTTGGAATTGTTTCACAATAGTTTACTTCCTCAAACTTAATTATTTCTTGATCTACTACAGAATTGTCTGTATGGTTGTAAACAATCACGTTTGTAGAATAATCCCTTCCAAATCTAAAGATAAAATCTGAAGCATTGTATTCCACATTAAAAGTTTTAGTCACAGAAGTAACAGTATCATTTATTTCCATTATTTCAATTGTAGAAGTGGCTAAAATTAAAGAAAACTCAACTGTTTGAGTTCCTTCAACTAAATCTTCAACATCCAAAGTATAGGTTCCATTTTCAGTAAACTCAACATCGAATGTAAAAGAAGTTCCATCAAAGGTCAATTCACTAGGATTAACATTTTTGATTTCAGTCGCGCTAGAAAAATTAACTACTGCAACAAGCACTAAAAGGCTTGCAATCATTAAGGTCAAGATTTTCTTGTTCATTTTAATGTAATCATTTTGCAGTTACTATGGTTTATAAATTTTTCTGTGATTCAAAATACACTTAAAATGAGATAATTTCAAAAATTTTATATACCCTAATTATGTTTACTCTATAACGATAAAATGGTTCTTAAAGCAAAGGAAAATTCTTGGGGAGCGTGGGCATTTTTGGCTGGAGTAATCTTGGCCGTGATAATAGGAGCAACAACCTCTTCTTTTATTCCCCTCTCAAAAATAAGTCAATATAGTCCTCAGATTTATGCGATATTGGTCTTATTAGGGTTATTTGTAGGATTTTCAATAAATGTCTCAAGTAAAGATACTCAGTCATTCTTAATAATAGGAGCTATTATAGTAATTACAAGTAGGTTTGGTATGGAGAGCGTTCAAGGTTCATTAATTGGCATAGGTGTTGGGGATCTTGTTTCATCAACTTTTGCTGCATTGTTGGCTTTATTTGTTCCCGCAACAATAATTGTTGCCATAAAGTCTCTTTTTTCTATGGCGAGAGTTTAGTTTATATGAGAATTGTTAGCATAATTAAGAAAACCTCTATCCTTTGATTCTGCAATATTATATATTGCAGTATGATAATACCCTTCATTTATTGTTTTTAGTTCTTCAAAGGTAATTTCTCCATGAATTTCTTTGATGTCCTTTGCAGTCTGTCTAGCAGTTCCTTTTAGATTATCCCTCCTATGATCTATCCCATAGGGAATTTTTTCAAGAGTTTTAGCTACTTCTTCCAATGATTTTGAAACAACTTTCTTTCCAAAATGGTTTTCAGCCCAAGCTATCTTCTCTTTAGGAACTTTATATTTCTTTATAATTTCTTTACCTTTTGGTGTATTACGCATTATCATAAAAACCTTTAACAAAATTCATTTAAAAATGTTACTATTTCTAAATAACAAATTAATAGAAATCATCCATGTCTTTTTTAGGAGCGTCTTTTCTAGAGATAACTTCTTTAGGAATCTTCGCGAATGAAGGAGTTGCAATTATAACTTCTCCAAATCCAGCAATACTTCCTTCCAAAGCTTCAACAGTCTTTTTTATCTTTGAAATTGCTCTCTTAAGCTCAATTGGGTCTTTTTTCTTCAAATTCCTTATGTCTACTATTGCAATTGTGTATCCTTCTCTCAGAGCATTAAGAACTAAATTAGCATCCTCATAGTCTTTTAAAACAAATAATTTTACAAGAACCTTATTATCCTTTTTTTCTTGCTCAAGGTCAATCTCTAGATAATCTTCACCGACGTCATCTCGAGAACCTGAGAAAGCATCTCTTATTTTTTTGAACACCATAAATAATTTAGAAGTGAATTGTTTATAAAGATTTCGGGGATTTTTTGTAATATTCTTTTACCTTTTCAGAAGGTTTATTTTTAGCCCAAAAATGTAATTGGGTTCATTTTCTTTTTTTGTTATTGAATTCAATCTAGTTTTATTTATCTCCATTCCCAAATATCCATAGAAATTATAGTTTGAATTCTCTTTTAATTTTATTTCAATGATTCCCCCAAACTCTTTCGAAGAATTTGTATAACCAAAATCTTCTTTTCTTATTGTTTTTGGAAGATTTTCTTCAATATTTAATGGAACATGTTGAAAATATTTCGCAAATAGTTCTAGGGAGGCTTTTGGATTTTTTTCTTCTAATCCGATTTCAATTGCAATATTTCCTTTAAAACCAATCTTTGAGAAGTAAAGAAAAGACTCCCATAAAGATTCTCCTTTTTTTTGAAAAAAAGTTTCTTCTCCATACTTTTCTACAAATTTGTAATTCAATCCAAAATAAGGTCTAATTGGAATTTCACTTTTTAGTATAAAATTTAAATTTCTTGATATTCTTTTAGACTTTTCCAACCCTAAGGTATATTCTAAAAATATCGAAGATTGATTTCCGTCTAGGATAAATTCTGGAACTCTTGCACCACTCATTTTATGCCATTCTTTCATTATCGTCCCCATATATGATTCTCCGAATTGTAGTAAGTGATATCCAATTGAGCCCTTCTGATAAATCCCTCTTTGATTTTTATTAGATTTTGCAGATAGAGAAATTTCAGAGGAAGTTAATCCAAATAATGGCGCGTAATTTTGATTGTTCATACTTTTTGGAAAAAAAGAATTTCTAAACTCTTTAGAAGTTTCCATAACAATCAGTTTTGAATCAATTGAGGATTCTAATTCTGCACCGTGGACAAATTCAAATTTTATCCCCAAATCTCCATTAAAAGTATCACCATTCCTATCCTCTCCATAGAAATTTTTTATTTTATTCTTCATAAATGCAAAAAGGCCATGCCCAAACTGATCATTTCCTGTGTTAAAGTTTATTTCAGTTTTTTTTAATTCTCCCAACCCTTTTTTTGAAAAATCACAATTTTTTTGGGAGTAAGAAGATAATCCAAAACCTGCTAAAGAACTCACAAGAAAAACTTTTCTTAAAAATTTCCCTAAATCCATGAATTAATTAAAAAAATTATCCCTTATAAGTTTTGATGTAATGAAAAACTACTTTTTGCCTTCTAAGTTTTCCATAATCTCTTCTCTTAACTTATCCGCTTTTTCAACAAAATCTTTTTCTTGTTTCTCAAGATTTTTTAATCTTAAATTAAGAAGTTTTTTCTTGTTATCAAGCTCATCTTTAACTTCACTTTGTTCTTTTTTTATCATCAATTGTCCGATAACTTTGTAAACAGAATCTTTTGTTTTTTCAATTTCAGATAGTGCAGAAGATGTTTCTGCCAATTCCATTTGAATTGACTGCTTTTGCATCATCACATTCTGCAAAATTTGTTCTATTCTTTGCATTTCTTGAATTTTTTGTTCTTTGCTCATTTTTCTCTTTAATACTACTCTGCTTTTATTTTTTTAACTTTTGACCTTGGTTTGTAGAAAATTTTGCTTCCACATCCTGGGCAGACAAATCTTTTTTTGAGGTCTTCACTATCACTTTCTTTCTTACATTTAAAACATTTGTATTTTACCATTTTATTTTTGTTCCTTGTCCAAGTAGTATGTATTGCTAGCAAATTTTTTATCGCACTTTTTACAATGCCATATTCCTTTGGACAATCTTTTTACTCCCTTCTTTTTACAAAAAGGACAATCTTGTTTAACTCTTTGTTTAACCTCTACTTTAACTAATTTGTCTTTTACTTTCTTTCCATACCTTGCACCGAATCTTCCGGCTGATTTTGTTTTTTTTGATTTTGTTGGCATTTTCTAAAGTGGGGCTACCCGGATTTGAACCGGGGTCACGAAGTCCCAAACCTCGTAGGCTACCAGGCTACCCCATAGCCCCCTGATATCAAAATAGGGTTTTGGAGCTTTATAAAGTTTTAATTTATTTCTTCGCGGCAGCCGCAGCATTACTTACTTTCTTTTCGGCCTTCGCTTCTTCAGCTTCCTTTGCCGCTTTTGCAGCCTTTAATTTTTTATCTTGTTCAGCTTTTATTTTGCTAAAATTTGAATCCAATTCTTTTTTCTTCTCTTCAGGGGTTTCTGTAATTTCTTTGTTTATATGTTCGTCGTAAAGGCCTTCATCAATTTCTGCTTCAATTTCTTTAGCAGGTTTGTTTTCAATCAAACATCCTAAGCTAACGCAACTTCCAACGACAGTTTTAACTGCTGTCTTTAAATCATTGCAGAGCATGTTTGGCAATTTTGTTTGTGCAACTTTAATAATTTGTTCAATTGAAGCATTTGCAGATTTGAAATTTGCTTGATCTCCAGATCCTTTTGTTATTCCAAGTTCTTTTTTTATTAATTCGGAAACTGGTGGGGAAAAAACTAAAACTTCGAATTCCTTTGTTTTTGGATTAACATCTAATTCAACTGGAACTTTCATTCCCTTGAAATTCTTAGTGGCTTCATTAACTTCTTGAATAACTTTGTTTATTGGAATTCCTGCTGGGCCCAACTTTTGACTCAAAGCTGGTCCTGGTTTCATTGCTCCTCCGTCGGCTAAGATTTTTATTTGCATTTTATAATGATGCTGCTAGTTCATATTCTAGAACTACCTTTTTATTTATTTTTTCTTGTTTCTTTTTATTATCTCTCTCTATAAGGTCTCTAATTTCATGGTTCGAAAAACCAGAGTAACGGTGATACTCTTGAACAGGATTAATTCCTGTAAAAGGATTTGTTTGTCCTTCTAATTCATCTTTAAGACCAGGATTTCTTCTAAGATAAAGAACAAACTTTGAGTCTGCAATCTCTCTTTCTAAACTTTTAATATTATTTCCAATTGAGTGGATTTGTATTTTTTTGTGTAGTTTTTTAAGTATGTTCATTTTAATTCAATTGCCTCCAATTTCTTTTCAATACTTGATTTTTCTATAATTAAACTTTTCATTTTATTATGATATTTTATCCCTTCAAAGTATTTGTTTCCAACTTCTTCTAGAGCTTTAGAATATGCTTTTTTGATTTTTCTGCTAACTGAATTCAATTTTAAATTGTAATACATTTCTTTTATTGCTTTCATTCTTCATCCTCCTCACGTCTTATAACTTTAACGTTATCTAAACTTATTGTAACTGGTAACGGAATCACCGCACCTAACAAGCTCACTACTACTTCTTCTTTCTGTTTATCAATTCTTAAAACTTTCGCCTTTTCACCCTTTAGTGTAGCTCCAATAATCTCAACAATATCTCCTTCTTTAATTGTAACTTCAGAAGCTCTTGCTTCAACCATGTTTTTAATTTCTTCATAACCAATTGTCTTTCCAATAATCCCTTTAACATAGGGTAAATTATAAACGGCTTCTTCAGCAGAATCTCTATCTTCGGCCTCGAGCATTATGTAACCCCTTAAACCATGAGGTCTTAAGACAGAGAATGCATTAATGTTCTTTTTTATGATTCTTTCAGCTATGGTTTCTACTGCCCTATCTTCTTTATTTGTTGTGACTTTTATAACGTAAATCATTTTCTGTGGGTTCCACTACCTCTCAATACTTAAGAAGTAGTAATATTAATTGAAATTTTAGCTTTATAAAACTTTGTTATTCAAAAGCTTTCATAATTATGGAGATTAAAAAACCAATAACTCCCAATAAAGCTATCCCGATTGCAGAAATTTTTGCAATCATTTGGAATTCATTTTTAGAAGGTTTCTTTAAAACCATCCAAACTCTTTTACACTTTTTCCAAAATGCTTTAGTCTTTGTAGCCATACTCATAAGATAACTTAGAGATAATTGTTTTTAAAGTTAATCTTCGGAATAAAATAAAATCGGTTCTATCTTAAAATGCTTAAACATGCTGGTCAAATCTTTTCTGTCCTTTTCTCTTCTATTTTTGTGTGCCATGGTTATAATCATTTTTCCCTTCGCACCTTTATTCGAACTTGATCCAAGCCAATCCATTTCTAGGTTATATCCCACAAAAGAATTTAAATATTTCTCAATCTCTTCAGAAGAAACAAATTCCCTAAAATTTACTTTTTTCCATCTGCTAAAACTTTCACTCGGATTGGGAGTGTTGGAATGTTTAACATATACGTCGTATTTTATTGAAAATTTCATTTTAATCATCAACGAATTCTATACCCAATTCTTCTTCTATTTCTCGGTGTTTAATCTTTTCAATTGGGTCTCCTTGTCCAAGTATTTGTGAACTTTTAACCCCTGTGATAATTAACAATACTCTTATCGATTTGGCCATATCCTCTGAAACTTTTGCCCCCCATATCATTTTGGCGTCAGGACTTAATTTATCTCCCACAACTTGTATGATCTCTTTACATTCTTCTAAACTCATATCTGATCCCCCAACAACATTCACCAAAGCACCTTTTGCATCAGAGATATCTACATCTAAAAGAGGGTTTTCAAGAGCTTTTTTAACAGCGTCTTCTGCTCTGTGTTCTGTATCCGATTCCCCCATTCCAATTAAAGAAACTCCTCCATTTACCATGACTGCTTTTATATCTGCAAAATCCAAGTTAACCAAGCCAGAAGTAGTTACCAATTCTGTTGTCCCTTTAACAGCGTTTGTTAAAATTTCGTCTGAAATCTTGAAAGCAGTATGTAAAGGCAAGTTAGGCGCAATTTCTAAAAGTTTATCGTTTGGAATTACAATTAAAGTGTCAACAACAGAATGCATTCTTTCTAAACCTTCCACGGCGTTTTCAACTCTTTTTTGACCTTCAACTGTGAAAGGCATTGTCACAACTCCAATAACCAAAGCACCTTGTTTTTTAGCCAATCCTGCGATAACAGGAGCAGCACCAGTACCTGTTCCCCCGCCCATACCGCACGTTATAAAGATCATATCGGAACCAGCAATTTTTTTCTTTATTTCTGCTTCAGATTCTTTTGCAGATTCATGTCCAATTCTTGGATTACTTCCAGCACCCAAACCTTGGGTTAATTCTTTTCCAATCAAAATCTTTTGATCTGCATTAGCATAAAGTAAATCTTGAGCATCTGTGTTCACAGCAATCATTTCCCCACCTTTTATTCCAATTTCCCTCATTCGGCTCAAAGAATTATTTCCTCCTCCCCCGACACCTATTATTTTGATCTTTGCAGTTTGCTTCTTTATAATTTCGGCTAATTCTTTATCAATATCTCTCGTTTTAGAACTAGTATCTTCAGACTGATAGCCTTGATAAACATCTTCCATAGCTCAAAAAGTAGAAGTCTCTTTATAAAAATTGTTGTGATTATTTTTCAGTTGTTTTCTCTTCCTTTTTAGGTTCTTTCTTTTCAATTTCTTTAGTTTCCAAATCTAAATCTAAAATTTCTTTGTATTTGTCTTTGAAAAGTTCAACAAATTGCTTCATTCCTTTTTCTGCTTCTAATATTAATTTTTTGTCTTTTACTTCAAATTTGAAATCTCTTCTGAAGAAAAATTCATTTAATGCTTTAATTTGTTCATTTTTATCATCAACTTTTTTTAAAATTTTAATGTCATAAACTACGTCCCGTCCCGCTAGGGGATTATTAAAATCTACTCTCACCCTTCCACCAGAAACAGAGATTATTTTTCCAATTCTTCCATCAAAATTGAAAGTCATTCCTTGTTGAGGATTAACTTTTTGCGCCGTGAAAACACTTGAAGGCATTAATTGAATCATTTTTGGTTCTCTTTTTCCAAAAGCTTTTTCTGGAGTCAATTCAATTTTATGCTCTGAAGGAATTTTTATTTCATTATTCATTAGGTATTCATCAACTCCCTTTAGAAACATGTCGTGTCCAATGGAAAAAACAAAAGGTGCTGCTTTTGCTTGAGGGTTCAATTTTTCAAGTTCCTCTTTGATATTTGTGTCAAAAACTCCTCCGTCCTTTATTTTTGCAATAAATTCAATCTCTATGAAATCATTCTTTTTTAGTGCCATGATTATTTCTAATTAAAAACGTTTATAAATCTATTTTTTTTAATTCATTTATGGTTGCAAAAATAATAAACGCTACAGAAGCAAGAGTTGGTACAAATATTCTTTTGGAGAGTCAACCTTTTACAGTGAAAAAGATGGATGTTTCTAAAACGGGTAAACATGGGCATGCAAAGTGTAGAATTGAAGCTGCGCACATGATTACTGGAAACAAAAAAGTTCTTGTTGTTCCTGGCCATGATAGATTTGAAGTTCCTATGGTTATGAAAAACAAGGCCCAAGTCCTTTCAATTGCTGAAGGAAAGGCTAGTGTTATGGATTTGGAAAGCTTTGAGACAATCGAAGTTGAAGTTCCAGAAGAACTCAAAGGTGAATTGGTAGCAAATGACAATGTCGAATACTGGGACATTGAAGGCACGTTAATTCTTAAGAGAAAGCTTTAGTTAAGTTTTGAATATAAATTTTTATAAACTTTCTTCGAATATTAAATTTATGAAAAGCATTACAGATCAATTGAAAGAAAAAGGAATTATTACAATTGTTGGAGAAATTAAAGTTTATGGGGGAGGAATTATAATTGTTCCCAATACTTCTGGAGGTAATGAAAGGGCAGAATATAAAAATGAGATTTTAAGTAATTTTTTTAGTGAGAATAGTTTTTTTGAAAGTAAAGATCTTCTTGTTGATCTTAGAGAAAAGGGGCTTTCAGATTATTCTGGAGTTATTGTTTACATAGATGCTTCATCAGGAAAACCTCTCGAAATGATTGACCCAAATTATCAAGAAGTGATTTGGAAATCTAAATAAGCAAAAAGCTTTAAAAACAAACTTTTTCTAAAATAATCATGGCAACAAAAATACCTGAAGCTCAAAATAGAAAATTTAAGAATGTTTTCGTATGTAGAAAGTGTCAGACTAAAATGAAAGCTGATCCTCAGAAAATTCTAAAAGGTAAAGTTAAGTGCCGAAAGTGTAAAAAAGTTTCTTTCAGAACTTTGAAAAAGAAGTAATTCTTTATGATATAAATTCTTATAAATAAATTCTTTATCGAAAATTAATGGGATTGGAAGAAATATCTTGCGAAAAGGGAAGAATTAAACTTGGAGAGCCAATAAAGGTGCCTTATTTTTTTACAAAAGAGATGGATGAAGAAGAAGTTACAGAGTCAATTCGCGATGCAATTGAAGAATTAAAACCAACAGGTGCTAGATATTATAGAAAAATTGATGGCTTAGAAGAACAATCTACTTTTTTTTCAACAGTAAAGGAATTAGAAGTTCAATACTTCAAATAAAATCCAATCCATCATCTTTATAAATAAATTTTTCTTAAAATAAGTTAAGGTGAAAAAATGAATTTTGTTGTTTTAGATTTAGTTTTATTGGGAGTTTTTCTTCTCTTTGTAGGAATGTTCCTTTATAGAAATAGAAAAAATGTAAAGAAAGACGGATGGCTTTTGCTTTATAGAACAAAATGGGGAATGAGGTTAATCGAAAACACTGCGAAAAAACATCCAAAAACTCTGAAAGTCATGAGCTACATTATTGTGGTTCTTGGGTATATCTTAACTGTCTTAATGCTTTGGATGTTCATAAGAATAATTTGGATTTACTTGTTCAATGCAGACATTGTCAGAGCAATAAAAATTCCTCCAATAACTCCTCTGATTCCTTACTTGCCTCAAGTTTTCAAATTAAATTTCCTTCCTCCTTTCTATTTCATATACTGGATAATTATAATTGCAGCAATTGCAATTCCTCATGAATTTTTTCACGGAATTTACATGAGGCTTTACGGAATAAAAATAAAATCAACAGGATTTGGCTTCTTTCCATTCTTCCTACCAATTTTCTTGGCAGCATTTGTTGAACAAGATGAAAAAAGCATGGTCAAAGCAAGTAATCATAACCAGAGAGTTGTTCTTGCAGCAGGAACTTTCGCAAATACTTTAACAGCAATAATCGGACTAATCCTAGTTGCAATTTTCTTCTCATTTTCATTTACTGCTTCAGGAATAGTTTTTGATGGCTATGCTTATGAAATTGTAAATACAAGTCAACTAACAATGGTTAATGGGATTGCTTTAGATAATCCTTCTTATGCTCAAATAGCAGATTTGGTAGATGATACAGAAAATGCAAATTTCTCTATTGGCGAACAACAATATCTTGGATTGAGAGGTTCCTCGAGTGACGGTTCTTTAGTCGCTTTGTATAATTCTGCACCGGCAATAAAATCAGATTTATATGGTCCAATAATTAGTGTTAATGGAAATTCAATTTCTAGCATTGAAGATTTTTCAAATGAATTAAGTAAGTACTCAATTGGAGAAGAAATAACTCTTACAACAGAAGTTAATGGAGAAAGAATTGATTACCAGATAACTTTAGAAGAAAACCCAGAAAATCCTGGAACTGCTTGGATAGGAATAACCTTCTTGCAGCAATCACAAGGTTTAATGACTAAAATCTTGACTTCTGCAAATTTCTATAAAAAGCCCCATATTTATTATGCTGAAGATTATGAAGGTGCACAATTCATTTATGATTTGTTGTGGTGGTTAGTTTTGATTTCATTCAGCGTAGCATTAATTAACATGCTTCCAATGGGAATTTTCGACGGAGGAAGATTCTTTTACTTAACCGTTCTAAAATTGACAAAATCAGAAAAAGCAGCAAGAAACTCTTTCAAATGGTTGACATGGTTCTTGTTGTTCCTTGTTTTATTGATTATGGTTTACTGGGTTATCGCGATTATTTAGTTTATTACAATCAGCAGGAAAGACTAGAATTAGAAAAACTTATAAACTTTAAAGTGATAACAAGTTTATGAAAGAAAACAAATTAGAAAGGATAAGTTGGAAGAATAAATCTTGGAAAAAAGAAGATGGAACAAAAGTAAATCCAGAAAAAATTGGAGGTTCGTTTATAATTCAAAAAACAAAGGATTTATTTGAAAAAGAAAATTTACTAAATGTTTTGAATAATCAACTTGATAAATATGTTTTAGAGGGACTTATTTATAAAAGTCAAAGAAAACAAGTTAATGCTTATTCAATTGGAGAATTGAGGGAAGGAGGTTTTTTTGAACTCTCAGATCTCCCAGTAAGTTTTTACAAAATTTAATTCTAGAATCCTCAGAGACTACACGCCAGAAATAACTTTCTAAAACTCTAAAATTCCTTATTTCTCTAATTTTTTAATATATTTTTTAACTTCTTCTTCGGTCAAATAATTGTCCAAATACTTTTCCCATCTAGTTCCTTCTAAGAGTTCTTTTGCTTTTTTCTTAGTCGCAATTACCTCTTTGCCATAACCTTTCTTTATTGTAAGTTTATCAGTATCCTTCTCATGTTTAATTACTTCTTTTTTGGTAGCTTTTCTGTAAAATTTCCAGAATTTTTTGTAGCCCCATTTTTCAAATGCAGAAAGATGCGAAAGTTCGTGTGCTATTATTCCTCTTAAAACCATATCATCTAATTTTCTGCATTTTGTTGTAAGAGCAAGTAATTTTAATCTTGGCAAAGGCCAATGAACTGATCCTCCAGGTATGGGAAAAGGAATAATTATCAGAAGAATTTTGCCTTTTATTTCTGGAAAAGATTTACTACGAATTTCATTTATAGTCTTTCTAAATCTCCCCATATATTCAATAGAAACTCTTTTAATTTAAATTTAACTGAAATTTTAATGATACCAAAAAAAGTCAGAGATTCTCTTGAGAAAATGCATTATTCCCTAGTTGGAAATTCATCTGCAGTTCAAGTTTGTCGTTGGACAAAAAAATCTTTGAAAGGCGAAGGAGGATGTTGGAAAGAAAAGTTTTATGGAATTGATTCCCATAGATGTTGCCAAATGTCTCCTGCAGTAATGTGGTGTGAAAATTCTTGTTTACATTGTTGGAGGCCTATAGAATATAATTTAGGTGGAACAATGAAAGGTGTTAAAATCGACGAGCCAAAAGAAATTATTGACAAAATAATCAAAGCAAGAAAAAAATTAATGATTGGTCATAAAGGAGACAAAAATGTTCCAAAAGAAAAATACAAAGAATCAACAGAACCAAATCTTTTTACTTTGTCTTTATCTGGAGAAGCGACACTTTATCCAAAACTTCCAGAATTGATTAAAGAAATCCGAAAAAGAAAAGCAATTTCCTTTATTGTTACTAACGGTCAAAATCCAGAAATGATAAATAAATTGGAAAAACAAAATGCTTTACCGACTCAATTAACAGTTTCAACAAATGCGCCAAATGAAAAACTTTTCAAAATTTGGCATAACTCGAGAAAAAAAGACGCTTGGAAAGAGTTCAATGAAACTTTGGATTTAATGAAAAAGTTAAAAGGAAAAGTTAGAAGAGCAATTAGGTTAACTCTTGTTAGAGAATTGAACACCGACGGTAAATTGGATAAAGTTACAAATATGGCCGAGGAAAATGTCAAAGAATATGCTAAGTTAATAAGAAAGGCCGACCCAGATTTTGTTCATGTTAAAGGATTCAAATCCTTAGGTTATTCAAGAAAAAGATTTCAATATGATAAACAACCCTTCCATGAAGAAATAAAATCTTTTGGAAAAAAACTTTTAAAAGAATTAAAATCGTGGGATAAAGATTGGAAAATTATGGGTGAAGCAGAAAGAAGCACTGTTTTATTATTCTCTCGTCGGAAAAAAGAAGATTTGAAAATTAAGAAAGAAGAGATTTTTTTGTCATTTGAATTTTGAAAAATCTATTTTCTGTCCTCTTTTTCTATCTCTCGCTACCAACAAGGCTTTTTCTACTTGCGAAATATTTGTTCCATCGTATTTTATGACTTGTGGATGTGAATAATCTTTATTGAATTCATTTACAGGCATTATCACCAGACCCCTGTCTCTCCAACTTAGCCATCTTTCAGCGTATTCGGGGAAATCGTCGACTAAAACCTTTCCATAAACCAATCCCTTATCTCTTGTAATTGTCACATCCATGTCCTCTCCAAGATGTTTTCCTATCCATTTTTTCTTTCCCGCCCAAGATTCAGGAAATCTTCTTGGTCCTTGTGTGAGTATCATAATATTGTAATCTAAATTTTGCGCAACCTTTAATATATCCCATCCAAGTTGTAATTTGGGAAGATCTTCCCACCATTCTCCAGAAGCTCTTATTAAATTAGCACGGTTCTTTATGTAATCAGGCATATTGTCTCTCAACGGAAGTTTATATTCTGGCTCGTGTGGAGATTTCAATTCATTTAAACTTTTTATTAATGCAGAATCATAATCGCACAAAGTTTGGTCCATATCAAATAGCGCGATTGGTTCAATTTCGGTCATGTTCATTTTACAAATCAATCACACCTTCTTTAGTTAAAGCAGCAAACCTAATCCCAATTGGCAAATTAATCAAAGCAGAAATCAACGCCATGTGTTCTTTACCAGAACCTGAAGCAACACTCAAAGCAACTTCCATTCCTTGAAATTTTCCCTGAAGTTTTTTAGAAAGCTCTTCTTTCAAATCTTTCAAAGGTTTTCCCAAATCAACTTTAATAAATTCAAAAGGCTTTTCGTGAGTAAATTTTTTACCAAACTCGTCTCCAATAATAAAAACCTTTTCCCAATCTCCGTACTTCATTAATCCAGAAACTTGCGCCCATGTTCCTTGTCCAGAAGATAATAATGCTACTAATTCCATTTTATGCTAGCCCCCATTTTTCATATTTTGATTTTAATTTATCATATTTTTCTGTTTTATTTTCTTTTAAATCTTTAAGATACCATTCTCTTAAAAGATTTTGCATCCCATCCCCAAGAGCACCAAATCCTATGCCTGCCCAAGTTGCAATTTGATTTCCCCCAGATGCTTCATTAGCTGCAATTCCTCCAACAAGCCCTCCTCTTAAAATGGACCTAGTTAAATTAATTGCGGCAAGGGCATAATAAGTAATTTCCTCTTTTGTTTCAACCGCCTTAAACCTTAAACTTGAATTTGAAATAATTGCTAATGGAATCCTTGCAAATTTTCTTCCTAAATCTTTTGGCATAACTAAAAAAACAAAAATCTCTTTTTAAGGATTATTGTATTAGAAAATTATTTTTTTACAAAGATGAATAGACCTTTTTAATTTTAACTAAAAGTAATATTTAAATAGAAAGATATACTCTCTAAAATATATATTGCAGGATATAAAAGATGGTGAAAGTACACAAAAAATTTTTCATTTTGTTTTTTATCTTTTTAGCAGTTGTTTCATTTGTTAATGCCGCATGTACAATTTCTTTGGATAAAGAATCTTATTTTGGAGGGGAAACTGCAACTGCAACAATGTCCTGTAGTCTGGGAAGCGAAAAGAATGAAGCTTATACTGTTGTTTGGAATAACGGAACCTCAGTTGTAGAAACTGATACGGGGACAACACCTAATGTCGTTTCGCAATCATTTTTTGAAACCTTAGATATCCCTCTTGGGCAAAATTGGACTTCAGCCAATGTTAGTTTGACTTTGACTTCTTTAGAAGGATTTGATACTTTTACAGTTGTTGAAACTGCTGGGGCTAGTTCTCTTATTATAAAAAATGTAACAATCACTTCCGATCTAGAATTATTTATAGGAAAGATTTTTGGAATAAGAGCAATTGTTGAAGATGAAAATGGAAAGAAGATAAATAACGCAAATTGCCAATTTGATTTAGAAGATGGTTCTGAGTTGCCGATTATCGGAGGTTCAGATATCGCACACAATGGTTTCGCGCAAAAGGATTTTAATTTAAATTTAAATGCTTTTGATGAGGGAAGAGATTACATAGTAAGGGCAAGTTGTTTTTGTGGAGCTTCTGGAACTTCTAGTTCTTGTTTTGATGAAGATGGAAATGAAATTTCAAACTCTGTTGGGACAGGAACAAATTTCTTTACAACTCAAACATATCTTTCAGTGAATACTATCACAGATAAATCAACATATGACCTAAGGGACTATATTCATATTTGTGTAAATGTCTCGAATTTAGATTATCCAAATAGGATCCCTTTAGAAATTGATCACCAGGTAAGGTGCTCAAGGGGGGAGGACAATAATGATGATTTGGATAGAAGCATTTTATTTAGTGATGGAGAGTCTTATGATCATAGAGGGATTAATTCGAATACCACCCAAATGCAATGTAAAAGATTTATAATTCCTGAAATAAGGGAATATGAAGGAACTTTTAGTTCTTGTTACGCGTCATCAAATGTATGGGTCATAAGCGAGGGGGGAGAAAGGATTTTAGTTTATCCTACCACTAGTCCTTTATTTTATATCAATAGTACTGAATTAAATTTAAAGGTTGATTGGGAGCAAGTTTCCAACTTAACCTACAATTCAATAATCAATCTAAGTGACGATTCTTTTGAAGATTGGAATGGCACAAACATAGGGAACATAGACATAAGGTTAATCTCTCCAGATGAAATTCTCGATCCAAATATAAGGAAATTAATTCAAGGGGTTGATCTTGATAGATTTATTGTTTCAAAATACATAAAATCTATTTCAGTATTAAATTATAATAATGAAAGCGTTCCCTCTTATCTTGAGTTTCCAGATGATGGGAATTTAGAGTTAGAATTAAGAAATCAAAATCTTAATCAAAGCGGATGGTATAATGTTACTCTTGTTTTTCATGATTATGAAGAAAGACAGGCCTTAGCCCTAGAAGGAATAGAGAATAAGACTGGCACTTTTCATTTGGCTGTCGAATGCCCTTCCCAACCTAATCTTGGTTCAGATATGGATTGTAATATAACTGCGCAAGTTGAAGATCAAACGATTTCTCAAAAAGAAGTTGATTTTACTTGTTATATTTATGATGGCTCTTCTGAGTATAGTGCTTTAAACTTCAATCAAATGATAAACAAAACTCTTCAAACTTTTGAGAAAACATTCTTAGTTCCTTCCAGTTTTGTTCCGGGAAATTCTTATGTTCTGCAGTGTCATGCGGATTATTACAACTTTGGAAGTAGGAGGGACAGTTTTTATGATACTTTTTTTATTCCTTCTGAAGGAAGCTCTTCTGGGAGTTCTGGATCTTCTGGGGGTAATTTTCTAAATGGAAATGCCATTTTGGAGGCAGGAGAGAATAATTCTGGAGACAATAATCTAGGCGAGAATAATGGAGAGGGTTTTGCCCCCTTTGATTTTGATGGTGATGGAGAATTTTCAAAATTTGCAATTATCTTTGCAATCTGTTTGTTCGCCTTAATCTCAATTTTAATTTTTATTGATAAAAAAAAGAAAAGAAGAAATCCTCATTCTAAAACAAACTCAAAAAAGATTTTAAGAATTGCAATAACTATTTTTACTTTGTTTGTTTTGTTGACTATAATTTTTCTTTTGATCCATTTTTTAGGAAATGCTGAACCTGCAAGGGAAATTCCAAAAACTCAATTTTTTTCTGATCGCCTTGTAAGAGGAATTATTATAACCACTTTTGTCGTATTAATGATCTTAGTATTGTTTAAGTCTCTGAATATTAGAGCAACTTTTCAAATTAATTTCCCAAGAGGATATGAAAATTCAAGCTCGAAAAAAATTTCAAGATTACAGGATAAAATTAATGAAGAGATCTTAAGAAAAGAATTAACAAACCATAAAAGGAATTTTTCTTAGAAAATCCATCTTGTCAGTTCAATCAAAAGAAGTCCTATTCCCGCCCCAATTAAACAGCCAATTACTTTCCCAATCATTGTTGAGAATGAATTCCTATCATATTTCAATTTGTCTGCTTTTTGTTTTTCAACAATTATTCCTTCAAAGATTCCTCCAATTCCATCTGTAATTGTATTTCCAGCTACTCCTCCTATGACTGCTCCTGCAATTCCTCCATAAATCCCTCCTAATACTGCAGAGAAAACTAAAATTCCATTGTCAATCAATCCGAATACTATATCGGGATAAATTGATTTCATTTCTATTTTAACTAAGCTTGAGATTCCTAAACCTGCCAATCCCAAAATTAAAAAAGCCACTCCTGAAAGAGCCTCACTGAACAGAAAATATGCTGCTGCTGCGATAACAGCCACAGAGAAAATAATCAACGTTGTGATTGACTTAACTAGATATCTCTTTGCCATGTTTTAATAAAATCATTGTTCTTTTTAATTTTAACTAATCAAAACTATTAAAAATACTTTTTTCCTCTTATTAAGATGAACATTGGAGGTTTGATAACTCTTGGGGCGATAGCATTAATTCTTGTTGTATTGGCTATGATTGTTACTCTAAGGATTGCTAAATCTAAAAAAAGAAAAAGAAAACCCGATTATGCAGCAATGTTCTCAATGGGTATTGTTTGGTTAGTAGTTGGTTTGATAGTAAATAATTCAATTCTTTGGGCATTAGGTTTAATATTTTCAATAATAGGGATTGTTCATTTTAAAGAATGGAAAAAGAACAGGATAAGATGGAAAGACTTGAGTAAAAAAGAAAAGAAATTAAGAATTAAGCTTATGATTGTATTATTCTTGTTGTTAGTCGCAGGAATAATTGCGTTAATATTTTTATTCTAAACGTTTCAGAATAACTTTTTTCAACAATTCTCTACTCGCTCCTAATTCATAAAACTCTTTTTCGTTTAAATCTAATCCTGGATGTTCATTGTCCATAGAATAATATGCAAAGGCAAATGCCTTTTCTCCATCCTTTTCCGTTTTTGCAAGTATGTCTTCTAACTTATGATCTTTTAAATTATAGGTTGTTCCATTTCTAAGAGTTATTGTTCTCAATTCATAAATTTGCAAACTTATTTCTTTTACCATAAAATTTTTTGATTTCAAATCTTTTTAAGAATTATTACAATGAAGAATAAGTAATGAAAGGTCTAATTTTCAGGAAATATCTGAATTTAATTAAAAATTCAATTGAGGCTTTTAGTAATTCTATGCTGAAATACTCGCACTTGCGCACTCGAATCTTACACAAGAATTCTATCAACGTCATCTTCTATGACGGCCTTTGTTGTCTCGTTTTGCGAACGGCTTCGAGCTTAGATGCATTCAGCTCTTATCCGCACATTGCGTAGCTATGCAGCCTGCCATTAACAACTGCTCACCAGAGGCAACCAAGTCCCGTTCCTCTCGTACTAGAAACTTGTTCCACTCAGACAACTACACACCTAGTAGATATCATACAAACTGTCTCGCGACGTTCTTAACCCAGCTAACGATCCCTTTTAATGCGTGAACTCCGACACCCTTGCACGCTGCTGCACGCGCAGGATAGGGAGAGCCGACAGCGAAATACCAAACCGCTCCGTCAATGTGGACTATCGGGAGCGACCAGCTTATTACCCTTGGGGTAACTTTTCTATCAGACACGGCTTCTATTAAAAAAGCACGTGGGTTCACTAGGCCCGTGTTTCCACTCTGCATTTCTTACTGTTCAAAATACAGTTAGACAGACTTTTGCCCTCGCACTCAACTCTAGATTTCCAAGCTAGATGAGTCTGTCTTTGGGTCCAACCGATATCTTTTCGGCTGGGCACCGCCCCAGTCAAACTGCCCGCCTGCTGCTGTCCTCTAAAGAGTAAGCAATCTTATTAAAAAAGGGTAGTATTACAAAGTCGCTCCTCCGCCACCGAAATGACAGACTCGACGCTCCTACCTATGCTATGCAATTTCAGTAAAATTACAACAACAAGTTGCAGTAAAGTTCCACAAGGTCTTCGCTTCCCACTAGGTGTCTCTGGTCTTTGCACCAGAGTGATATTTTCAGAAGACCCCAACTAGGGACAGCGACAACCTCGTTAAACCATTCATGCGCGTCGCAATTCATACGACAAGGCATTACGCTACCTTAAGAGGGTCATAGTTACCCCCGCCGTTTGATGGACCTTAGCTCCCTTGAAAAGGAGTTTTAGACACCACCACTGGGCAGGTCTCACCAAGTATACACGTCCTTTCGGATTAGCACTTGGCTACGTTTTTGGTAAACAGTCGGGCCGTCCTTGTTACTGAGATCTATTAATGCAAACACATTTCTGAAGCTCACAAAAATAGACATCCCTTCAGCCGAAGCTACAGGACTAATGTGCCGAATTCCCTTAGTTGGTTTTATCTTACACGTCTTGGCCTACTCAGCCTGGGCACCAGTGTCGGTTGTGGGGTACAGTTAATTGAACTAAGAGTAAAATCTTTTCACTGGCTCCTGGAATCAGCAACGATCTAGAAATTCACTGCAGTCTTAGGATTACCCTCACACAATTTCTTTCTAGAACACTCTTTCGAGTGCAAACTTATCCGGAAGCGAACCTTACTATGTAAAATTCAATTAGTACAGGAATATTAACCTGTCATCCATCGTTGTATTCAGTTAAGGTACAACTTAGGGTCTGACTAACTCTTGGCTAACGTACAGTGCCAAGAAAACCTTGCCCTTTCGACGTTATTCATTCTCAGAATAATCACATCCTACTATTACCAGGATTCTCATTGGTTTTCGTTCCAGCCTTTCTCTCGAAAAACCTTCTGCACAAAAACCACGCCTACTTACCAGAACATTCAATCTTGAATGCCTCCAAAGTATCGGTATCATATTTAGCCCCGTCCATTTTCCGGGCTCTGAACCTCAATGGGTGAGCTGTTACGCTTTCTTTAAATGATAGCTGCTTCTGGGCTTACATCCCCAGTGTCTCAGGTTCAAAACACCGTTAGATACACTTAATATGAATTTTGGGACCTTAACTTTGGTCTCCCTTGTTCAGGTCTCGGAAACGTATCTTACATACGTACCCTGTTTCTTGTTCTAAGCAGTTAACAGGTTCTGAGTTGGAAAAATTTCCGTAAGCATTTGCCCCTGCAAAATTCATCCGTACTTTACTCCGTCAACAAACTAAACAAGACTATACGAAGGCATATTTCAGTAGGAACCAGCCATTGCTAGATTAGAT
>JAGQJT010000010.1:8706-24988 GCA_020430505.1 Nanobdellota archaeon | reverse complement strand
TTTTTTATATTAAAAATTCTATAAAAATATATGGTTTCTAGAGAAATTGCATTGAAACAACTTAGAGAATTGAAAAAAAGAGGAAGAAAAATGCGTTTAGCTGCTGATGGTTGGAAGAACAATTGGCAAACTTTGATTGCAATTATTTTATCTGCTAGAACAAGAGATGAAACTACAATAAAAGTTTGTGAAAAAATGTTCACGAAATCTCCTACACCTCAAAAGTTTTCTAAACTAGATGAAAAACAAGTTAAAGAATTAATTTATTCCGTGAATTTTGCCAATAACAAATCAAAAAATATTTTGAAATGCACAAAACAAATACTTGAGGAACACAAAGGAAAAACTCCCGAGAAATTTGAAGAACTTGTTGAACTTGCAGGAGTTGGAAGAAAAACTGCAAACGTTTATTTGGCGGAATTGGGAAAACAAGAAATTGGTGTAGATACTCATGTCACATATATTTCAAACTATTTAGATTGGGCTCATTCCAGAAAGCAAGAAGAAATTGAAAAATCTTTGAAAAAATTATTTCCAAAAAAAAGACACAAAGATTTGAATTGGATTTTAGTTCAATTTGGAAAAACACATACATCTAAAAGACACAAAGATGAAGTTTTGGATGAAATAAAAAGGGTAAAATAATCACTCTTCTCTTAAAGTGTGACAAACATATCCCGGATGATTATTTACATAATCTTGATGGTAATCTTCTGCTTTGTAAAAATGGTTTAACTCTGTAATTTCAGTCGCTGCAGGCTTATCAAAAACTTTTTTTGCATTAAACTCTGAAAGGCTTTTTTCTGCAATTTGTTTTTGCTCTTCTGTAGTATAAAATATTGCAGACCTATACTGAGTTCCAACATCTGGACCTTGCCTATTCACTTGAGTAGGATCGTGTAATCTCCAAAAGATATCTAAAACCCCCTCTAAAGAAATTATGCTAGGATCATAAATTACTTTTACGGATTCTGCATGCCCTGTTTTTCCAGTTGAAACTTGTTCATAAGTTGGATTCTTAGTTGTTCCTCCCGCATAACCACTAGTAGCTGAAACAATCCCAGGAGTTTCTTCTAAAAGATGTTCAACGCCCCAGAAGCATCCTCCTGCCAGAACAATTTCTTCGTAAGAAAATAAATCTTTATACTCTCCATAGCCTTCCTCATCTAAATCCTCATAAGGAATAAATTTCAAAGCAGCAGAATTAATGCAATATCTGCTTCCTCCAGATTCTTCCGGCCCATCATTGAAAACGTGGCCTAAATGAGATTCATCTGTTTTTACTTCAGTCCTTTCAATTCCCAAAGAAGTATCTTTCTCTTCTTGTATCGAAGAACCAGTAATTGGTTTTGTAAAACTTGGCCAACCAGTACCAGAGTCGTATTTATCCAAGCTAGAGAATAGAGGTTCTCCAGTATTATAATCTACATAAATTCCAGGTTTCTTATTATCCCAATATTCATTCTGGAAAGCTGGCTCTGTTCCGCCTTCTTTTGTTACGTATTTATTTATATCCTCGTTCATGTTATCTGCAGGCATTCTAACAAACAAAAAAACGACAACCAAAACTAAAGCAATTCCTATGGATGCCAAAACCTTTTTATTCATATGAAATATAATTCATACAACTTTATTAATGTTTGTTATAATATAAAGATATTTATTATGGCTCAAACTTCTTTTTTTATTGCAAATAACCAACGTTTTTCCCCCCCATAAATCTCTGAAGACTTCCAAACATTAAAAAAATAATTCAAAGAATAAGATTTGTTCTTCCCAAACCAAGGATCAAAAAGATAAATTCTTCCATTTTCTATTTTTTTAAATACAGCATAATGATCTATTTTCTCTTTTCGTATATGATAAATTAAAATTACAAGATATTTTCTTTTTTTTAAGTGATCTAAATCCTCAAAATCTGAATTTCTTCTAACCAAATAGTTTAACTTATATTTTTCTGCTAACCTAGGAAATTCTGCGGGAAGCGTGCCATGAGCTTCACTAGTTTTTAACATTCTTGAGAGTTCTTCCTCAGATTCGTCTATGCCTACTGCTTTCAGTAACATCCCCATAGATGCTGGACCACAAGTATGATCTTTCTTTTGTTTTCTGAAGACTTTCTCTATCATCAGTAATCTTACTAAGAGAGATTTATAATTTTATCTCAAAACTTTTAAATCAAAGAATTCTCAAAATTTGATGGAAAAATTAATAATAAGAATTGAAAAATTGAAGAAAAGTCCTTTGAAGAAAATAATTGATGAAAGAATAAATGAATTCAAAAATTTGAGAAATTCTAAAAATGAAGATCTTTTCAAAGAATTGTGTTTTTGCTTAATGACTGCAAATTTCCAGGCTGAGAAAAGCTGGGAAATTCAAAAAGAAATTGACGAGGGATTTTGGGAACTTTCCGAGAAAGAATTAAAAATAAAACTTAGAGAAATGGGCCATAGATTTTGGCCGCAAAGAGCCTCAAGAATTTATGAAATTCGGCCATTAAGAAACAACATTAGAAAAAAGTTAAAAGAACTTGGAGATGAAAAGATTATTAGACTTTGGTTAGTTGAAAATGTTAAAGGACTAGGTATGAAAGAAGCGAGTCATTTCTTAAGGAATATAGGATATTTGAATGTTGCAATAATTGATAAGCACATAATTAATTTGTTGGTTGAGGAAGATTTAATTGAAAGACCAAAAACAATAACTCCGAAAAAATATTTGGAAATTGAGAATTTGTTGAAAGAAATTAGTGAAAAAGTTGGGTTGAATTTAGGAGAACTTGATTTGTATCTTTGGTCAGAACAAACTGGAAAAGTTTTGAAATAGAGAAAAATTATAAAGTTATTTTCTTTTGAAAAATTATGGTCTATGAGTATGATACAAACAAAGAATTTATAGATAAATCTTATCAGCTTCTTGAGAAATTGGAAAATAGAGGTTTGTGGAATAAGGATACTTTGATTGTAGGTTTAGACAAAGGAGTTAGGTCTTTAGCTTATACTTTGAGGAAATTGGCTAAAGAGCAGGGCAAAGAGAATCCTGAAATTAGGTATTTTAATTTTAGTTCAGATGATCAAATTAGGGGTTTTACTTTAACTCCAGAATTAGCAGCTAAACAAATGAAGCCCATCAGAGAAAATGGGAAAAGATATGAAAAAACCAAAAAACCAGAAGATTACAAAAAAATCCTCATTTTGGATGAACATATTTATGAAGGAAAAACTTTGCTAAAAGCGGAGAATTTTTTTAAGGAATATTTTTCTAAATTTAAACGAAAACCAAAAATATTTCTTTCCGCATTAGGTTATCAAGTATTGAATATAAAAAAGTTCAAAAAAAGAAATCTAATTGTGTTGGGCGATGAAAAAGTTGGATTGGATTCTGGTAAAAACGGGGGAATTATGGACGAATATGAACCCTTAAAAAAATCCTATTTTTTGAAATCAATTCCTATTAAAAATAAAGAAATCCGTAAAGAATTCATCAAAAATAGAAAACAACTTTCAAAAGATATTAAAAAATACATTCACAAAAAGCATCCTGAATTAACAGAACAAAAAACGGGAAAGTTAGAAAAAACGGTTGAAACAATTTCGATTTTATCTTTAATTGCAGGGGGGATAATTGGAACCTACAACATAACTGGAAATGTTATTGGAAATTATAATTCAACAACAAATATTTTAGGAGTGGTTTTAATTTTAATAGGGATAATCGGATTTGTTTCTTCTAGAAAACTATCTTCCTCTTGACTGTTGATTGTAGGCTTTTGTTTCTGCAGACTTTTGCTTTAATGGCTTAGGTTTTGTCATGTGCTTTTCTTTCTTTGCTTGTTCTTTAGCTTGCTTTTCTGCAGCTGCCTCAACAGATTTTTGCTTTTCTTTCTCTTCAACTTTATCATCTACTCCATCTGCATCTTTATCTTCTTTCTTTTCCTTTGGAGCTTGCATTTGCTCCTTTGCTTTTTGCATCATTGATTTCTTGCTTTCAAGAACTTCTTTAGCTTTTGTTTCTCTCTTATCAAGTCTCTTCTTCTTGAACTCAAGATTTTTCATCAATTCAACAGCTTCAACTTTAACAATATCTCCATCCTTGATTGCTTTAACCTTAATTTTGTGAGGGGGGTTTTTTATCCCCTTAAACCAAAGCATTTCATTCAAAAGAGGGTCAATTTTAATTTTATTTAAGTCTCTATCCCGAATTTGCATGTGTCTAACCAAGAATTGCTTTACGGTTTTTACTGCTTTAGGAGTTTTCTTATATCTTGGCACTGACCTGCACTTTTCTCTCAAGGGGATTACATATTCTCTCTCAACTTTTTCTGATTTAGTAGTTTTCTTTTCAGCCATTTTATCCGAAATGAGACTTTCTCATCTTTCTAGGTTTAATTTTTAACTTTGTTCTCTTCCAAGATCTTCTAACTCTTGTAGTTGCAGAAGGGTGAACTCTTTTACCAGGGCCATATTTTTTTAGAACAACCCAAACAGGAGCCCACTTAGTTCTTCTTCCGTGCTTTGCAAGCTTCTTTTTTTTCTCAAAATTTTTAATTGGCATTTTAATTTATTGCCTCCAAAAATTTCTTTCCTTGTTCAGTGAGAATTCTTCCTGGTTTTTTACTTCTTACTCCTTTTATCGGTTTTTGAATTTCTGTAAAACCTGCCTTGTCGGCTTGTTGAAGAATCGTTCTTAATATTTTTCCGCCTGCTCTCTGGAACTTTTCAGGCCTCATACCCCTATTTTTCTTAGAACCATATTTTGTTCTTAATTTATTTGTTCCCAAAGAACCTTTTTTGTAAATTTGTTTCAAAACAGAGGCTGCTCTCCTATACCAAAAGTCTGGATCGTTTACAGGCCTTTCCTTTGCAGGACCAGACTTAACAAATAAAACCCATTCAGGAGTCTCAAATTCTGGAACTTTCTTTAAGGCTTCAGCTAATTTTAAATTATACTCATGTGTGTCTAGTTCAAATACTTTTGTCATCTTCTTAGCTCGCTTCACAGCGATAGACTCGTTTTAAAACGATTTACTGAAATATAATTGGCCAAAAAGGGTTTATAAATTTAATCCCTCATATCTTTACGCCATTTCTTTAAACTAATCGTATACCCTATTAATTTAGCAGTATAATTTTTTCCTAAAAAGTCCAACATTCTTTTAGAGATTTCTTTTAATTCATCTTTATCTCTGCAACAAGATCTCAAAACTGAAACTTTTATGTTATTTATATTTTCAAATTGATTCTTTAAATTTTCTAAAAAACTTTCTGTTAAACCATTCTTCCCTAATTGGATTTGTCTGATAACCATTGTCTTATCTCCCTTTTCTTTGCTTTTATTACTTTTGGTTTGTTCTTCAAAGTCCAAGAACCTGCCTTTGCATTTTTTGGTTTATGTACATCTTTCCCAGTAAACAAATGAACCCTAACAGATTTTTTATTATCTCGCCAATCTTGACTTTTTGCTGCACAGATTACTGCGGCTTGTTTTATTTCTTTCTTACCTATTTTCTCTGAAATTTCATCCATAACACAAAAAGGACTTCCGGGTGCAACTGTATGCAGAATAAAATTTTCTTCTCCTTGAAATTGTTTTACTAATTCGTCATTATTATTCTCATCTCTTCCAAGTAAAATTTTAATTCCAGATTCTAAGGTATATTCTCTTGGTTTCATAAAATAAGTAAGAAATAATATTTTAATAAACTATCTTAGGACCGTAACCCCAATGTTCAACTGCTCTTGCCAAAGGACTTTCAGGGTTGTCTTTAACAAATTGTCTTAAAGGCACTCCTTGTTCATAGATTGTTCTTGCTTCTTCTATTGCGATAACTCCTGCTTCTACACCGTCGGGGTGGCCTAGAAGACCTCCTCCACATTGAAGAATTATATCCTCTCCCAAAGAATCTAAAACTGTTTCAAAATCTCCAGGATGAATTCCTCCTGAAGCAGTCATCCAAACAGGTTTAATGTGTTGCCAATCTTGACCTAAAGTTGGAATTTTATCATGAGGTTTCAAACTCTTTTCTTGAAGAACTTGTTGAATATATTTTGCCTCCCCATAATCTTCCATCTTTGCTAAAGGAGAACCTCCATGCAAAGAATCAACTCCAAGCAATCTGAATAGTTTTGCGAGAACAATCATAGAAACACTAAACCCATAAAGTTTTCCCATCCCATGAACTCCAGGAGAATTATCTCTTGTTAAAAATCCATGCATTGCTCTGTGCGCATGAATTGCAAGCCCTGGATTATTTCTTCTTATGGTATCTACAGCAGCAAAACCTGTAGTAACAACATCCATCATCATAAAAATACCCCCATTCTGTTTAATGTATTTCGCTCTCTTCAACATTTCATTAAGATCGGAATGAGTAGTATTGCACAAATAGAATTTTTTATTTCCAGTTTTCTTTTCTGCTTTCTTAGCTTCACTTAAAACCATTTTACACCTTTTGTAAAAATTATTGAAAGGTAAACTTAGAAGATTTTCATCATCTTTAATTCCTTCATAAGTTCCTTTTCCAGAAGTAAATAAAACCTCTGCCAATGAAGCTTGCTCACCATCTGTCCTTCCAATTTTCGGTTTTGGAACAGTGGCAACTAAACAACCTTTGGGTTTTTTCAATAACCTTCTTAGACCTGAGATCCCATATCTTGGTCCAGGAAATTGTTCAATCATCTTTTTGGGAAAATAAACATCATATACTCTCATCGCTGAGACCATCTTCATTCCTGCAATATTGCCAACAATTCCTGCCAACAGTCCAGAGATATTATTTAGTTCAAATAATTCTAAGGGATAAGCCACTTTGAACATTTGTTTTTTATAATCTAGATCAAAAACCAAGGCCCTTATTTTATGTGCCAAAGGAATTCCAGATTCCTTTCCATCATAAACCTTTGTCCAAGTACCTGTGGAAGATTCAGCAGCAACTGTTGCAGCAGCTTCTTGAAAGAGTTCTTTTTTTAGTTTAATCAGAGAATAGTTTTTCTTTGAATGGGAATACCTTGCTTCCTTAACAGCTTTTTCGTCTAATTCAACTTTTAATAAAGTTACTAAGTACTTATTCAAATCAGGTTTCCAACCCTTCTTAGCAATATAATCAAATTGTACAGCCATATTTCACCTCTATACAAGATAATTCTCAAGAGTATTTAAACATTTTGAAATAAAAAGATAATATGAATAAAATTTCATATTAAAACAAAATTTAATTAAAAAATAAAATAAGAAATTCCAAAGTCAAGAAGGATTACTTCTTTTTCTTTGTCTTTTTTCCTTTAGCAGCAGGTTTTGCCGGAGCTTTTTTTGCTTTTTTAGCAGCCATGTTAGACCACCTCCTTAAATAATCTTAAGAATATTGTCGTATCTAGTTTATATTCTTTTTGTTTTTTTCAAGAACAGGACCCTCATCAGTATCCTTTATCGAGTAACCTTTCTTGGAAATTTTCTCTCTTATATCGTCGGAGATTTTCCAATTTTTTATCTTCCTTGCTTTTTCTCTTTCATCAAGAAGTTTCTTAATTTCTTTTGAGATCACAACCTTGTTTTTTTTGAAAAAATTAAAACCAAGAATTTTGTCAAATTCTTTTAGAGTTTTTACTTTGCCTTTTGCAGTTTTATCTTTAATTAAAATCCATAATAAATTAATTGCTCCTGCCGTATTAAAATCCTGATTCATAATCTTTCTAAATTCTTCGAGGTATCTTTTGTTTATTGGACCATTGTCTTCTATCTCTTGGGCAGCATTTCTTAGTTTTTCTAAAGAAGTTTTTGACTCATCTAATTTTTTCAAAGAGAAATCCATTGGTTTCCTATAATGAGTGCTTAAAACGAAATATCTTATAACTTCTCCAGAATAATCTTTCAATAAATCCTTTATTGTTTTAAAATTTCCAAGAGATTTTGACATTTTTATCTTATCGATATTAACCATCCCATTATGCATCCAATAGTTGCAGAATTTTTCTCCATAACCTGCCTCGGCTTGCGCTATCTCATCTTCATGGTGTGGGAAAATTAAATCTTGGCCTCCTGCATGAATGTCTAATGGCAATCCCAAAATTTTGTGATTCATTGCAGAACATTCAATATGCCAGCCAGGCCTTCCTTTCCCCCAAGGAGAATTCCAAGAAGGTTCTTCGGGCTTTGAGAATTTCCAAAGAACAAAATCTTTATCATCTTTTTTATTCTGGCCTTTGGATTCATCTTTTAATGCACGTGATTTTTTTAAGTGTGTTAAATCAATTCCGGAAAGTTTTCCATATCCTTTAAACTTTGAAATATCAAAATAAACTCCATCTCTCTCTACAATATAAGTATAACCTGCTTTTTCCAACCTCTTTACAAGATCAACCATTTCTTTAACATATTCTGTAGCCCTCGGTTGAACATCTGGTTTTAAAACCCCAAGTGCAGAGTAGTCTTCATCATGCTCCTTTATGTTTTTATTTGTTAATTCATTTATTGAAATTCCTAATTCATTGGCTTTGTTGATTATCTTATCTTCTATATCTGTAATATTCGAAACAAACTTTACTTTGTAACCTAAAGAGATTAAATATTTCCTAAATGAATCAAAAACGATTTGAACACGCGCATGACCTAAATGAGGAACATCATTGACTGTAGGGCCACAAACATACATGTGAACTTGATCTTTTTTTATCGGAGTAAATTTTTCTTTCTTCTTTGTTAAGGTATTATAAATTTCTAAACTCATAGAATATTCAAGAAAGTGTAATTTAAAAAATTAGGCTTTAACCTCTACTGTGAAATACTCTGAATCGTAGATCTCCCCACCCCTGTAAACTTCGACCCTAAAGTCAGCCAAACAAGTCGGAGTTGATTCTGGAATTTTGAAAGTGGCCCTTGTAGTTTCAAACCCACTTATAGGGATAGGTATCCCTTCATCTGTTCTGCCAAGGCTAATCCAATTAGTAACCTGCTCTTCAGAAAGCCCACAATCATTGTCTGTTTGTTTTACCACATAAGAAAAAGTTGTTGGAACATTTGTATTGCCCGCAATATTCTTTATTCCAATTCCAACTTGATCAATCTCTCCAACCTTTATTTTAAGATATTTGGAAGTGGGGTATATCACAACTCCCGCATCACTTTCAAATAATTTTCCTATTTCTGCTTGAAGTTGTTGGTCTGTTAAATCCACTGCCCCCTTGGCACTTTTGAAAATTCCTTGGATTAAAAAAATCCCTAATACTAAAACACTCATAAGTAGAACTATTGTGACTATTGTTCCTACTGACATCTCCATTGCTGCTTTTTTGTTTTTCATCTTAGTAAAGATTTGTTGGTATTGCTGAGTTTGTCAGAGATAATACTAAAATTACTGCAAAGAAGACAACTCCAATTATCAAACCAATCAAATTTAACACCTTAGCCTTTTTAGACATTGGCGATTTTTGCTTTGAAGCCAAAACCAAACCAATTATTGAGAAAACTACTCCCAATAAAGGTGAGAAAACTGCTTCGACGATTGCAACAATTCCTAAAACATATGCAATGGTTTCAAAATTTGTTTTCGTTTTATTCACCGCTTTTTTCATGTTTGATAAAGTGAAGAACTATTTATAAAAGTTATGGATAAAATGGGAGTGGAGGGACTCGAACCCTCGACACCTAGATCTTCAGTCTAGTGCTCTCCCCCTGAGCTACACTCCCTTCAGTGTTTGAGTGTTGATCGCAAGCCATCGTCAGATGAGCCTGAGCTACACTCCCAGATATGTTTCAGAGAATAATGAGTTTTTTAAATGTTTAGAATTACAATTTTAATTAAGTTAAATTAAAATTAGTCTTTGAAGATTTCTTTAAGATTCTATTTGGAAAAATTGAAACTCCTCCTTTTGGAGAAACTTTCAACTCAACAATTCTTTTCTTAAAGTTAGTTCCTCTCATTTTCAAAATTTCTATTGCAGAACCTCTTTTACCTGAATCATAGATAACATTGTAAATGACAATAATTCCATCAGACAAGAAAGAAACTGCTTCACCTTGTTCTTTAAAGGTTGTACCAATATGTGAAGGTGAAGAAACTTCTCTAATCAAAAAGTTTGTAATCTTATTTTTTTCAAGGTAACGGAAAAGCTGTTCCATATAAATTCTAAATCTACTTTCTTGACCAGAGAATGCACTTGCAATAGAGGTTAAAGAATCTATAACTACAAAATTGGGATCAAAATCTGTTGGGAAAAAGACTGGATCAACATCAATTAACAATTCTTTTTTAGCAGCACTTAACAAAGCCTCAATACTTCTAGAAACATCCAAAGCATCAAAACGCCTAACATTTAACAATCCTTGTTTAACCCATTTTTTAGCAGGCCAACCAAAACCTTCCATGTGTTCAATTAATCTTTCTTCTGGTTCTTCAAAACTCATGTACAAAGCCTTTTTACCTTTTTTACATAAATTTGCAAGAGTTGATAAACAAAATAGGGTTTTACCACTCCCAGGACCCCCCTCAATCAACATCGACGCCCCAACAGGCAAACCATTTCCTTTTTCAAATAATGCATCAAATCCCTTTATACCAGTTAAAAGAATTTCATCTTTTTTGTTTTTTGATTTTTTTTCTGAATTTTCTTTAGAAGCCTTTTTATCCATATTTCTTTTTTCTTTTGTTTTTTGATTTACTTCTTTTCTCAATTTGTTTGAAACTTTTTTTAAATTTTCTTTTTCCTTTTTAGAAATTTTTGAATCTATCAAAACTTTATCGGCTTTTTTCTTAGGGTGCTTAGAGTTTTTCACAGATTTTTTACTTTTTGAAACTTTCTTTTTAGAACTTTTAACACTCTTTTTTTTAGAGGGTGCTTTTTTTGGAACCCCTTTAACCTTCTTTCCAAATGCATTATTGGCTTCTCCTCCAAAAATCTTTTCGAAAAACCCCTTTTTAGATTTACTCATCTTATAACAAATTGGGAAATTTCATTTATAAGTCTTTTGAAAAAAGTTGTGTTTTTTTTAACAAATACGGGAAGACTTTAGATAAGTTTAAATACCCTAATTGCTCACTGATATGGTACTAAAAAAGGAGTAATATGGGAGAAATAAAGATAATCCTCTCTGAAAAGACAGAGAAACTAGTTTCTAAAATAGTTGAATCTCTAGGAATAAAAAAGTCGGAGTATGTTAAATCTCTTGTAATAGAAAACTTGAAAGAGTTAAAATTAAAAGAGGATAAAAAATGAAATTTAGATTTCAACTACTGCTTTTAGTAATTTTTATTTTAATCTTAAACTTTAGTCTTGTTTTGGCGGTTCATTCGACAGAATTAGATTTTTATGAAAGTGAAAGGGATAACTATACAAGTCCTGGAGTTGAAACAACATTTTATGCAAATTATTCTAGCACAGAAGGATTTGATTTAGGACAAACAACTTACAAAAACCCTGTTGACTTAGGCACTGGATATGCTGTTGTTTCTTTTGATCCAAATGGCACAGGAAACCGAACTGCTTTTGTTTATTCCACGGCAGATGATGTGACAGCATATTATGCAAATGGAACAGAATTATGGACTTCATCAGATAATGAATTTGATTACGCTTATGATATAGAATCAGGGGATTTTTCAGGTGATGGGCAAGATGACATTGCATTCATTTCTTCAGGAGGAATCTTTTTTGTTTTAAATGGTTCAGATGGTTCGATTCTTTTCCGATCTGAAGATTATTATGGAGGATACTCAATTGCAAAAGGAGATTTAGACGACGATGGATTGAAAAATGATTTTGTTTTAGGAGTTCGCGATACAGAAGCTGGAACCTCCACAACGAATAATGGGATAGTTGCATTAGTTTACAACGGAACTAGCTGGGAAGTGAATTGGACTGCAATTCCCGATCCTGGCTTAGTGAATAGCCAACCTTTTGAATTGGACATATCTGAAGTTACAGGAGTGAATCTTGTAGGTTACATAAATTATCAAAGAGGAGGTGCTGCGGTTTATTGGGCAAATGGAACTCAAAGATGGAAAGACACTAGCGATGGAGGAACCTCGATATCAGTTACTTTTTATGATAGAGATGAAGACGGTGAAGAAGATGAACTTGCTGTAGGAGAATCTGGAGATTTAAGATATTATGATGAAAATGGTGTAGAGTCTGTAAAAACAGGTTCTTTTGGGAATGAATATGAAATACAAAAAGTGGATTTAGATGGGAATGGGATTTATGATGATATTCTTATAGGAAGCAATTATCATAATCTAAGAGCTTATCATTCTAATGGAACTCTTGCATGGGATTTTACAGCACCAGCAATTTCATTTGAATCAACCTATTATAGTTCTTATTTCACAGCGTTAAGAGTTGCTGACATAAACAATGATTCAGTAGACGAGATAATTGTAGGAGGGTTTAGTCATAGGTATTACATATTAAATATGTCTGGAGAGATAATTGGAAAGACTTATTTTGGAGACGATGGAAACTTCAATAATAATGAATATATTGGGTTCACATATGGAGATTCTGTAGGAACGACAATTTTAAATGATACAGATGGAGATGGTACAGCAGAGATTGTAATATCAAGACCCTCTGGATATTTTTATGTTGGGCAACAAGTTATGTGTACATTGAACTTGAATGGCGAAGAGGATTTAATGTATTATAATTATACAAGCAAATTGTGGGAATTATCTAAAAGAATTCAACCCAGTTTGTTTAATCTTTCTTCTTTAGAGAACACTACAATACAAGCAAATATAACCTGTGAAAAGGGAGGACATGAAACACAAACATCTTCGATGAACCTTAAGATTTCTCCAAAGAATTCGACTTTGGATATTTTTGATCAGGAGAATGATGCTGAAGACAATGCGGGTTGGCTTTCTGAAAATGTCGTCGAAGTAAATGAAACAACATATTTCTTTGCTAATTATACTGGCTCATCAAATAATGAAAGTGTAAGAGGAATGATAATGGAAAATTTATTCCAAAAAGATTTTGGTAGTTTTGAAAGTTATTACCATGATATGGCCCCAATGGATTTTAATGGGGACGGTGTTGATGATGGATTTGCCTATTCTGGAAGGGATTACATTGGTGCATATTACTTTAATGGAACTCTTGCATGGGAGACTTACAATAATGACTATGAAGCAGGATACATTTTGAAATCGGGAGACTTCAACAATGACTCAATAAAAGAACTAGCGATTGTTTCTAGTTACGGTTATTTAATTATTTTAGATTACCTGGGAAACGAACTCTACCGTTCGGATGATTATTATACCTCTTACATTATAGAAACAGGGGATTATAATGATGATGGAATAGACGAGATAGTTATGAGTGTTAGAGATATAAATAAGGGCACAGCAACAGATTATGGTATTGTAGCTTTTGCGTATGATGGCTCAAATTGGAGCGAAGACTGGACAAGTGATTCTGGAGATTCAAATGTTTGGATTGATGAAATAAAAATTTCAGAAGTTTCTGGTGAAAATTTAGTAGGAGAAATAAATGCAAATGGTTTAGACTTTGCAGTTTATTATGGAAATGGAACAAAAAAATTCAAAACAAGTGATGGGCTTGCAAGTTATGCTTCAACTTTTGACTTTGTGGATTATGATTTAGATGGAGACAAAGACGAGTTTGTTATAGGGGAGAATGGTGAGACCTATATATACAACGAAGATGGAACTCAAAATCAAACTTATACCCCGTCAACTTCAATAAGTTATGAGATGTATGATATCGATTATGACGACAACCCTTCAACAATCGAACATGTTTTCTTCGAGAGATATGATATAATGTTGATCAATTCATCTGGCGAGGAAGTTTGGAGATATGATCTTCCAGATAGTCTTTACGGGCAGATGGAAGTTTTAGATATAAATGATGATGGAGAAGAAGAAATAATCTATACAGGTTATGAAATGGGAGTTTTAGTTTTAAACAAAGAAGGAGAAGAAATTTACAAATTGAATATATTGAATGACAGTATGATAGGAAACTCAGAGATTTTGAGAATGGGGTTAAACTATTATGGTTATGGGCAAGGTTTTGAATTTGCACAGGATACTGAATCTGCACAGAGATTGGGTTATTCTATAGATGCTTCTTATGTGGGAGAAGCTGAAATTTATCCTAGATGCGTGATTGAATTTGACGACGGGGTTTCTCAAAGAATGAGCTATAATAGTTCAGAGAGATTATATTATTATGAAAGGAGTTTTGGATCTGCACAGACATATGATTATAACATAACTTGTGAATCTGCAGAATATTTAACTAGATCTCTCTCGGGGGAAATAAAAATTAACACAGAGCCTACAACAGTTTCATATTCAAGCAATCCTTCCACTGAAGAAAATCTAGATCCAAATACCGAGATTGTGATTGTTTCAAATGTATCAGATGTAAACAATAACTTAGATACTGTAATCCTACAATACAAAAATTCAACTTCTGATTGGAATAACCTAACTATGACAAATACTACTGAAAAATCATTTTACACTTTATATAATTCAAGTTTCACCCCAGTAACCGAGGGAAACTACACCTATAGAATTTGGGCAAATGATAGTGCAGGAGAATCTTCATTCAGTGAAAATACCACTCTCTCTGTTTATTGGGATTGCACTTGGACTGCTACTTCTGATTTGGGCTCAACTGCGGGATGGGACGAAAATAAATTTGTTGGAAATTTGACTTTAAACAACACTGGAGATTCGGAATATTCGACAGGTTGTTCTCTTGATTTTAGGCTGAACTACAATTTAGCGGAAGGAAGGGTTTATTTTGATGGAGTGTACTACAAACCATCATCTGTTTACTCTATCCCTGCTGGTTCAAATAGAAATATCTCAATTAATGCAACTTTTGGCACAGAAGTAAAAGAAGAAACATTAAATGTAACTATTACAGAGCTTGAAGGAGAAACAGAAGAACCAACCAAACATACTATTGCAACAATAGTTTCAAACCAGAATGGGCCTTATTTGTATCAAGCTATAACTTCTACCCCCACAAGCGTTTATTTGACAAATGGGGCTAATTTTACTTTAACATCTTATTTGAGAAATTTAATGGGATCTACAGCGGTTAATGAAAATCTTACTGCGTACAATGTAAGCTTTAATTGGACAACACCTTCAGGTTTAACAAACTATTCTGGAAATATATCTCTTGAATTTGAGAATATTACAGATAATAACTTGCATGAAAATGATGTTGTGTTTGGGTTCTCGGATCTTGCTTCAATGAGTCCAGGAATTCAAACAATTTATCTTTATTCAAGAGGATATAACTTAACAGGAGCATTAATTCTGGATGCTGATAATAACTCCATACTAAATGATTCAATAAATATAACTTTCTTGTGCTATGAGGAATCAGATGGAATTTATGTAACGGCATGTGGATCTATTGATGGAGATTATGTTGCGCCTGTTTCTGGAGAAACTGAAACTGGAACAGGTGGAGGGGGAGGTGGAGGAGGTTCTGGAGGGCAGAAGACTGAAAGTATAAGCTCATCTAGGGACTTGCAATTAGTTAGAGGAGAAGAAAATGAAATAAAAGTTCCATTTTTTAATTCAGATATAAATGTTAGTTTAACAGATTTAACTTTTGAATTATCTGGAACAATAAGCAAATATACTGAGATAATTCCAAAAGAATTAAGTGAATTAAAGCCTGGAGAGAATATAGAATTGATTATAAAAATCAATTCTCCAACTTATATTGAAATTGGAAGACAAGAATTAACAATAACAATAAAAGGTAAAAAAGGAATTAAAAATTATATTGAGACTAAAGATCTATTTTTAGAGATTCATGAATTGAGTTATGAAAAAGCTATTGAATTACTCAATGAATCTCAAGAGTTGATTATAAAATTAAATGAAGCCAATTTATCTTGGGATTATCTTGATGAGCTGTATAATGAATCAAATTATTCTTTGGAAAATTTTGATTATGAAAAGATAAGGGATAATCACAAAATTATCAAAGATAATGTTGAAAATGCTTTGAATTCTCAAAGCATTATTTTTGAATTAGATGATTTAATTGCTAAAGCAAATGAAAAAGGAATTGAAACTCCTGATTCTTCTAGATTGATTAAACTTGCTAAGATGTCTCTTGAGAGACATGAGTTTACCAAAGCATATCAAAGATCAAAAGATGCTCAATTATCTTATGCTTTGGAAACTAAAGGTAAGATTGGTGAATTAGGTTATTATCTTAAAAATTATCCTGAACAAATTTCACTTTCTGCTTTGTTTTTGTTTATATTTAGTTTTGGAACT
>JAGQJT010000010.1:0-8609 GCA_020430505.1 Nanobdellota archaeon | reverse complement strand
AGAAATTATCTATGGATGAATATGAAGTTTCTCTTGAACAATATCACAAAAGAATGTCTACTGTTTTACAAGAGATAATTAAACTTGAGACAAAGAGAGCACACGCTCTCAAGTTTACTTCTAAAGAAAAGAAATTAGGACAAGAGAAAAACAAGATTACTGAAATGATAAAATCATTACAAAAAGATTACATGCAAGATAGAAAGATTGAAACTAAAGAATATGAATTGAAATTAGAAAGTTACAATTCGAGATTAACTGAAATTGATGAGAAACTTGCTTTGCTAGAAGCAAAGAAGTTTATGAAAAAAGGAATTAAGAATATTTTTAGGAGGAAGAAAAGGATTTTGAAATGAGAAAATTAATAAAGAGGAAAATCCCCCTATTATAAAAGAAGATGGTGAAAAAATTAGTTTTAACAGCGTTTTTATTGATTTTTGCCTTGTCTTTAGTAGTGTCAATCAGCCAGGAAGCAACCCAAACAGAGAACAATTTGAAAAAGGCTTTTGAGGAAATGAATTCACTTTCAGAGATAGGTATCCCCACCACTAGAGTGAATGAAAGTTTAGAAGAAGCAAACCAGATATTTTCTGGGCAATTAATTCTAGAAAAAACAGGAAAAAAATCAGATTACACCATAGTGAATAATTTAATTGAGAAATCTCTCGAGATTATGGAAACCTCTAAGACAGCTAGTGATGAACTAAATGTATTCTTAGAAACATACCAAGAATATGAGAAAGAGGTTGATTTGAGTAGCATGAATCAAGAATATCAAGAGATAATTTTATCCTTTGAAGAAGAAAGATTTGAAGATACCTTGGAGTTAATTGAAGAGGGTTACAATAAGTTATCAGAAGTTCAGTCAAGTCAAGCCACATTAAGATTGTTTTACAAATCTACTTCAAATGGAATAAAAACTTTTTTTGTGAACAATTGGATGTATGTTTTGGGGGCCATACTTGTTGGAGGTGCTTTGATACTTTTCTTCAAGAAGACAATCTCATTAATTTTGATAAGAAGAGAAATAAAACATTTAGAATTTCAAAAAGATAGTATAAACCACCTAATAATGCAAACCCAAAAAAAATATTTCAAAAATAGCAATATTTCTAAGATGGAATATGATATAAAAATAAATAAATTTGAGAATATGATAAGAGATATTAATAGACAGATTCCTCTGTTGAAAGAAGGAATCGCTAAAATCAAAAAAAGTGCTAAAGAAGAAAAAAGTAAAAAAAAGAAAAGTCTAAAAGAAGCGGATAAAAAGATTGAGAAAGCAAAAGATCTTGAAAAAGAGATAAAAGAAAAGTTAAAGGATGCCAAAAAAGATTTAGAAAAGAAGGTTAAAGAAACAAAAAAGAAAGGCCCCGTTCCAAAAAAGAAACCAAATAAAACTTTTAAAAAAACTTCAAAAAAGAAGGTAGTTAAAAAAACAAACTCAAAAAAAGCTGTTAAGAAGAAGAATTCTAAAAAGAAAGTAAGTCAGAAATAGGCCACCTTCTGTCGAACTTTGTTTCGCAAGCGACAAACAGTTCGTGTTAACATTCCACTTAGCGGCTTAGCCTTGCACCAACCAAGATGCTCGTTCCATCGTAACTTAATACGCTCGTCTCTATACCAGAGCTACCCCTCGCGAGGCCTGAGATTTCCTCAGTGGTTTTAATGTGGTGGGCGGACCTTCCTCAGAACCCAGAAATCATATTCCTTGTAGGCTTGACCTCTTGACAATTCAATGCCAGGATTCCGGAGTTAACTATCCGACTTACATAAAAACAGGCAAAGAAAGGTTTATAAATCTTATTTTTATTCAAATTACATCCAAACAACTACATCGCCAAACTCCAAGATTCTGGAAACAGGCGCATACTGTAGAAGGATACTAAGATGGCAGAATTCGAAAATAAACTAAAAAGTGCTCTAGAAGAATTAAGAAAGGGCAAAGAAAGAAAGTTCAACCAAACTGTTGACTTAGTTATTAATTTGCAAAAGTTCGATTTCAAGAAAACTCCAATAAATCTTTTCATAACTGTTCCTCACAAGATAAAAGATAAAAAGATAGCAGCATTTTTGGAAACAAATAGTTCCTTGGTAGATTCTATTACTGCAAATCATTTTAAAGATTACACAGATAAGAAAAAATTGAAAAATCTTGTTGATAAATACGATTTCTTTATTGCTCAAGCGAGTTTAATGCCAAAGGTTGCAACAACTTTCGGTAGAGCTTTAGGTCCTGCTGGAAAAATGCCTTCTCCACAACTTGGAATTATAATGAATGCTGATGAAAAAACAATAAATGAAATTAAACAAAAGGTAAACAACAGTCTTAAGATAAGAGCAAAAGAGGCCAGCATAAAGCTTCCAATTGGAAAACAAGACATGAAAGATGAGGAAATAATTGAAAACATAAATACAGTTTACAAAGAAATTGTAAAAGCTCTTCCAAGAGATAAAGAGAATATAAAAAATGTTGAAGTAAAATTCACAATGACTAAACCTGTTAAAATAAATATAAGATGACCCAAAAAGCCGTAGCCAATATACCTGAAAAGAAACTTTCTACAGTCAAAGAACTAAAAGATTTAATGACTAAAAAGAGAACTGTTATGATCGCTTCAATAAGAAATATCCCTGCATCACAATTTCAGGAGATTGGAAAAAAGCTAAGAGGGAAAGCAATTGTTAAAGTTCCGAAAAAAAATCTTTTGTTAAGAGCTATTGATGATACTAAAAAAGAAGAAAACAAAAAGATGAAGGAAAAGCTTGAAGATAGCATTGCTATTTTGTTTTCAGATTTAGATGCTTATGAACTGGCTGGCGTTTTAATTAAAAACAAAACTCCTGCAAAAGCGAAAGTTGGACAAATTGCTCCAAGAGATATTGAAATTCCTGCTGGACCAACTGAATTAGTTCCAGGTCCTGCGATTTCTGAATTGGGCGCTTTGGGAATTCAAATTCAAATTAAAGACGGTAAAATTGAAATTAAAGAACCAAAAGTTGTAGCTAAAGAGGGCCAAAAAATTTCTCAAGGTGCTGCAGACATAATGGGAAAATTAGATATAAAGCCTTTCTCAATTGGATTCACCCCTATTGCAGCTTTGGATAATGAGACTGGAATACTTTACACTGAAATAATTATTGACACTGATAAAGCAGTTGAAGAGTTAAAATATGCTTACGGAAAGGCATTGCCTTTCGCTGTTGGAATTGGTTATGTTACTCAAGAAACTTTGAGAATAATGATTGGGAAAGCAAGTGCTGAAGAAAGAAAACTTATTAGAATTATTACTGGTGAACCTGAACCAGTTGCTGAAGAAAAAGCAGAAGAACAAACTCCTCCGAAGGAAGAATCCAAAAAGGAGGAACCAAAAGCTGACGCTGGAGCAGGGCTTAGTGCTTTGTTTGGCTGAGGCTAAATAAATGGAGAAATAAAATGGAGATTAGTCAATTAGTGGAAAAAGACAAGAATTATGCTCCTGGAATGAATTCAGGGTTCAAAGAAGGAGATATTTATATTGGTAGAAATGGTTCGGGGATAATTAAACATACTGAACATTTTTTGGGATGCTTTATTCATTATGAAACATTTAACGAAATAGAAGATAAAAATTATGCGAACAAAAGAGGATTAAGAGTTGCAGATTTACATAGTGATAAAGGAACTTTTTCAGATAAAGGGGCTATTTTCAGAAAAGATAAGGATGGAAATATAGAACTAATTGCTTTCTCTAAAGAAGTTAGAGATGACATCGATAAATATTATCAAACTCTAGAAAATAAATCTAGGGAGGAAAATAAATAATGGAATACGTATATGCGGCACTTCTTTTGCACAAACTTGGAAAAGAAGTTAACGAAGACAATTTGAAGAAAGTTGTTGCGGCTGCTGGAGCTGACGTTGATGAATCAAAAATCAAGTCACTCGTAGCAAGTCTTAATGGCGTAGACATAGCGAAAGAATTGGAAAGCGCTAGTCTAGTTTCTGCTGTTCCCGCTGCTAGTGGCTCTGCCCCTGCAGAAGAGAAGAAAGAAGAAAAGCCAAAAGAAGAACCTAAAGCTGCAGCTGCTGAAGGACTAGGTGCACTCTTCGGGTAATTGTTGATTATTAATTTAATATCCGAAGAGATTGCTCTAGTTTGGCAAGCGTGTTTTGTTTTAGAAGTATATTTTTTAGTAGAGAAATAGTTTTAAATAAAATTTTTATCTTAATAATATGAAAAGTGCAGAAGATTTGTTAATTCCTGCTGATGTTTCAGAACTAGGAGATTTCTTAAGAAAGATTGGAAAATCTCCTGAAGAGATGTCTGCAGAGTTGATGAAAGAAGAAATTTTAGAGTATGCCCAGCCGCTTTCCTCAGATTTAAAGATTATTTCAAGAAATAAAAGCTTGAAGATTTATTTAACAGATTGCAAAAGTGTAACTGCATCAGAGAGGTATGAAAATGTAATAAATTTGAACAAGATGGGATTAGAGTATATTAAAAAATGGCATAGTGGAAGAAAGTATCTTGGAAAAGAAAATGCCAGATAAAAAAACAATTCTCGGGACAATTGCAGGACTTTCTTTGTTGGCAATCTTGTTTACAGAACAGGGAGCTGAAACTTGGAGAACATTCTTATTTATTGGCCTAATCTTTGGTTTTGGTTGGTTTCTTATGAATTAAATAGGAAAAGATAGAACAATAATTCTTTTAAATGGAAAATCTATTGAAAAACTATGGAAAGAAATTATTCAATAAAATTATTGAGCAGGGATAAAGAAGAATATGAATACCTTGAAAAATCTTCAGAGATATTTTCAAAAGCCACTAAAATAAGTTTAAAGGACAATGGGTTTCAAGAACTTATTTTTGAAAAGGATATTGGGAAAAATAAAACAATCATCTCTCCCGCATTATCAAAGATCGAAACATTGTCTTTAACAGAAAACAATCCCCTTAAAGTTTCATTCCCTTTTCCAAAAAGGGTTAAATTGACCCTTGGAGAATATGACTTTGTGATAGTTCAAGATAGAGAAAAATATTGGATGAAAGAAGCCAAAAACTAAAATTTGTACTTTGGAAAATCTCAAAAATAATCCTAAATCTTTATAAGATAAAACAATTTTTTATCAACTATGGTTTGGAATCTTTATGAAAATGACAAATTTTTGGAACCGCTTTGCTTTTCTAACGGAAAGAGCCAACAAGATGTTGTTGAAGAAATTTTGAAATCAATTGAAAAAGGAAACAAAATAATTTTTATTCATGGACAATGTGGAACTGGAAAATCTGCAATTGCCTTGAATCTTGCAAAAGAACTTGGAAAAACTTCAATTGTAGTTCCTGGAAAAAATTTGCAAAACCAATACAAAAGAGATTATGAACAAAATAAATATTTGAAAAAAGAAAATGGAGACAAATTAAAGATATCTGTAATAACAGGAAGAAAGAATCATAAATGCAAATTCTTAGAAGATAACAAAGATGCAATTCCCAAAATAAAAAGAGAGGTAAATTCAAGGTTGCACGATATTTTTGCCGCAAGAAGAGAAGAGATGAAGGAAACAATTGCGGATGACATTTCTGCTAGCAATTCTCAAATTCCTTGTAAAATTGAAATTCGTGAAAAGAACTGGTTGAAGATAAAGAAATATTTGCATCAGAACAAGAAAGTCAACTTGAAAAATTTTAACACAATAAAAGACGTAAAAAGAATGAGTGTTGCCCCAGTTTGTCCTTATTGGAGCCCAGTTCTTCCAGACAAATACGAAATAAAAGCTTTTGATGAAGTAAGGAAAAGGAGTTATTTGGGATTGGGGGGAACTACTTTTATTCAATACAAAAGAAAACCTGGTTGCCCTTTTTATGAACAATTTGATTCATACATTGATTCTGATGTAATAGTTTTCAACTCACTAAAGTACAAATTAGAAACTGCATTAATGAGAAAACCCAAAACAGAAATCGAAATTATAGATGAATGTGATGAATTTTTGGATAGTTTCTCAAATGAAAGAACCATTAACATAGATAGATTGCAAAATGCTTTGTTTCAAGCTCTTGCTGATGAAGAAGATAAAGAAAAATTTGATGAAGCTCTAGCGCTAATTAATCATTTTAAAAAAGATTATAGAATGGAAGATCTGATTAGAACAAAAGGAATTTTGCCTTTGAAATCTACTGGAATTTATGATTTGATAAAACTTTTCTTAGAGGATAAATGGTTCGAATCGTTAGATGATGAAAGCTATGTGTTTGAGGTTTTAGAAACTGCAAGGATGTTTAGGGATTTTTTAGATGAAAGCTATATCACAATAACTAAGCAAGAAAAAACAACATTTATACACATTGTTACAACAAACCTTGCAAAAAAATTGCATGAATTATCTGAGAAAAACAAGGTTCTTGTATTAATGTCGGGAACTATCCACTCTAAGGAAGTTTTGAAGAGCATTTTTGGTTTAGAAAAATTTGAAAGGATTGATGCTGAAACAAAAAGCCAGGGGAATGTGGAAATAATGAGAACTGGTTTGGAAATGGATTGCAAATATTCTAACTTTTCTAAGGGAAATCAGAGTAGGAAGGGCTATCTAAGAGCATTAGATAAATGTTTGGAAGTTGCAAAAAAACCTACATTAGTCCATGTAAATGCTTATTTAGATTTGCCAAATGAGGAAGAGAAAATTGAATTTGGTTTGAAAAATTTAATTTCTCGTGAAACTTTACGAGATATGCAAGGAGATGATAATGAAGGGAAGATGATTAAAAATTTTAAAGAGGGAAAAATCGATACTTTGTTTTCTACAAGAGATTCTAGAGGGGTAGACTTCCCTGGAGAAGAATGCAACTCTATTGTCTTTACAAAATATCCCAATCCAAATGTTCAAGATGCCTTTTGGAAGATTCTTGCACAAACTAGGCCAAATCATTATTGGTCTTTTTACAAGGATAAGGCAAAGAGAGAGTTTTTGCAAAAGATATATCGAGGACTAAGGTTTATGGAAGACCATGTTTATCTATTAAGCCCAGATACTAGGGTTCTTGAAATGGCAGAAAAAGAATTTGATTTTAAGAAGGTCTAAAAGAGCTTCTAAACTTTTCTTGATAGGAGTATTCCATGCCAATCAAGAAGCCTGCTTTATTGAATACTTTTAAATCATAATCTACAAACCCTGGATGAGATTCTTTTAAATTTTCTAAATAACTCAAAGAAATTTTAGAGACATCTGTGGAGAATCCTTCAACTTCTTTCGACAAAGATACTTTACTTTCTTCTTCAAAGTTTAAACTAACTTCCAAACGGTACTTTCTTTTTTTAATTTCCTCTTTTCCTATTAAATTTTGAAAAAAATGGGAATATTTTGATTTCATGTTGACAAATGACTCAACGAAATATATATAGAAGATTATAATACAAAATATATAATGTAATATATACTTTGCACTATCTATTTTCCAGTTAATTTTATTTCTTTTTTCTTATTTTTCTTGAATAAAAAGAATAGGAAAACAAACATTGCTACATAAAAGACCCCGATAACCAAGAACAAATTAAATAATATTGGACTTGAACTGAAAAAATCTCCAAGGTAAGACTGTAGAATTATTGAAGGTGCAAGACCCAAAGTAGTTCCTATTATGAAAGTCCTAAAACGCATATTTGTGAATCCTGCTAAATAACTAAACAAATCTGTGGAAGTCAAAGGGTTAACTCTCAACAAGAAGATTGCCCAACCGCCATATTTATCTGTAAACTTGTCAAACTGCTTTCCAACATTTTTTGGAACTTTTTTTTCGATCCAATCTCTACCAAGTTTTCTTGCGATTATAAAGGCTAAAGCAGAGCCCATTGCATTTCCTAAAAGAGCAATTAGCCCTCCCCAGAAAGCCCCGTAAATTGCTCCTCCTGCAACGTACAAAACAAAGGGAGGCATTGGTGCCACGACATTTTCTAACACAACCAATAAAACAAATAAGAGAATTCCCAATACGCCTAGAGACCTTAAAGATTCAATCAATGAAGTAGGGTCATTTTGAAGAAGACTATGAATTACACCTTGAGTGAAGTAAGAATAAAAACACCAACCCAAAGCAAGAATAAACCCTGCTAATAAAATCCATCCAAATGTCCTCTTTTTCATAGATTAAAATAAGAAAAGTTAATTAATAAAAGTAATGACGCCCCCAACAGGAATCGAACCTGTGAGCCCAAAGGGCCTCGGTCTCAAGCCGAGTGCAATACCACTATGCGATGGAGGCTTATGAATATATCAAGAATCTAGAGTTTTAAAGATTTCTATACCTACTTAAATAATTCTTTTAATTTCGACCAAAAAGATCTCTTAACATGAACGGGATTATCATTTTCATCAAGAATCTGATGTATTATTACAGGCTTTTCTTTAAAGGGGGGAGCTTTCTCTGCAAGTTCTTGATTAGCTTTTGTAAAAGCTTGCTCAACTGCAACTCTAGAATATCCCTGTGATATCAAAGAAAATTTTAAAGAATCCGAAGGATAGCCTTTTTTTAGATTCCTCTTAAAATAATCCACAAGTTGTTCTTTGTAATCCAATCTTCTCATTAAATATCTAACAAATATAACTTTAAAAAATTATTTAATAATTT